>JAILMS010000081.1 GCA_024692385.1 Prevotella sp. | reverse complement strand
CTTGATGCACTCCTGGTTATGACGCAGCGTCTCGTCGTTCAGCAGGTTGCGCTCCTGAGACTTACCTGAGGGGTCGCCAATCATACCTGTTGCACCACCCACGAGGATAACGGGACGGTGGCCGCAGCGCTGCAAGTGGCGCAGCATCATGATGCCACAGAGGTGACCGATATGCAGTGAGTCTGCCGTAGGGTCAGTACCCAGATAGGCCGTCACCATCTCCTTCTGGAGAAGTTCTTCCGTACCGGGCATCATCTGTGCCAGCATACCACGCCAGCGTAATTCTTCTACAAAATTCTTCATATCTTATTATCGTTTAATGCTTTTAAGGGTGCAAAGGTACTAATAAGTGAGCACAATACAAAGCAAAAATTTCTTTTTTTTGCTTTTATTGTCGAACGAAAGTACTTTCGACGTAGTCAAAGTACTACTTTTTTCTTATATGACCAAAAATCACATAGAAAAAGGTGCTCACTGGAGCACCTTTCTACCGTTTTTCACTACGAGACCAGCATAGCTGTCATTGACTTCATAGCCCTGTAGGCTATAGGCCTTATCTGCGTGCCGGTCTTTTTTTTTATTTTTTATACCTGTATTGGTGGGCAGTGGCTTGTAGCTGATAGAGAAATTGTCAAAACAGCACCAACTGTCATTCTGATGACCACTGAGCTTAATGCCAATGCGCAGCGCAGACTTGCTCTGCTGTGTGTACTCGATAACATTCTGGTAAGCGCCCTCTGCAAAGCGAAGCGCTGCAGCATGCATGCTGTGAGGATAACCGTTCTGGCTATCTACCCAGCCGTATTGTGAGGCCTCAGGCCATTCCTCAGCATAAAGAGACTTCAACTTCGCCTGCTGACTGTTGACATAGAAGTAGGCTTGAACATCCTCAGTACCAGAACGATAGGCTGCACCACCATCGTTGGCTGCTACGCGGAAGAGCGCATTACAACCAACGGTGTATACACCAGGTTTCATGGCAGACAGTTGCTGAAACATGTCGAAGTCTTTATTGAACTCCTCACCACACCCGGAACGGTAGGTGGGACTTCCCGCCCAACCGTTGTTCATGGAAAAGTCATAGTTAGTAACCAGCAACGTCATATCGAGCGACTCGCCCTCACGGGGCTGTGCGTCGTCAGACTTGAGAAAGCGCGTCACGGCGGTCTTCAACGTGCTGAACGCACTATTCATAGCTGCTGTTGTGGTAGCTTCTGCCAGCATTTTGTTAGCACTGTCGAGCGAAGCGTTCAGAGTAGTAAGCGCAGTAGACTGCGTGCTGACTGCTGCATTCTTTTTTGCACTATCATCCCATCGTTTAAAGTCGTGGCAAATGGACACGGCGGTATCTATTGACTGCAGCATCTTTTCGACTTCGACGAGCATCGACGCCTTCTTGCTGTCCTCTAACTCCTGATTTGAAGCCTGGGCAATCAGTTCACTGACCTGCTGTGCAAAAGCAGCAGGAAGATCTGTATGGGCAGCGAGACCTGCCAGACGTGCCGTAGCCTCGCTGAGCTGACGATTGAGAACGGTGTTCTCGCCTTGTTTCTCGACCAGCATACAGTCGATATTAGGCATCCAGCCATTCTCGTTATACAACTGGACATGGTTAGTACCTGCCTGCAGCGTGACGGTCTGCTCATACTCCTGGAAGATGCCCCAGTCAGAGGTCTTCACGCTGATGGTACCTGCCGGCGTGCCATTGACTGCAACAGTGAAAGAACGGCTCTCTTGTGTGGCAGCACGGAAACGGAGCACATACTGGCCGGCTTCAGCTACATAGACATCGCGCCACTCCAGGGAGTTGCTGCGACGATTGCCCAGCCAACCGGCATACATACGTCCGTTGGCACCGTCGCCCGACTGATAGATAGCTGTACCCAACGCCTCGTTATTGGCCACCTGCTGATAGTCGTGAAGGAAAGCGGTCTCTGCCTCATAGACATAGCGCTCCAGACGCTGGTCGGCAGTCAGGCGATAGATGCGGGTGCCGTGCGCAGGGACAACTACGGAGAGTGTCTGCTGCATGGTGCCCAGGTCCTTGTGTTCAAACAAGTCGCGCACAGCTACCTTGCCGCCTAAGTCCAACTCGCTGAAGCTGACATTCATCAGCACTTCTTTGTCGGAGGGGTTGTAGAGAGCTACGGCACGTGTCGTACCATGAAGCGTCTGAAGGTCCTTCACCAGCACATAGGTATCGCCAATATGCTGAACAACATAAGCCTGCAGATGGAGCGGGTCTTGGTTGAGGGCTATCAGTTCCGTATTCTTCAGCAACTCCAAGGCACGAGGTTTGATGGTTGCCATATTGCAGCCGATGAGCAACGGACTCGACATGATGCACCACATACCAAAGTGGGTCTTGTCTTCCTCAGCAGTCAGCGAGCGGCCAACCTCCAGCATGTCCATGTCGTTGTAGGTGCCATTGAAACAGTATGCCGACATGTAAAGGTTCTCTTGGATGAGGTCCTTCACCGACTGCCAGCTCTCGTTGATATCGCCCGTGGTACGCCACGAGTTAGCAATATCATGGCACCACGTTCCAGGGTAGCGCCAACGGCAGAGGTTATAAACGACTTCACGCCCTGTATTCTTGATGGCGTTATAGATGCGTGTGTACTGCTCCTGCTCGTTCAGTCCTAAATGGCTGCCGCCGCAATAGTCAACCTTGATGAAGTCGAACTCTAACTCCTTGAAAAAGTAGTCGGCATCAATCTGTTCGTAGCCATACATACCTACGTTGGTATTGCGCACGTCGCCATTGCTGATGCTACCGCAAGTGCAGTCGCCGGCATCACTGTAGATACCTGCCTTCAGGCCCTTGGAGTGGATGTAGTCGCTCACCACCTTCAAGCCATTGGGGAAGCGCTCAGGATGGATACATACCTTACCCTCAGGAGTGCGTCCATACTGGAATCCATCATCGATATTGATGTATTCGTAACCAGCATCCTTCAGTCCCTGGCTAACCATCGCGTCAGCCTGTCCTTTGATAATGTCTTCGGAAATGTGTACAGAGAAAGTGTTCCATGAACTCCATCCCATTGTGGGACCTTTCTCACTGCCTGCTGAAGCACTCATTGAAACAGCTACAGCAAACAAAGAAAATAGAACTTGTTTCATTGTTACAGTGAATCTTTTAGTTGTAATTAGCAGTTTTGCGTTAAGTTTATAGTTTTCACGCGGCAAAATCGTTTGTTTTGCGACTGCAAAGTTAAACTAATAATAACCTATAACAATAATATCTATGAAATGTATAAGCTACCTTTCACCAAGAAGAACGTGCTATCATCAGATTTTCAGACATTTAGCGCATCATCTGGGTAAGATATGTATAACGCATATCAAAAAAGTATTACAAGAAAGATCAGGTCACGGTACGGGATCGTAGCCAGAGCCGCCCCAGGGATTACAGCGCAGGATACGCCAAATGGCCAGATAGAGTCCCTTGAAAGGGCCGTGCTTGATAATAGCCTGACGTGCATACTCACTACAAGTGGGAGTGAAGCGACAGGAAGGAGGAGTCAATGGCGAGATAGACGTCTGGTAGAAACGGATAGGTAATATCAATAGCATTACCAGAAAGCGACAGATATAATGCCACAGCGTTTTCATAGCTTTTCCTCTAAACGCTTGACGA
>JAILMS010000155.1 GCA_024692385.1 Prevotella sp. | reverse complement strand
GCCTGGGGCAGGAAGCGAGCCACATTGATGGAGTTGGCAGAGGTGAGCATCATGTGCTTGTTGAGCTCCTCGTCCATGAAGGCCGACTTGACCAGCGCCTGACAGTCGTCGAAGACGCCATCGACCTCAATGGCGGTGATGTTCTTGCCGAGCGTGGTGAACTGGCACTCCTGGATGGGGCTGACCTTGCCCTTGGGATAGAGCACATAGACATGGATGCCCTCCACACCGAGGAAGCCGTTGGCTACGGCAGAGCCGGTGTCGCCAGAGGTGGCTACGAGGACGTTGACAGACCCCCCAGCTGCCCCCGAGGGGGCCACTCTAAGGAAGTACTGCAGCAGGCGTGCCATGAAGCGGGCACCGACATCCTTGAAGGCAAGGGTAGGACCGTGGAACAGTTCCAGCGAATAGATATTGTCTTCTACCTTAACGATGGGGCAGTCGAACGACAGCGTGTCGTAGACCAAATCCTGCAGGGCGTCGGCATCGACATCCTCACCGAAGAAGTTGGAGGCTACGTTGTAGGCGATATCCTGAAACGACATATTCTGAAAGTCGTCGAAGAACGCCTTGGGCAACTGATAGATTTTCTCTGGCATATAGAGACCGCGGTCTTCTGCCAGTCCTTTCACCACCGCCTTCTTGAGGTCGGCAAGTGGTGCTTTTCCATTGGTGCTGTAATACTTCATAGTCTATTGTATTTTCATGAATTCTTGGATGAATTGCTGGAGCTTGAGCAGTCCATAGCTGCCAGCGACACACGATACCTCGTCGTACTGCTCTACGCTGTCGGCCTCGATGCCGCGATGCCAGATGATGAAGGGCACAGGCTCGTTGACGTGGATGCGAAGCTCTACGGGCGTGGGATGGTCGGGCAGAATGGCGATGCATACGGGCTCGTCCATCTGCTCTGTGGCTTCGAGAATGGGTTTTATGAGGCGCTTGTCCAGATAGTCTATGGCCTTGAGCTTGAGCTCTACATCTCCATCATGGCCAGCCTCGTCGGTGGCCTCTACGTGTACGAAGACGAAGTCGTCGGTCTTGAGGGCGTCGATGGCTGCCTGTGCCTTCCCTTCATAGTTGGTATTGGCCAGACCGGTGGCTCCAGGCACCTTGATAATGCGCAAGCCGGCATAGCGACCGATGCCCTGGATGAGGTCGACGGCAGAGATGACAGCACCCGACTTAATCTCGGGGAACTGCTGCATCAGTGTCTGCATGCTGGGGCGATAGCCACCGCTCCATGGCCAGATGCTGTTAGCCTGTCGCTCGCCCTTGGCAGCCTTAGCCAGATTATAGGGGTGCTTGGGCAGCAGCTCCTGAGAGCGGAGAATAAGCTCGTTGAGGAGAGAGGCAGTCTGTTGGGGAGAGAGTTTAGAGTGTAGAGTGTAGAGTGTAGAGTTTGCTTCCGCACAGCCCTCTACATCGGTAGAAAACTCTACATTCTCCGTTCTACACTCTACACTGGGTTTAACAAGCAGTGGGCGCCAGGGCTCGTTGGGATGGTCGTGGGGTGGGGCGCAGACGATGTGCTTGTTGCCACCCTTGATGACGAGCAGATGGCGATACTGTATGCCCGTGATGAACTTGACGCGCTCGCAGCCCTCACGCTCGTTGATGGGCTTGGCGAGGTGCTCGTTGAGATAGTCGATGAGCCGGCGGGCATCGTCGGTCTCGAGATTGCCACCATTATGGGTAATAATCTTGCCATCGCCAAGGGTAATGATATTACAACGGATGGCAAAGTCGTCGTCCTGCATATCGTAGCCGATGGAAGCGGCTTCCAGTGGTCCGCGGCCTTCATAGACCTTGTTGAGGTCGTAGCCAAGGATGGCGGTGTTGGCCACTTCAGAGCCTGGAGGGAATCCCTCGGGAACGGTGATGAGTCGGCCGCAGCGTCCTTCGCGAGCCAAGCGGTTCATGTATTCAGGGCGTGCATATTCGAGAAGAGTCTTGTTATTGAGGCTTGCTACCTTGTGGTCAGCCATTCCATCGCCGAGAATGATAATGTGCTTCATACCTTATTATATATTAGCGATAGACATGATGTTGGCGAACACTCCGGCAGCCGTTACGCTGGCTCCTGCTCCATAGCCTTGTATCTGCATGGGATACTCCTTATAGCGCTCGGTGGTAAGCAGCACGATATTGTTGGAACCTTCGAGGTTGTAGAACGGATGATTGCGGTCAACCTCCTTCAGGGCGACATTGGTCTTGCCGTGTTCCATCGTAGCCACAAAGCGCCATCGCTTACCAGCGGCCTCCAGCTGCTGGCGGCGCTGCTCGAAGTCGGCATCCAGCGCGGGCAACTTCTTCCAGAAGTCATCTACGCTACCATCGAAGTAGTCGGCAGGTACAAAGAGATGTTTCTCGACATCCTGCTGCTCTACCTGATAGCCAGCCTCACGAGTAAGGATGACGAGCTTGCGAACCACATCGGTGCCACTGAGGTCGATGCGCGGGTCGGGCTCTGAGTAGCCTTGCTCTTTGGCGCGACGAACGGTCTCGGAGAAGGGCACCTCGGCGCTAATCTCGTTGAAGATGAAGTTGAGCGTGCCAGAGAGCACCGCCTCAATCTTCAGTATCTCGTCGCCCGAGTTGCGCAGGTCGTTGATAGTGCCGATAATGGGCAATCCGGCACCCACATTGGTCTCGTAGCGGAACCACACACCGCGCTGGCGGGCTGTCTGCTTCAGTCGCAGGTAGTCGGCATAGTTGCCTGAGGCGGCAATCTTATTGGCAGCAATGACGCTGATGTTATGCTCGAGGAAGGTCTGGTAGAGTGCTGCCACATCGCGGCTGGCAGTGCAATCTACGAAGACACTGTTGAAGATGTTCATGCCAATGACCTCGTCGCGCAGGTTCTTACCCTGTGCCTCTGGGGTCTTCAGCTGTTCGCGGTAGTTGCTCAGGTCTATGCCGTCGCGATCGAAGATGGCGGCCTTACTGCTGGCAATACCCACCACATTCAGCTTCAGTCCGTTGCGCTCCATGAGTTCGTCATACTGCTTGCGAATCTGCTCGATAAGCATGCCACCCACCGTTCCGATGCCACAGATAAAGAGGTTGAGCACCTTGTATTCTGAGAGGAAGAAGGAGTCGTGGAGCACGTTGAGCGACTTGCGCAGGAACTTACCTTCTACGACAAACGAGATATTGGTCTCAGAGGCTCCCTGTGCACAGGCGATGACCGAGATACCAGAGCGTCCTAAGGTGCCAAACAGCTTACCGGCAATACCCGGTGTGTGCTTCATGTTCTCACCCACGATAGCGATGGTGGCCAGACCACTCTCTGCATGCATGGGGAACATGGCGCCAGTCTCTATCTCCTTGGCAAACTCCTCGTTGAGCACCTCTACAGCGGCTGCTGCATCTTCGTCGCGCACACCGATAGAGGTAGAGTTCTCTGAAGAGGCCTGACTGACCATGAACACCGAGATGCCCTTGTTGGCCAGCGTGGTAAAGATGCGGCGGTTGACACCGATAACACCCACCATAGACAAACCCGTAACGGTAATCAGCGTGGTGCCTTTGATGCTCGAGATGCCCTTGATGGGCTTGTCGTCGTTCTCTATATGGTCTTTGATGAGGGTGCCTGGATGTTGCGGATTGAAGGTGTTCTTTACCTTGATAGGGATGTTCTTGACGCAAACAGGATAGATGGTTGGCGGATAGATGACCTTGGCACCGAAGTTGCACAACTCCATGGCCTCGATATAGCTCAGCTCATTGATGGTATAGGCTGTCTTGATGACACGCGGGTCGGCCGTCATAAAGCCATCTACGTCGGTCCATATCTCCAAGACCTCTGCATCGAGGGCTGCAGCAATGATGGCTGCTGTATAGTCAGAGCCGCCACGACCGAGGTTGGTGGTCTCGCCCGTATCCTTGTCGCGACTGATGAAGCCGGGCACTACGGCTATTTGTGGCAACTCCTTGAAGGCTTCGTGTACGAGCTGGTTGGTGAGGTCGGCCACCAGGCGATGGCGACCATTCTTATTCTCAGTACGAATAAAGTCGCGGCTGTTCATGCGCTTGCCACCCTTAAACAGGCTGGCAACAATATTTGAACTCAGTCGCTCACCATAGCTGACAATAGCATCTTCCGTCTTCTTCGACAGGTCGTGAATCAGATAAACACCATAATAGATGCTCTTCAGCTGGTCGAACAACTGGTCAACCTTATTAAATAAATCTACACGCTTTTTGTCGTCGGTAATGATTGTGTCAATCATTTGGTGGTGACGGTTCACCATCGCGTCGAATTCTTCGCGCCAACGATCGTCTCCCTTGAGGGCAATTTGTGAGGTAGCTATCAACTTGTCCGTGATGCCGCCCAGCGCACTAACTACTACAATGACAGGTTGCGTCCGAGCCTCTGCCTCCACAATTTTCTTTAAGCTAAGAATGCTTTTTACGGAACCTACGGACGTTCCGCCGAATTTCAATACTTTCATATTTCTATGCAATTTTTGTCGTCGACGGTACCCTTTAACAAGCAGGGCGTAGTCCATCGGCGGGACAAAAGTACGAATTAGTGAGCAAAAAACCAAAGAAAATGTCATTTTTTTCATTTATATCGATTTTTTCTACTAACTTTGCACTCCATAAAGAACTAAGAAAGAAAATTAAACTATGAAACGACTATTTTTGATGGCCTTGGGCTATTGCCTGTTGTCATTGAGTGAGAGTGAAGCATGTACTAATTTTATCGTAGGTAAGAAAGCCTCTGTCGATGGCTCCGTCATCTGCTCGTATAATGCCGATTCTTATGGCGCCTTTATGCGTTTGGCTCACTATCCTGCTGCCAAGCACCAGAAGGGCGATATGCGCAAAATCTATGAGTGGGACACCAACAAATATCTGGGTGAGATTCCTGAGGCTGCAGAGACCTATAATGTAGTGGGCAACATCAACGAGTGGCAGGTAACCATCGGAGAAACAACCTATGGCGGCCGTGAGGAAATGGTTGACTCAACAGGTGTAATAGATTATGGTTCACTGATATATATCGGTTTGCAGCGCTCTAAGACTGCCCGCGAAGCTATCCAGATTATGACATCGCTGGTAGAGCAGTATGGCTACTATTCAGAAGGTGAGACCTTTACCATCTGCGACCCCAACGAGGCATGGATTCTGGAGATGCAGGGCTGTGGTGCCGACCGCACTAAATCTAAGGAGCGCGTGGTCTGGGTAGCTCGTCGTATTCCCGACAACGCCATCTGCGGACATGCCAACCAGAGCCGCATCGGCGTGTTCCCCTTGAAGGATAAGGAGAACGTGCTCTACTCAAAGAACGTTATCAAATATGCTCGTAAGATGGGCTGGTTCACTGGCCGTGACGAGGAATTCTCCTGGAAGATGGCTTACGCTGCTCCCGACTTCTCTGGTCGCCGCATGTGTGAGGCCCGTGTATGGAGTTTCTTCAATCACCATGTCAAGGGCATGGAGCAGTATCTGCCTTGGGCACTCGGTAAGGAACCCGATGCAGAGGATATGCCATTGTGGGTTGTTCCTGTCAAGAAGCTCAGCGTAGAGGATATCATGAGCGATATGCGCGACCACTACGAGGGTACTCCGTTGGCTATCGACTCTACCGATATCGGTGGCGGTATCTGGCAGATGCCCTATCGTCCGACACCTCTTTATTTCGAGGTAGATGGCAAGAAATATTTCAATGAGCGTCCTATCTCTACCCAGCAGACCGCATGGACCTTCGTGTCACAGATGCGTTCCTGGCTGCCTCGCGAGATGGGTGGCTGCTTCTGGTTTGGTAACGACGATCCTAACATGATCGCCTATACACCTATCTACTGCTCTATGACCCAGCTTCCTGAGTGCTACAACACACCAGGAGCTGACGAGCTGAACTTCAGCGACAAGAATGCCTACTGGGTAGAGAACTGGGTGAGCAATATGGTATATCCCCGCTATTCGGCCTTGTTCCCTGTAATGAAAGAGGTTCGTGACTCACTGCAGCAGGCTTATCTGACTCAGCAGTCAGCTGTAGAGTCACAGGCTAAGAATATGGATGCTGCGCAGATGCAGCGTTTCCTCAACGACTATAGTGTCCGTCAGTCGCAGCAGATGCTGGCACGCTGGAAACAGCTGGCATTCCATCTTATTGTGAAGTTTAACGATATGGCCGTTAAGCCAGAGGAGAACGGAAGTTTCACACGCAGCAAGTATGGACTCGGTGCTACCGTGAAACGCCCAGGATACCCTCAGAGCTTTGCTCGCCGTCTCGTCAACGAGGCTGGTGCACGCTATGCTGTGCCAGAGACAGAGAAAAAATAATTATTTCATTGTCATATAGTAAGTTCCTATGACGCTCATCATCGTAACCATGCTCCTTCTGGCCTATCTGCTGATAGCAACGGGCCATCTCACGGGAGTCAACAAAGCTGCCATTGCCATGTTCCTTGGAACGATAGGCTGGGTGGTGTATGTCTGCTGGGGTGCAGACTTCGTAATGGCCCAACATCCTGAAGAGTATATCGAATGGCTGGGCAGCAGTGAGCCATCGAGCGATATGGTGAAGTGGTTTATCTACGACCACGTCTTCCTGAAGTATGTGGGAAGGGCGGCCGCTATTGTGCTGTTCCTGTTGGCTACGATGTCTATCGTGGAACTGCTGAGCAATAATGGCTGCTTTGACTTCATTACAGAATGGATACGCACGCGTAGCAGCAAGCGCCTGTTATGGAGCATTACGCTTGTTACCTTTGCTCTCTCGGCAAATCTTGACAACCTGACGACGGCAACGATGATGCTGGTCATCATGCACAATATCCTGCAGAATTCCAGACAGCGTATGTATGTGGGATCAGCTATCGTGCTGGCAGCCTGCTGCGGAGGCTGCTTTACCGTGATTGGCGACCCGACAGGACTCATCTTGTGGGGAAACGGTGCTGTGACGGCCACGCGCTTCTCTGCCTATCTGGGTATTCCGGCATTGCTGGCTTGTGTGGTACCTACCTATCTGATTAGTCGTGAACTGCCCGAGCGCCTGGATACAGCCTGGAGTCCTTCGCCTTATCGTGGCGACGCCACTAGACTGAACCGCTGGCAGCGCGTCGTGATGCTCATCGTGGGTATTGGCGGTCTGTGGTTTATTCCCACCTTTCATAATATTACCAAGCTGGCTCCCTTCCTTGGCGCCCTCTGTGTGCTGAGTGTATTGTGGGTTGTCAATGAAGCCTTTAACCGCAAGTTGATCAATGCCGACCAGACGACGGGACGTCGTGTACCGATGTCGCTGCAATATGGCGTTCTTCAGCAGGTGCTTTTCGTAACAGGTATCATGCTGGGCATGGGCGTGGTGACGGAGACGGGTGTATGGGCTGATGTGGCCGACTGGCTGGACATCTATATTCCCGACATCTGGTTGATAGGTTTCCTGGCTGGTTTTCTGAGTAGTATCGTGGATTCCTTTACCATCGCCATCTCTAATCTCTCACTCTACAGTGTCGGTGCTGGTGGCGTTATGACCAATGGCGCCTATTGGAGCATCATCGCTTACACCACGGCAGTAGGTGGTTGCTTGCTGTCGGTGGGCAGCGTTTGCGGACTGGCGCTGATGAGGGCTGAGCATGTCAGTCTGGGCTGGTATATCAAGCATATTACGCCTAAAGTGTTGCTGGGCTTTCTGTTAGGTTATATTGTCTTGTGGACTGAAGTCAATATCGTGGCTTTATAGAGTTCTGCGGGCATTACACATAAAATTAACATTTTCGATTTTTTATCGGAAATGTTTTTTTATTTGCGTTTTTTTTGCTAACTTTGCAGACAGTATATTTCTAGAAACAAACATTAATTAAATAAATTATAAATAAAACACTGCTTATGTCACAAATTATAGGTCACATTTCGCAGATTATCGGTCCTGTTATCGACGTTTATTTCGATACCAAGGGACTGGATGCAGAAAAGGTGCTGCCTAAAATTCACGAGGCTTTGAAGATTGAACGTCCTAACGGCAGTCAGCTGATTGTCGAGGTACAACAACACATCGGTGAGGACACCGTACGCTGTGTAGCTATGGACAATACCGACGGTCTGCAGCGTGGATTGGAGGCACAGCCTATGGGCTCACCTATCGTTATGCCCGCAGGCGAACAGATTAAAGGTCGAATGCTGAACGTTATTGGTCAGCCTATCGACGGTATGGAACAGCTCGATATGAAGGGTGCTTATCCTATCCATCGTGAGGCTCCAAAGTTTGAGGAATTGTCAACCACCAAAGAGGTATTGGCAACGGGTATCAAGGTTATCGACCTGCTGGAGCCCTATCTGAAGGGTGGTAAGATTGGTTTGTTCGG
>JAILMS010000078.1 GCA_024692385.1 Prevotella sp. | reverse complement strand
TTGGCATAGACTCTGATTTGCGAGAGACCATATACCACGAGGGTAACGGTATAGAAGTATCCAGGCTTGAAGATATAACGCTTCTCGCCCGTTTCCTTAAAGTATTCGTCGTCCAAATAGTATTTCTCACGATTAGGATTGTTCTCCACCAAGTTGGCTGCACTGATAGTGTAATGGCTGGTGAACCTACGCTGGTCAGGCTCGCCTAACTTATAGGTAGATTTAATAAAGATGTCGAGTTCGCCACGAGGCGGCACCATCATGTTGTCGCCCATCGTAATAGGATCACCACGCTTATTCAGTGGCTGCTTACCAGTACGATTACCTTCTTCATCATGCGTCCAACAATCTTCAGTCCACTCTACACGCCATATCATATCGTCGGTAAGTTGATCAATATTGCCAGCCTCAGCAGTATAGATACTGGTATCATGGACTTTAGAAGGCTCAATACCAGTAGCCTTACCTTCAGTATCGTAGAGAACCTTGGGATGGTCATGCAAATAGATATCGCCCATCGTTGTCTCATCAGGATAGAAGCCTACCTTGGTAGAATCGCGATGTGCAACGACAAACTCACCCTGATTATGAGTACGCACGAAGATGGCATCAATAGTGGTGTTGCTGGCAGACTCATCGCCAGGGAGCGCACGGAACTGGATACGAGCCAGCAAGTGCTTCAGGTTGACCACAGGATCTACGCCACGGTGTGCAGCAAAGGTACAGTAACTACCGATATTAACCAGTGTAGAGCGTTCGGACTCGGTGAGTTCTACATCCTTATAGCGGGTATTAAGTGCGGTCTCAAGAGGTGGTGCATAACCTACCATGAGGTCTTGTGAACCATCGACCACAAAGTTCTTATATGAGATACGGTCATCACCACGATATGGTGTACCCCAATCGATGCCTTGTGGCAAGGTATTATAGTCCTTATCCTCGTCTTTGTCGGCATCCTGGTGCAAATCACCCATGCTATAAGCAAAGAAGTTGTAACCAATGTTACCATGATCACCATAATACAGCTTCTCATAGTCACCATTACCCTTTGGCTTCATTTCCAGATTGAAAGCACCCGTTACATCCTCAAAGTTTCCTTCAAGAGTGGCCTTCAAACCTTCTTCATATTTATAACCATCAACCAAACAGTCTTGGCGTTGTGGATCGCCATATGAAGGATTAGGCAAATTCTCAGCCAACTGGGAATAGCGGAAATCTGGCGGCAGTGTTACTCGATCCAGTGGGTTGACACCCTGCTGTGTCCACGCCTTATCACGGAAGGCAAGAATATAGAAGTGGGTATTCTTGAACTTCTGATTCATGCGATCAATCTCCTCCTTAGTCAGCGTACCTTCTGCTAACTTCTTGGCGATGTCGTCATCATCCTCTAACTGGAAAGCGCCCACGCCACGCGTCATATCACCGCTTTCTCTGGCTGCTGCACCAGCGGAGATGGAGAAGAAGCTCTGCTCATTGACGAAAACGCGCACAGGCGTCTTACCCTCGTCGTCGTTGTCAGGCGTTTCGCCATTGACAACCTCTTCGGGGTTTTCGTAAGTGAGTCCAGGGTACGACTCAGAGCTGCATGCCACAAGTAGCATGGCAGCAGTCACAGTCAGTAGTCCTATATATAGCGTTCTTCTCATATTCTTCTTTTATGTATCAACGACAATATCGTCTTCGCCTGCTTGGATCCATTCTTCCATACCATTGCCTTGGTCAGAAGGGAGCACGGCTTTCTCGTCAATGATGAGGTTGGTATCTATCTCTAACACGCCATGACTCTTGCGACGAACAGCCCACTCACCCTCCTCTATGGAACGATAGAGATTGGCACGTTCTATGGCGTTAAACAGGTTCACCTTAACACGTATGGTCTTGTGATCTTTAATCTTCACCATCAGCTGCATAATGCCCGGGCCACGAATCGCTTTAGGATTGGGGGCATTAACCAATGAGAGTACATCGATGTTACCATGACAGAGTAAATACTCATTGGTAGGTGTATCGTCAATGACATTGCCATTACCATCTTCTAACTTACACATAAAGCGCATCTTAGCAGTATTGCGAATGTCGAAGATATCGCGCGCGAGATTCAGACGATAAGGTATGCCGGAAATCTCAGCACATATACTATCAATGAGGAATGGCTCTACATCAACTTTCTTTCGGACATGGAAACGAATATCAATATTCTGCGTTAACAGTACAGGATGGAAAGTAAATGTCTGCTCAGAATTTCTGGCAATATCGCATGGAGCAATACTATCATAATAGATAGGAGCCATATCTGGTTGCAGGAAATTGTCTGCATCACCATAGATATTATAGTCCTGCCAGCCAGGCACCTGATTGCGCAGCTTGTCTGAACCATACTTATAGCGTTTATACTCCACACAAAGTTCATGAAGAGTAGTTCCGTCCTCCTGGCCATGTTCTAAATAGTCGTATAGTTCGGTATAATCAAACTCTGTAGTATCACGGTTAATAGTAACCATCTTGAAAGTGCCTGGACGGATTTTGAAAAGATCTACATCAAAATGCTCCTTATTATCAGGAACTGAAGCAGAAGCAGGTGTATTGGCACTATTACCTGTAGCCTCATCTGTGGTAGCAGCTTCATCTGTGGTGGCAGCCGCATCCGTTGTACCATCATCATCCAGCCAATCAGTAGAGCCTACTGTCACCGAAAAATTGGATTCATGTTTACCGTTTAAGTAATAGCCTTTATTCTTTGTAAGATTGTAACAGCATCCCGTAATCTCTGTTCCAATAATACGCTTAACGATAGTTAGCATGACGGTATCACGCTCATTTGGCATAGCGCCATGGAAGTTGACACGCGAATCACTATTCACTAAGCTCCAATCATAGTCAAAACGCACACCTGCACGATGAGGATGCTCTGCTTCATCACAGAGTTCAGCCTTCGTGCATGCAGTGAGCAGTGCCAGCAGGGCAATGACTATGTAGGTGCTATACTTCATTCTTCAGTTTTAGTTACTTCTTCAGATTGTTCTTCAGTTTTTTCTTCAGATTTCTCTTCAGGTTTTTCGTTAGTTTTCTCCTCCTTTTGCTCCTCAGCTTGGACAGGAGCAGATTCACTTGTTGGAGGTGATGCTTCAGGCGTTTCAGTCGTAGGAGGACTAGCAACGGAATCTGCAGGGGCATCAGCAGGAGGAGGGGCTTCGCTCTTACCTGCCTTCTCAGCATTCTTGGCAGCAGCCTTAGCAGCCTTTTCAGCGGCTTTCTGCTCCTCAGCGGCTTTCTTGTCGGCTGCCTTCTTTTCTTCCGCAGCCTTCTTATCAGCAGCTTTCTTAGCCTCAGCGTTCTGCTTGTCAATGGCAGCCTGCTTTTCAGCCTTCTCCTTGTTCTTCTTAGCCAATTCGTTGTAGGCTTCCCAGAACTTCTTGCTGATGTTTCCGTAGATAGAGTCGCTAAGATGTTGAGCTTCAGCAGCATTACGTTCAGCACGGATGGTGCTATCCAAACGCTCCTGGTAATCCAGGTCTACGTCGTAACGCCAACGGTACTTCTTGGTAATAGGGTACGAGCCAAAGCGGTAGACAAATCCTACGCGTAACTCGTTGATGACAGGCAAAACAGTAGTCTTTCCTGTCGCTTCCACCGGATAACAATCATCCAATCTGTCGTGAGTGTAGGTGTCGTACTTGGCGTAGGCGACACCTGCACTGGCCGCAAACTCAAGGTCGAGTGAATTGCCATTGCTGAACTCATACATTGGCTTAATCATACCACACATACCACCAGCGATAATTGCATTTCCTTGCTTTCCCTCGGTACCCAGTTTCAATGAATAGTTGTTGTATGCTATAAAAGCTCCACGATAATAAGTGGTGGTGGGGTGTTTGGACTCGGCCCGTCGCGGAGACACGACGCGTTCCCATTTATGCTTTTTGGGTTCTATGAATTTTCCATCAAAGACACGGATGCGATAGTAGTTGCGTACTTCCAAACGAGCCTCAGCAACATTATAGACTATACCGGGCTTATAAGTATGGCTAGTTTCCCAGTTGTAGCGTAGGTTAAGACCTACACTCCAGCGGTTCCAGTTGGTGCTGAAGATATCATATTCTATACCGATATTGGGTACGAGGAGCAGCCAATCGACGGCATTAGAACGAAGGGACAACCTCTCCAAAGTGGAAAGGGTGTCAACCTTATGTCCTGTGTCCATGACTTGAGCTCTCATAGTCAACGGTAGTAATAGTAATACACACAGCCAAATATATTGGAAGGTACGGGATTTCACCATCAATACGTTAGCTTTTACTTTTAAGTTTTTTATCCTTTTTTAGGAAATGCAGGGGCAAAGATAAAGAAAAAGAAATGAAAAACAAGCGCTTTGTACTATAAAAGTTGTTAATATTTGCAAATTACGAGCGGTTTTAACGCTGTGTGCGCACACCAATAAAACGTGTAAAAATAACGTATTTTAAGAGAAAACGTATGACAAAAATGAACGAGTTACTCAAAAAACTAATTATTTGAGCAACTCGTTCAAAGCAACTATAGGGTATTTCTTAAGATAAGATTAGTTCTCGGTAATGACGGGTTTGTACTTCGGCACAAGAGCTTTCATAATACACCAACCGATGAGATAAGCAACAGCACAATAGCAGAA
>JAILMS010000072.1 GCA_024692385.1 Prevotella sp. | reverse complement strand
CGCGTCTCCGTATCTATCATTGCCCAGATAGAGCGACCATAGCCATAAGTATGGCCGTCGTTTCCCACAACAGCAAAATTACGGCTAGTAAAGAAGCGCATCGCGCTCTCCACCCACGTCTCTACATTGAACTTAGTATATTGCTGAGGCATCTCCGTCATCTCGATAGCCAGGCGCGACAACACCCACGAGCGCTGAATGGTCATGAGATACTTCATACCAAAGCCACGCGCTGAGCTATGGAAATCGGCAGCATTGAGCATGTGGTTACCCAGATGTCCCATAAACAGGCGACCAGAGAAGTCGCAATGGAATGGCTCAGCCAAGAATTCGTATCGTCCTACTTTATCCATTAACCAATAACCATTAATCTTTAACTGCTTTTTCGCGCTGTTCCAAGAATTCGCTCACTTGCTCTTGCATGCCACGGGTAACGGCAATACGGCCTGAACGGGTGTACTGCAGCACACAGCCAAACTTGTTAAGGGCACGATACAACGAGATGATATCGTCGGTAACACCGTATTTCATCACGATGACATAGGTGGGATTCACCTCCGTGATGCTGGCCTCACACTTGCGAATGGTGCGAGAAATCTCAGGATTCTTCATCACCAATTCGGTAGAGAGTTTATACAAGCCCGTCTCACGGATAAACAACTGGTCATCAGTGAAATAGTTAGCCTTGATGACGTCGATTTTCTTCTCAATCTGACGTGTAATCTTAATAATCTGGTCTTCATCACTCCAAGCGGTGATGGTGTATTTGTGAACACCCTCAATGCTGGATGCCGACACATTCAAACTCTCGATATTCACCTGTCGACGGGTAAACACAGCGGTAATCTGATTCAGAATACCAGCGATATTCTCTGAATAGACCAGCAGGGTATATAGTTTCTTATTATCTTCCATAACTTAAATCTCTAACATCATATCATCTACGTTCATACCTGGAGGCGTCATAGGCAGTACATCGTCATCCTCAAGGATGGCACACTCCAGAAGATACGGGCCCTTCGTGGTCAGCATCTTTTCTATGGCTGCACCCAGATCCTTACGTTCTACCACAGCCTGATAAGGAATGCCATAACCCTGAGCTATCAGCTCGTAGTTGGGGTTCAGCATTTTGGTGAACGACTTGCGGCGCTGCCAGAACATATCCTGCCACTGACGCACGTTGCCCAAATAGTGATTGTTCATTAGAATCATTTTGACAGGAGCCTGCTGTTCCATGATGGTACCAAGTTCCTCGATACACATCTGGAAACCGCCATCACCCATAAAACAACATACCTGACGCTGGGGTACACCGAACGTAGCTCCGATAGCAGCTGGCAATCCATAGCCCATTGTTCCAAGACCTCCACTGGTACAGATACTGCGCTTGTGGTGATACTTGAAGTAACGAGTTGCAAACAACTGGTTTTGACCAACATCTGTCACGAGCACAGCATCATCCTTAGCATGCTCAGCAACGGCATTTACCACCTCACCCATCAGCAATGGACCTTCCTTTGGATGGATAGCTGGCTCAATAACCTTCTCACGTTCCTTGGCATCCAGCTCCTTAAACGAGTCGCGCCAGTCTTGATGATTATTCTTATTGATAAGTGCTGTCAGAGCAGGTAATGATTCCTTACAATCTGCTACCACAGCAACATTTGTTTTCACGTTCTTATCTATCTCACTTCGGTCGATATCCAAATGGATAATCTTAGCCTGCTTGGCATAGGTCTTGGTATTGCCAGTCACACGATCAGAGAAGCGCATGCCAATAGCTATCAACACATCACACTCCTGCTCTTTCAAGTTGACGGCATAGTTACCATGCATACCCAGCATACCTACATTGAGCGGATGGTTAGAGGGCAGTGCAGAAAGACCAAGCATGGTGCGGCCAGCGGGGATGTCAGCCTTCTCCAAGAAAGCCTTTAACTCCTCTTGGGCATTGCCAAGTTCTACGCCCTGTCCTACCAATGCCAGCGGACGCTTTGCATTATTAATAAGGTCGGCAGCCTCACGGACTGCATCCATATTCAACTTAGGATAAGCTACATACGAGCGGACAAAGTCTACCTTCTTGGGCTCGTAGACAACCTCCTCAACTTGAGCATTGCGAGGAAAGTCGAGCACTACAGGACCAGGGCGACCGCTGCGAGCAATATAGAAAGCACGACTGACAGCCCAAGGGATATCCTCTGCATGGCGAATCTGATAGCTCCACTTAGAGATAGGCTGTGCCACACCCACGAGGTCGACCTCTTGGAAGGCATCAGTACCCAGCGAACCTATAGCCACCTGTCCGGCAATCACCACCAGAGGTGTAGAGTCAAGCATAGCATCAGCTACGCCCGTCAGCGTGTTTGTAGCACCAGGGCCACTAGTCACCAAGGCCACGCCCACCTCTCCACTGACGCGGGCAAAACCCTCAGCAGCATGGGTGGCACCCTGCTCGTGACGTACAAGAATGTGGTCGAAGGCTTTCTTCTCACCACGAGTATAGTCGTAGAGCGCATCATATACTGGCATAATAGAGCCACCAGGGTAACCAAAGATGGTCTTTACGCCCTCGGCTTTAAGTGCCAGCATCAGTGCTTCGCTTCCTCTTATCTTATCTCTCATCTTTTTCAAGTTTTTCTAGTTATTCCAGAGTCTCAGTATGCTTAGTCTATCAGTCTTACGCCTCCCTTATCAGCCGAGCTTACACTCTGTGCATAAGCTCGCAATGCCTTGCTTACCTGTCGGTTACGCTTCAGTGGCTGCTGAGGACGCGCTTCAAGTTCAGCATCAGAGAGTTTTACATT
>JAILMS010000113.1 GCA_024692385.1 Prevotella sp. | reverse complement strand
TGCAATAATCATTAGTCGGCTGCAAAGGTATAAAATATTTATGAATAACGGTTTACGAATTATGAATTATTTGCAAATATTCCACTTCCGTAATACGGCGACCTCGCAGGGAACGTGTCTTTGGCCATGTGGCATAACGAGTATCACGACTGACTACCCATTGGCATGTCGTTACCTGTGAAGACTGCGACGCCTGGCGCTCGATAAACTTTCTGAACGAGGGATTTACTACTGATATATAATGCTTACCGTCTTTCGTGGTCAGCAACATCAACAGATACTGCGCCTCAGCAGCTTGTTGGCGTACCTGATACTGACCAGTACGGGAACTGACGGTGATATGCCATCCACCAACAGCATTCAGACGCATCATCAATTCACGAAACAGGCGGCCATGTGGCGACGTATCTTTCGCTCCGGTGAAGGCAATATAATAATGTATCATTTCGTGGAGCAATATTTGCTGACATTCTCGCTCCGGTATATCGTAAAACTCACTCACCTTAATCGTAAAGCCTACCGCCTGATAGCCACTGAACAGCCCCTTCCGAACACGCCGACAGCTAAACTGCCCCAACTGGGTACGCGACTTGCTCACCAGCAGTTTGGGCTCTGGCAATACGTTTTCGAAGTAGGCAGCATTGAATTGATGAAACCACTCCCGCAATAATTTTACCGTCAACTCCATTTGTGATTGCAAAGTTACGGAAAGTCGAGCACAATACAAAACAAATGCATTTGTTTTTATTGTCGAGACGGAGTAAGTTCGGCGAAGCCAAAGTTCGCGGAAAAACTACTGAAAAGCCAAAATAATGTTATAGATATATAAAATATTTGGCTGTTCAACGGATAATACCTACTTTTGTGTATTGCTTACACTTAAAACTACTTATCATATGACTAAAAGAACGACACTTGCCGCCTTTTTAGCGGTAGCCACACTGAGCCTCAACGCTCAGAAACCGATGACCGCTCCTAAAGGAGGTAAGGCCATCAGTGATGAACTAATCGGTATCTTCTTCGAGGACATCAGCTCTTCTGCAGACGGTGGTCTCTATGCAGAGTTGGTACAAAACGGCTCCTTCGAGTTCAACCCTAACGAGAAAGACGGATGGGGTCCCACTACTGCTTGGAAGACGGTTCGTCCGGGCCACTCACTGGGTAAGCTGGATATCCGTATGACTGACGGTATCCACCCCAACAACCCCACCTATCTGCGCCTGCACACAGAGCGCGCCAGAGAGTTCTATGACTACAAAGGCTGGAGAGGCTTTGGTCTGGAGAATGGTGGCTTCGACGGCATCTCCGTCAAGGCTGGTGCTAAATACAACTTCTCGGCATTCTTCCGTAACATCGGTGCTGCCAAGCAGGTACGCGTGGTTCTCGGTGTTCCTCAGGGTTGGGGAAGAGATCCTAAAGTGCTGGCTGAGACAACCCTTGATGTCGCAAGCAAGGACTGGAAGAAATACTGCGCAGAGCTGACAGCTTCTGAGGATTGCAAGAATGCCATCCTGCAGATTCTCGTATTGAATGTTGGCGACCTCGATGTTGATATGGTATCACTCATGCCACAGGACACCTATAAAGGTCATGGTCTGCGCAAAGACCTCGCACAGGCTCTTGCCGACCTGCATCCTAAGTTCATGCGCTTCCCTGGCGGTTGCGTAGTACATGGTGGTGGTGATGGCTTCTGGGATACCTACCGTTGGAAGACCACTATCGGTCCTAAGGAGACACGCCGCAGTCTGAAGAACACATGGGGCTACCACCAGAGCATGGGTCTGGGATACTTCGAGTATTTCCAGTTCTGCGAAGACCTCGGCATGGAGCCTCTGCCCATCCTGCCTTGTGGCGTAAGCTGTCAGGGCACCAATGGTGGTTGGAACTTGTATCCCACACAAGCTCAGGACGTTGTTCCAATGAGCGAGATGGACGAGTGGGTAGCTGAAGCTATCGACCTGATTGAGTGGGCCAATGGCGACCCCGCTACCAACAAGTGGGCTAAGATGCGTGCCGACGCAGGCCACCCAGAGCCCTTCAACCTGAAGTATCTCGGCCTCGGCAATGAGGAGAAGATCAGCCCCGAGTTCAACGAGCGCTTCAAGTACATCTATGAGCGCGTCACCAAGGCTCATCCTGAGATTGTCATCGTAGGTACTGCCGGTCCAGGCTCACACCCAGGCAATGCCGACCTCGAGAACGGTTGGAAGCTGGCTGAAGAGCTGGGTATGCCCATCATCGACGAGCACTACTACGAGCCCAATGCCTACTTCCTCTCTTCACGCCAATACAACTACTATCCTCGCGACCGCAAGACCAAGGTTTACTTGGGTGAGTATGCCGCAAAGGACAAGAAGCTCATCGACGCACTGGCCGAGGGCCTCTACCTGTTGCATGTAGAGCAGAATGGCGACATCGTAACCATGACCTCTTATGCACCCCTCTTCGCTAAGAAGAACGCAACCAACTGGAATCCCGATATGATTTATTTCGACAATGAGCGCACCTATCCTACTTGCAGCTACTATGTACAGCAGCTGTTCGGACAGTCAAGCGGTCAGTACTACTATGGCGACTGTGTCACTATCGAGAATCCCGATGTTGCTCCCCGTTGGCGCGGACTGCCCGAGGGTCAGGAGAGTGGCACCCTGCAGGGACAGAGCGTTGTGCTCAACGTGAAGACTCGCAAGCTCTATGTCAAGCTGGTCAACGCTGGTGCTGAGGCCAAGAAAGCCAACATCGACCTGAGCCGATTCGGCATCAAGAAGAATGCTACCATCACCACACTGACTGGTAAGGCTGACGACGAGAATAACTATGAGAAGCAGCCCATCGCTCCACAGAAACAGCAGATTAAGGCTAAGAAGAAGTTTAGCCTCGACTTAGATCCATATACTATGGTCATGCTGGAGTATCAGCTCTAAGCACTCCACATAAAATCAAGTACAGCTATTACTCAGCGAGGTATTTTCAACGGAATATCTCGCTGAGTTCGTTTTTGTTTCGAAATTGTATCGTTAACTATACTTTACAAATTATTTCGTAAAAATTTGGAACTTAAGAAAAAACTTACTATATTTGCAGTCAGAGTGGAGAGAAAACCGCTCCGGCAGAAGAAGCGTAATGCTCACCAACTTGCGAGTGAAAATTTTTTCTTTATGAGTCAACTTTTTTTAGGGTAAGACACACCTTCTCCAAATTCTTTTCCGCATTGGGGACAAAACTTAGCAGTAATTACAGTCGTAGTACCGCAAGCTTCACATTTCTTAAATAATGGCGTACCGCATTCGATACAAAATTTTGATTCATCATTATTTTGATAATGACAGACGGGACATTTCATAATATCAATATTTTGTAAAATCGTACTTGTCTCTTAATTCTGCTTTCTTCTCGTCACTAAGACCAGTGAAATAACCCTTCCAGCCTGGGCAGAAATTGATATGCCACCGCCAGAACTTACCTAAAAAAGAATTGGGCTTCTTGTCGTAGTGTGCCCTAAACTTACATTTCTCACAATTCTCTGCCATAATTCTCTTAAAGTATTGTAATGTTCGCTGCAAAGATACGAATAATAAAGGAAAAATGAGTACCTTTGCCGTGTGTTTTAATAGTTATTATGAGATTGTATGAACGATAAGATGGATTCGATGGGCAGAGCCATTGCCGACTACTGGAAAAACAAGAAGGTAGACAGGCTTAGAGTATTCTCCCCTATGTTTGAGGAGGACGAGATACCCTTGACTACTCTTTTCCGTAAATACAAGAACATGCCAAAGATTGAACGCAAGGCTCTTGATATGGCTACAGGAAAGACGCTTGATGTCGGAGCAGGATCGGGTTGTCATTCGCTTGTCTTACAGGAAAAGGGCATCGACGTGACTGCCATTGACATTTCCCCTTTGTCCGTTGAGACCATGAAAGAGCGTGGTGTGAAGAAGGTAATTGAACAGAATTTCTTCACTCTGGAAGGGCAATACGATTCCATCCTAATGCTGATGAACGGTATAGGCATCGTTGGAACTTTGGAGCGTCTGCCTGAGTTCTTCCGTCAACTTGACAATATACTGGCTCCTGGAGGTCAAGTGCTGTGTGACTCATCGGACATCAGCTATGTGCTCGAGGATGAAACAGGCATGATTGACATTCCCGAAGATATGGGCTACTACGGCGAGCATAGCTTCCAGATGCAGTACAAGGACACCATTGGTGAACCTTTTGACTGGCTTTACATCGATGCAGACACTCTGAAAGAACAAGCAGCAAAGAATGGATATGCAGTCGAAGTGGTTGCAGAAGGTGAACATTACGATTACTTAGCAAGAATGACAAAGAAAGTATGACAATAATGAATAGACCCAACCCAAACGAGGCTTTCCCGAATCCGAACCTCCCAAGACTTTGCTTCATCAAGAATGTGGTGAAGAATCCGCGTATCATCATCGGCGATTACACCTATTATGACGATGTGGATGGTGCTGACCAGTTTGAGAAGCACGTCACTCACTTCTACGACTTTATCGGTGACAAGCTGATTATCGGTAAGTTCTGTGCCATTGCCAAGGGTGTGGAGTTTGTCATGAACTGTCAACGAGAATACTATTCCACAAAACGTTTCTATTTACAATCAAGTTTTAGATTCATCTAAATACTACTCAGATGCATGTCTCATAATAACACGATCTGGTCGGAATACATTAAGTGAATTGGCATATTTGGGGATTCCTGCCATATCCTTTGTCTCTGGATGCTTATATAGGAAAGAGGAACAAAGACAGAATATGGATAGCCTGTCAAATACCAATATCGTTCCGGCTTCATTGGA
>JAILMS010000085.1 GCA_024692385.1 Prevotella sp. | reverse complement strand
AAAGGTCATACGTGCTATGAAGTACACCACATAGGCCAACAACAAGTTGCCCAGCACGCTGACCAGCGGTGACAGGTATGTCTGAACGATTTTTCTTTTCATGGCTGCAAAATTACTAAATAATTATGAATTATGCATTATGAATTATGAATTATTTAGTACCTTTGTGCCCATGAAACTGATGAAACAGGGCTTTATCTACTATTTGCTGGTCACCATCTTCGGTGGTTTGCTGCTCATGTTCTATATACAGGGCGACAGCGTCGTAGCGTCGATGGATGCAACGGGATGGGTGTTTTACGTTACCTCCTGTCTGTCGCATGCCACTATCCTGCTGCTGGCCTTCTGGCTGGTTTTCTTCCTGCCGTGGGCGCTGCTGAAACTGCGCAAGATGGCTGCCACTTTACTTATTACGGCAACCAGTCTGCTCATGATGGTGGGATTTATCAATATGCAGGTCTACAAGATCTACCGTTTCCACCTCAACGGCTTCATTCTCAACATGCTCACAGGTCCTGGTGCTGGCGACATTTTCGACTTCGACTGGAAACTATATATTACTGAAGGACTGATGTTAGCAGTCATCGTAGCCTTATGCATCGGTGGCTGGTGGCTGAGCGGGCGCATCGCCAAACACTGGCAGAAGCGCCATACCGTTATCTCTATCCTCTCACTGGTCGGCACACTACTCATTGCCAACGGCATCCACGTCTATGGCTCATTTGTCGTCAAGCCCTCCATCATCAAGAGTGTC
The DNA here is from genome assembly GCA_024692385.1 of Prevotella sp. GTDB lineage: Bacteria > Bacteroidota > Bacteroidia > Bacteroidales > Bacteroidaceae > Prevotella. The sequence continues at coordinate 4,524 of JAILMS010000085.1, read as the reverse complement.
AAGCTGGTGCCCTACTACTTTCCACTGTCTGCCAGCAATCTGCTGGAGGACATGGGTTTTGAGCGTCAGGTCTTACAGGTGGATGAGGGCGAAGGTGGCGACCTGGTCTATCCGCTGCATGCCATTGAGACAGATACCGCGAAGACTACTCGTCCCAATATTGTGATGATTCTCATCGACTCATGGAGCCGTCTGGCACTTACTGAGGAATGTATGCCTAACCTGTGGCAACTGGCTCACGAGGAACAGTGGTATCAGAATCATGTCAGCTGTGGTAACGGCACATCATTCTCTGTCTTCGGCATATTTACAGGTCTACAACCCTACTACTGGACAGCCTTTAGCACCAACCGTACCAGTCCTGTACTCATTGATCAACTACTCGCGCTGGGCTATGATTTCCGTGCCTATCCCAGTGCCACGCTGGAAGATCCTCCCTTTGCCCGCATGCTCTTCCAACATGTGCCTAACTTGCGCATCAATACGCCAGGCAACTCATCGTATGAGCGAGACCTGAAGATTAAGGACGACCTCATCAGCGATCTGCCGAAGTTGAAGAAGAGCGGCAAGCCCTTCTTCTCCTTCATCTTCTTCGACCTGCTGCATGCCTACAGTCTTCCCAAGGAGTTGCTGAACCGCTTCAAGCCGTCGTGGGAGTATGGTGACTTCTCGAAGTTACATAATGAGATGGATCCAACCCCCTTCTGGAACCTCTATCGCAATTCAGCCTACCAGACCGACAAGATGGTGGGTGAGGTCATCAGTCGCCTGAAGCAGTTGGGCATGTATGACAACACCCTAATATTCATTACGGGCGACCATGCTCAGGAGTATAACGAGAACCACAAAAACTATTGGGGCCACAACTCCAACTTCACCAAATACCAGATTGGCGTGCCACTCATCGTCCACGAGCCCAACACCCATCACCCCTCACTTCTAAAGCATCGTACTACGCACCTCGACTTCGTGCCCACGCTGATGCACGACTACCTGGGTGTCACCAATCCCATCGACGACTACACCAATGGTCGTCTGCTCAGCGACACCACACCCCGTCTGTGGCACTATGCTGGCAATGAGTTGCGCTACGCTTTCCTCGTAGAGGGCGACACCATTCTGACAAAGGAGGGTGCCGGATATATCGAGGTTACTGACGAGCATTTAAATCCCGTCCCCAACTATCACATCAATCCTAAGGAGTTCGACGCTGCCATCAGACGCCTCAACAGATTCTTGAAATAGTATAGCAGTTTTATATTAATCCATTTGATGATGAGACAATTATTACTTGCATTTGCTTTCTCATTTTTCCTGCCCATGACAGTCAATAGCCAGGATGGACAGGACGAGGAGGAATATGACTATAAGGAGAAAACGACACGAATATGGCCTAGATATGACGACAATCAATACAACGTGACTGCAGGTACACCCATTGTCACCACTCATCCATATTCCATGTCTGAGGCTGTTTACTCATTTACTACCTTGCAGATTTTGAAAGGTGACAAAATTGTGAAAATTGGCTATACGGGTTATAATCCAGGCGCTGAGATTGAAAGGCATGTCATTGTATGGATGCAAAACGTTGATATAAGTGTGATGCGAGTAGACAGAGAGTTTGCCCCTACAGGCAATATGACAAAGGTTTTTGAGGGCGACATTGTTATCAGGAGCGGTGGACAGCCAGATCAATGGATTCAATTGACAGAAATCACCCTTGACGAGCCTTTCACCTATAATGACGGCAGTGTGAGAATCACGCTGTTGAGTTATGGCGACGTAAGCGACCATGATGTTTATTTCGCACGTTCCGACAATAAATACAGTGCGTTATACTCAACATCCGACCAGATGGACCATGTTTCCGACTCACCACAATCCGACGGAGCACCACAATTAAAATACACCATTGCAACTAAAGTGGAGTATCTGACTGGTCAGGTTGCCGACCAAGACGGAAACCCTATTAGTGGCGCTGAGGTGACTCTTACCAGTTGTAAATGGGAACAGAATGAATACAAGGGCCTGACAGACGAGGAGGGCCATTACAAGGTTAGAGTGTCAGAGGGGCGGAACACATTCCGGCCTTCAGCAAAAGCCGCTGGACACATCCCATACAATGAGATTGGAAAAGAGTATTCCTTTTCTGCAGAATCTGATTTCTGGGTTCTGCAGTTTGAAGACAAGAAAATGAACTTCACCCTCTACAATGCCATAGACTTCAAGGCAGGGGTGGCTGGAACTATTATTCTTCCTGTAGCCCCAGATGCCACCCTTGGAAAATACTACCGGCTTGACCATCGGGAGGATCATGTACTTGTATTCGAACGCGAACCTGTTCCACAAGCTAATGTGCCTTATATTCTGATGGCCGACAAGGATTGCCGTGTAGATATCAGCGAGATGGACCTATCAGAACAACCAGGAGTAATCTCAATAGAGAATTTGTGGTTCAAAGGTAGTTACGTAAGCACCGACCTGGTTATCACTACGAATCAGGACGTTTATTTTATAGACCATACACCAGAAAACAAAGCTGGACGCATCGGAGGATGTAGGGCCTACATCTTAGTAGATTCATTGTATGGTCCTTTTTACTACGTGTTCAACGAGGCTGATGGCGTAGAACAAATCATTCTTGCTCCAAACGACAAAGGAAGCGATTGTTACGATTTACAAGGTAGAAAACTGCCATTGGGCATCATTCCACGCGGAATCTACATCTCCAACGGTAAAAAATATTTAGGCCATTAATATCACCGCCCCCGTCTGTGGCACTATGCTGGCAACGAGCTGCGCTACGCCTTCCTCGTAGAGGGTGACACCATCCTCACCAAGGAGGGTGCCGGATATATCGAGGTTACTGACGAGCACCTGAATCCCGTCCCCAACTATCACATCAATCCTAAGGAGTTCGACGCTGCCATCAGGCGCCTCAACAGATTCTTGAAATAGCATCTCAGAAAGATTGATGCTTGAAAATAGGGTTCACATTCACGCGCAAACTATTGATATACTGCGCCGTAAGTGTGAACCCAGTTTTTTGTGGAGGAATCAAAAACCTGGACTAATGTTTTTTGCTTAAAAACAAGTAACACTTATTTTCCTGATCTACACTAATCTTTCAAGCAACCAATGGGTACCACAAATATGCCGTCTGGTCTTCTGTAGGCATATGGTCCAACGGCTGTAAGAACCATCATAAATGAAGGATTCTTCATCTTCGTAGTATCAATGGTGTTGGCAAGGTTCTTCAACGCTTCCGCTCCTTCATTTATCAGTTTCTCACCACCCAGTTTTACTTCTATCAAAGCATACGTGCCATTTCTGCGATGTAATACGGTGTCACACTCCAGCCCAGAGCTATCTCGGTAGTGATATAACTTTCCGTCGAGTGCTTCTGCAAATACACGTAAGTCACGCACAGCCATATCTTCAAATATGAGTCCGAAGGAGTCGAGATCATTAATCAGGTCTTGGGGACCTAAGCCTAATGCAGCCGTTCCGATACTTGCATCAACGAAATGACGAGTATCACTGGTGCGGATGGCAGACTTGCTACGGATATTGGGATTCCACGCTTCCAGATCTTCAATGACAAACAGCCTTTTCAATGCCTTGATATAATCTGCTACCGTATCCTCATCAAGCGTATTTGCATCATTCGACTGCATATCTGCCTTGATTGTACCATAAGACACCTGCTGAGAGACGTTACGGGCATACGAACGCAGCAGCAGACGAGTCCGTTCAGCACTACGTTTCACGCCATCTACGCGCTGAATGTCTCGTTCGCACACATCATCAACATATCCAAAGGCCTGATCCAGGGCAATCTCACCTTCAAGCAGTGTAGTCTGGGGCCATCCACCACGACAGGTCAGGTGGGCAATGTCCTGCAACTCTAAACTGTTAGGTTGTGGTTCAAAAGTCTCACCTTCGAATAGCTTTTGCAGACTAACGCTACCTGTGGATTCACCTGACTCAAACAGGCTCATAGGGCGCATCTTGATTCTTCCGATACGGCCAGTACCGCTATGAACAGTATCTTCTGCCTGTGGCTTTACTGTTGAGCCCGTCAGAATAAACTGAGAAAAGGCATTTCGCTTATCCACTTCGTTACGGATAGTATCCCACAATTCAGGTATCGTCTGCCACTCGTCAATCAGTCTGGGTGTTTCTCCCTGTAGCAGCGTCTTTGAACTGATTTCCATCATCTGCTTACTCTGTTTCAGAACCTCAGTATCACCTAAGTCGAGCAGACTTTTTGCCAACTGATGGGCAGTAGTTGTCTTACCACACCATTTAGGGCCTTCTATCAATACAGCACCCTTGCCTGCCAGTTTGCGAGCAAGCTGTCTGTCAGCGATTCTTGATTTATACATATTATCCATTATTTATGTATCATCTTGTTTGCGCTGCAAATTTACTGATTTATACCGAATTATGCAAACTTTTCAACAACTTTTCGGTCGTTTGTGGCTATTTTGTTCGGTCGTTTATGAATGATTCGTTCGG
>JAILMS010000066.1 GCA_024692385.1 Prevotella sp. | reverse complement strand
TTTTTTGGCAAAAAAGAAATAAATTTCTTTGTTTTGCCCTCAACTTTTCGTAACTTTGCATCCGTATGAAAGAATTTGTAATCTCGGAAGCCAAGACTGAGACTGCTGTGCTGGTAGGACTTATCACTCAGCAGCAGGATGAGGCTAAAACAAAAGAATATCTTGATGAGCTGGAATTCCTCGCTGATACTGCTGGAGCCGTTACTGTAAAGCGTTTTACGCAGAAGGTGCAGGGTCCCAGTCAGGTGACTTATGTCGGTAAGGGTAAGCTCGAAGAAATTAGACAATATATCCAACAGCAGGAAGATGCTTATTACGACTGGCTGGATGCAGGCTCTCCTGAACCAGAAGAGGGCGTACAAACTCCGCAACCTATTGGAATGGTTATCTTTGATGATGAACTGTCAGCTAAGCAGATTCGCAATATTGAAGGTGAACTGAAGGTGAAGATATTAGACCGTACCTCACTGATTCTCGATATTTTTGCCATGCGCGCTCAGACTGCTGAAGCTAAGACACAGGTGGAGTTGGCACAGTATCGCTATATGCTGCCTCGTCTGCAACGCCTATGGACCCACTTGGAACGTCAGGGTGGTGGCTCTGGTTCTGGTGGCGGAAAGGGTAGTGTAGGACTGCGTGGTCCTGGTGAAACCCAGTTGGAGATGGACCAGCGTATCATTCGCCAGCGCATCTCATTGCTGAAAGAGCGTCTGGTAGAGATTGACAAGCAGAAGACCACTCAGCGTAAGAACCGTGGTCGCCTGATTCGTGTCGCATTGGTGGGTTATACCAATGTGGGCAAGAGCACCATGATGAATCTGTTGGCCAAGAGCGATGTCTTTGCAGAGAACAAGCTCTTTGCCACTCTCGATACCACTGTTCGTAAGGTGACGATAGAGAATCTGCCGTTCCTATTGGCTGATACGGTAGGTTTCATTCGTAAGTTGCCTTCTGACCTTGTGGAGTCTTTTAAGAGTACACTCGACGAGGTGCGCGAGGCAGACCTGTTGGTGCATGTCGTTGATATCTCACATCCCGATTTCGAGGAGCAGATTCGTGTCGTTGAGGAAACACTGAAGGACTTGGGCTGTGCTGATAAACCCTCTATGTTCGTTTTCAACAAGATAGATGCCTACACATGGACACCGCAAGATAAGGATGACCTGACAGCACCCACTCGTGAGAATATCTCCTTGGATGAGTTGAAGCAGACATGGATGGCGAAGATGCATGGTGACTGCCTGTTTATCTCTGCAAGGAATAGAGAGAATGTAGATGAATTGCGCGATGTGTTGTATAAGAAAGTCCGTGAACTACATGTACAGAAATACCCATATAATGATTTCCTGTACGAGGTAGTTGAAGAGTAAGGAAATAGAACCAAACACAAAATATTTATGAAAGACTACAGAAAACTATCAGCTGAAGAGATACAAGTTCTCGAGAATAACAGCTGTTGGGCTGAGAATTGGGACAGAGTGATGGTGGCTGATGGGTTCCGCCCCTATAATTTCCATCGTGTCGTATTTTATGGCGACATCCGTCTGGGAATCTTTGAAAAGATGATAGAGGTGGCCAAAGGCTTTGAGAAACACTCTGGTATCAATGATGCTACACTTCGCAATGTCACTGTTGGTGACAACTGTCTGATAGAGAAAGTAGGTAATTTTATTAATAACTATGCCATTGGTGACGACTGCTATATCTCGAATATCTCAACGATGGAGACTACTGACGGTGCCTCTTTTGGAGAAGGCCATTTGGTTAGCGTACTCAATGAGATGGGCGATGGTAATGTCGTACTCTTCCATGACCTGAACTCACAGTTAGCCGCCTTCATGGTGAAGTATTTCAAGGATAAGCAGCTTAAAGACTGTTTGACACGCTTGATCAATGAGGAGATTCGCTTTACGCAACCCGAGCGTGGTACCATTGGCAATGGTGTGAAGATTATCAACTCTAAGGAGATTACCAATACTGTCATCAAGGAAGATTGTGAAATCAATGGTGCTGCCCGCCTGAGCGATTGTACCATTCTCTCTTCCAAAGATGACTCTGTATATATCGGCACGGGTGTTATCTGCGAGAACTCCATTATCTCTAATGGCTGTTCCATCACCAACTCAGTAAAGATGCAAGACTGCTTCGTTGGTGAGGCTTGTCAAATCACCAATGGCTTTACCGCTGAGGCCAGTGTGTTCTTTGCCAACTCCTTTATGGCTAATGGTGAGGCTTGTGCTGCTTTCTGTGGCCCGTTCTCTGCCTCGCATCATAAGAGCTCTCTGCTTATTGGTGGCGAGTTCTCATTTTATAACGCTGGTTCAAATACCAATTTCTCGAACCATGCCTATAAGATGGGCCCCATGCACTATGGCGTCTTGGAGCGTGGCACAAAGACAGCCTCTGGTGCCTATGTGCTGATGCCCGCTAAGATAGGTTCTTTCTCAGTCTGCTTTGGTAAGCTGATGAACCACCCCGATATGCGCTGTCTGCCTTTCGCCTACCTGTTGGCTTATGGGGAGACGATGTATATCGTTCCTGGACGTAATATCACTACGGTAGGTCTCTATCGTGATATCAAGAAATGGCCGAAGCGCGATAAACGTGCTGCTTCTTCGCGAAAGAGCATCATCAACTTCGACTGGCTCTCGCCCTTTACCGTTGGCGAGATTGTTGAAGGTAAGAAGATTCTCGAGAACCTCCGTCAGGCTGGTGGCAATAATGTTTCGTCATATAACTTCCAAGAATATATCATCAATGCCTCATCCCTGAAGAAAGGTATCAAATATTATGATATCGCCCTGCGCATCTATATGGGTGCTGTCTTGAAGCGTGCCGTAAAGGGTGGCTTCTTGGGTAAGCCAGACAGTACTGTTGGCTTGGGACAGTGGAACGACCTCTCTGGCTTGTTGCTGCCTGCTACTGAGGAGCAGCGCCTTCTTGACGATATCAAGAATGGTACTATTGAGAGCATTCGTGAGGTGATAGACCGTTTCAATGAAATCAATGACCATTATCGTGAGTACCAATGGACATGGACCTATCAGATGATCCTTGACTACTATGGTCTCGACGAACTGACCGATAGTGCTATCCAACGTATCCGTGAGGATTATGTGAAGGCTCGCCGCGCCTGGATCGCTGAGATTCGTAAAGACGCTGAGAAGGAGTTTGCTATGGGCGATGTCGACCAAGATGTTTTCGATGACTTTATCTCTAAACTAGATCATGAAATAGATTATGAAGACTAAATTAATTCTGACAACCTTGCTGATGGCACTCGGCATGAGTGCACAAGCAAAAGATTATGCGTATAAGACGGTAGAGGGTGATCTTACCAAGACCCGCATCTATACGTTGGACAACGGACTGAAGGTATATCTCTCTGTCAATAAGGATAAGCCTCGTATCCAGACTTATATTGCGGTGCGTACGGGCTCTAAGAATGACCCTGCTGAAACTACAGGTCTGGCTCACTATCTGGAGCACCTGATGTTCAAGGGCTCTAAGCTGTTTGGTACCAATAATGCCACAGCAGAACAGCCTTTGCTCGATCAGATAGAGCAGCGCTACGAGGCATACCGTAAACTTACTGACCCCGCTGCCCGTAAGCAGGCTTACCATGAGATTGACTCCGTGTCACAGTTGGCTGCTCAGTATTTCATCCCCAATGAGTATGATAAGCTGATGGCTACTATCGGTGCTCAGGGAACCAATGCCTTTACATCGAATGATGTCACCTGCTACACAGAGGATATTCCTTCCAATGAGGTAGAAAACTGGGCCAAGATTCAGGCTGACCGCTTCCAGCACATGGTGATCCGTGGTTTCCATACTGAACTTGAGGCTGTCTATGAGGAATACAATATGTATCTCACTGATGATGGCGATAAGATTTGGAGTGCGATGGGTAAGAAGCTTACCCCGACTCACCCTTATGGCACACAGACCACCATCGGTACTCAGGACCACCTGAAGAACCCCTCCATCACTAATATCAAGAATTATTTCAAGAAGTGGTATGTACCCAATAATGTTGCCATCTGTATGGCTGGCGATTTCGACCCTAATCAGGTAATGACCATTATCGAGCGCTATTTCGGACAGTGGAAACCCGCTGCTGATGTCAGTCAGCCTGTATTCCCTGAACAGCGCAAGTTGACAGCACCAGCAGATACCACCATTATCGGTCAACAGGCCGAACAGGTGTGGATGGGATGGCTCGCCAAGAAGGCTTCCGACCTGCAGTGTGATACGCTGGATGTGATTGGCGACATGCTGAGCAATGGCCGTGCTGGTATCTTCGACCTCAACCTGAATCAGCAGATGAAGGTGCAGGTGGCTCAGGCTGGTCTGCAGTCACAGCAGGATTATTCGTCATTCCTGCTTATCGGTATGCCCAAGCCTGGTCAGTCGCTCGAAGAGGTTCGTGCGCTGATGCTTGCTGAGTTGGATAACCTCAAGAAGGGTAACTTCTCTGACGACCTGTTGCCCTCTGTCATCAATAATAGAAAGTTGAGTGAGCAGCGTGCCCTCGACAATAACCTCTGGCGTGTTCGTCAGCACATGAATGCCTTTATCAATGGCACGTCATGGGAGCAACAGGCTGGTCAGACAGAGCGTGTCTCGAAGATAACAAAGCAGCAGATTGTTGATTTTGCCAACCGCTTCTTTACCAACGGCTATGCCACTGTCTTCAAGACACAGGGCGTTGACACGTTGCAGAAGAAGATAGAGAAACCAGCGATTACTCCTATTCCTACCAATCGCGACATGGTCAGCCAGTTCGTAAAGGATATCCAGCAGACCAAGGTAGAGCCTATCCAGCCTCATTTTGTTGACTACCAGCGCGACCTGACCGTTTCTACTGTAAAGAAAGGTCTTCCTCTGCTTTATAAGCACAATGAAGAGAACCAGCTCTTCACGCTGACCTTCCGCTATGACTTTGGTCATGAGGATGATAATCGTTACGATGTCGCTACTAACTATCTCGACTATGTGGGTACTGACAAGCTGTCGGCTACTGATATCAAGCAGCAGTTCTATAAGTTGGCTTGTAACTATAGTGTAAGTGTCAATGCCGATAATCTGACAGTTTCTCTCTCTGGACTGAGTGAGAATATGTCGGAGGCGCTGAAGCTGTTGGAGCATGTCCTGCAGAATGCCAAGGGCGATAAGGAGTCTTACGACCAGATGGTAGACTTGCTGCTCAAGGAGCGCGATGATGCGAAGAAAGACCAGCGTACCAACTTTGACTACCTTTATCATTATGGCGTCTATGGTACTCACAATATGCGTCGCGACGACATGACCGCTCAGCAGTTGCGTACCACCAATCCTCAGCAGCTGCTCGGTCTGCTGAAGGGCCTCAATGGCTTGCAGCATACCGTCCTGTACTATGGTCCTATGAGTCAGAAGGAGCTCTCTACACTGGTTAATAAGCTCCACAAGACTCCAAAGACTTTAGCGGCTGTTCCTGATGGTCCTGCGTTTACTAAGCAGGAAACTCCTCAGAACGAGGTGTGGATTGCTCCTTACGAGGCAAAGAATATCTATTTGCGCATGTATCATAACGAGCAGCGTTCATTCAATCCTGATGAGGCTGCTACCATCATGCTGTTCAATGAATATTTCGGTGGTGGCATGAATGCTATCGTCTTCCAGGAGCTGCGCGAGGCTCGTGGCTTGGCATATAATGCCTATGCAAACTACGGCCGTGTCGCTAAGAAGGAAGAGAAGGAGAACTTCTTCACACATATCATCACGCAGAATGATAAGATGATGGACTGCGTTCGTCAGTTCCATCAGATTCTCGATACCATTCCGCAGTCAGAGGCTGCTTTCCAGATTGCCAAGGATGCCGTCCTGAAGCAGTTGGCTAGCCAGCGCACCTTGAAGATGGCTGTCATCAATAGCTACCTCTCTATGAAGCAGCTTGGTCTTGACTACGACCTCAACGAGAAACTGTATCGTGACGTTCAGAAGTTGACGCTTCAGGATATCGTACGCTTCGAGCAGCAGCAGGTTGCTCGTAAACCCTATCGTTACATGATTCTTGGCGACGAAAAGGAACTCGACATTCCCTCTCTGGAGAAGATTGGTCCTATCCGTCGTCTGACTACTGAGGAAATTTTCGGATATTAACTAACAAACAAATACACTATGGCAAAAGCAGTTGAATTTAAGTACGCCCCAATGTTTCAGGTGGGCGAAGACAAGACGGAATACCGCTTGTTGAGTAAGGAAGGCGTGACAACGTCAGAATTTGAAGGTAAGCAAATTGTAAAGGTATCAAAAGAGGCACTGACACTGTTGGCTCAGCAGGCTTTCCACGATGTGGAGTTCATGCTGCGTCGCGAACATAACGAACAGGTTGCTAAGATTCTCACTGACCCTGAGGCTTCAGAGAATGATAAGTATGTAGCCCTGCAGTTCCTGCGCAATGCAGAGACTGCTGCCAAGGGTATCCTGCCTTTCTGTCAGGATACGGGTACGGCTATCATCCACGGTGAGAAGGGCCAGCAGATCTGGACTGGCTTTGAGGATGAAGAGGCGCTCTCTCTGGGTGTCTTCAACACCTTTACACAGGACAATCTGCGCTACTCTCAGAATGCTCCTCTGAATATGTACGATGAGGTGAACACCCGTTGCAACCTGCCTGCCCAGATTGATATCGAGGCTACAGAGGGTGCTGAGTATAAGTTTGTGATGGTCGCCAAGGGTGGTGGCTCTGCCAACAAGACCTACTTCTATCCTATGACCAAGGCAACTATCCAGAATGAGGGTACGCTGATTCCTTTCCTCGTAGAGAAGATGAAGTCTTTGGGTACGGCTGCTTGTCCTCCTTATCATATCGCTTTCGTTATCGGTGGTACTTCTGCTGAGAAGAACCTGCTGACGGTGAAGCTCGCTTCTATCAAGTTCTACGATGGTCTGCCCACTACTGGCGATGAGACCGGTCGTGCTTTCCGTGATATTGACCTGGAGCAGAAACTCATCAAGGAGGCTCAGAAGATTGGTCTGGGTGCTCAGTTTGGTGGTAAGTATCTGGCTCACGACATCCGTGTCATTCGTCTGCCTCGTCATGGCGCCAGCTGTCCTATCGGTATGGGTGTTAGCTGCTCTGCCGACCGTAACATCAAGGCTAAGATCAATGCCGACGGTATCTGGTTGGAGAAGATGGACAGCAACCCCACAGAGCTCATTCCTGAGGAACTGCGCAAGCCCGGTGAGGGTGGTAAGGGTATCGAGATTGACCTGAACGAGGGCATCGATGCTGTTCGTAAGGAGCTTTCTAAGTATCCTGTTTCTACCCGTGTCAACCTGAAGGGTACCATCATCGTAGCTCGTGACATTGCTCATGCCAAGCTGAAGGCTCGTATGGATGCTGGCGAGGGAATGCCTGACTACTTCAAGAAGTATCCTGTACTGTATGCAGGACCTGCTAAGACACCAGAGGGCTATCCTTGTGGTTCTATGGGTCCAACGACCGCCAACCGTATGGATCCATACGTTGACGAGTTCCAGGCTAATGGCGCTTCGCTCGTGATGATTGCCAAGGGTAATCGTAGCGATGTTGTTACTGAGGCTTGTAAGAAGCATGGCGGTTTCTACTTGGGTACTATCGGTGGTGTTGCTGCCGTTCTCTCACAGAGCTCTATCAAGAGCATTGAGTGCGTAGAGTATCCTGAACTGGGCATGGAGGCTGTATGGAAGATTGATGTTGAGGACTTCCCCGCTTTCATCCTTGTTGACGATAAGGGCAACGACTTCTTCAAGCAGTTGAAGCCATGGTGCCCGAATACAAAGTAAGATGTCTGAAGTGAGAAGTAATATATTGTCATTCCTGTTGCTGCTGCTGTTTACCATAACGGCGGCAGCACAGGATGTTGTTGTGCAGCGTGGCTGTCGCAGGGGAACCCCACGGCCTGTAGGCATGGCGTTACGGCGTGGTGCCCCAGGTGGGCAGCCCAAACAGACTGGTGGCGACTTCTATCATGGTGAGCGTCATCAGCTGACGGTATTGGCAGAATTCAACGACCGCCCTTTTAAAGGCGACGAGGCCGCTACCTTGGCGCAATGGAACAAAATCTTCAATACGAAGAATCTGTCGGAGCTCCCCTTCAAGGGCTCTGTCCACGACTACTTCTTTGCGCAGAGCTATGGCGACTTCGACCTTATCTTTGACCTTGAATACGTCAAGGTGAAAGGCGATGCCGTGAAGTATGCCAGCGATGATTACGACGAGAACTCGCGTTTCCTGGTGCAGGACATCATGGAGGTGCTGGAGACGCGCGACATTGACTGGAGCCTCTACGACTGGAATGGTGACGGCTTCGTCAACCAGTTGCTCATCATCTATGCCGGTCACGGCATGAACGAATTCTCTTCTGCTACAGATTTAATATGGCCTCACCAGTGGTGGATGAGCGAACACTTTCAAGATGGCAAGCAGGAACCCCATTGCGACGCTATCCCTGTCACCTATAATGACAAAGAGTATAAGGTAGATTGCTATTGTGCCTTGCAGGAACTAACCAAGAATGATGACTATGGCTCTTTCGGCACCATTTGTCACGAATACACCCATTGCTTCGGATTCCCCGACTTTTATTATAGTGGTAAGACCTACCTTGACGGTTGGGAACTCATGGACTCTGGCAATTACAACGGAGGAGGCTATAGCCCCGCAGGCTATTCTGCTCACGAACGCTGGCTGATGGGGTGGCTTACACCCACCGAATTGACAACGACGACAACCGTTACTGACATGCCTGCTCTGGGTGACGAGCCACAGGCTTACCTCATCCGCAACGATGGCTTCCAGAACGAGTATTACATCGTAGAGAACCGCCAGCAGGATGGGTGGGATGCCAGTCTTCCAGGCAATGGCATCATCGTTAACCATGTCGACTATGACTCTGACCTTTGGGTTAGCACAAGCACCTATGTCAACAAGCCCTCCCGTCAGCACTACCTCATCTTCCCTGCCAACAACATGACTTCTACGTCCAAGAACTATATTAAGAACTGGGCTTATCCCTATCAGGAGAACAATTCGCTGACCAACACGTCAACGCCAGCTGCTGAACTGTGGAATGCCAATGCAGACGGCACGGTGCTTATGAACAAACCTATCACGAATATGGCGGTTGTGGGCGGCTTGGCATCGTTCCATTTCGAAGTAGCTCCTATTACGGGCATGAAGGAGGTGACAACGGGCGCTGACCAGTTGCTCTACCGCTTTGGCATGATTGACATCCTTCGTGATGCCAAAGGAAATATCCGAAAGGTGATTAGAAAGTAACTTGTGGGAAGAGGCGTGCTACGTTGGCTGTTGTCTGCTGGCATATCTCTTCTTCACTGACACCATACGCCTCGGCCAGTCGCGTAATGACGTGGCGGATATAGGCCGACTCGTTGCGCTTGCCACGCTGGGGTACTGGTGCCATATAGGGGGCATCCGTCTCCAGTACGATGCGCTCCAAGGGTACACAGGCGGGCAGCACCTCGGGCAGGTGTGACTTCTTAAAGGTCAGCACACCACCGATACCCAATACAAAGTTGTCGAATTCCAGCAGCTGACGAGCCTCTTGCTCGTTGCCTGTAAAACAGTGGAATACGCCACCAGGCAATTCCTTCGCGTACTTCTTTAATATCGCTACCATCTCGTTCTGTGCCTTTCGGCAGTGAATCATCAGGGGTAGCTGTAGTTCTATCGCCCACTTCACCTGTTCTTCGAAGGCTTCCACCTGCTCCTTCTCAAACTCACGGCTCCAATAGTAGTCGAGACCAATCTCGCCAATGGCAATAACGTTGAATGTTGAATGTTGAACGTTTGACTCTGAACTATGAACTATGAACTCCTTAATGGTGCCCAGTTGTTCGCGCCAGTCGCTCTTCACCTCCTCAGGATGCAGTCCCAGCATAGGATAGCAGTAGTCGGGATAGCGGTTACAGGTATCGACCACCGTCTGACATGACTTGGCGTCGATGGCAGGCAGGAATATCTTGCTGCAGCCAGCCTCACGGGCTCGCTGTACCACCTCATCACGGTCTTCAGCAAATTCCTCGCCGTCTAAGTGGCAGTGGGTATCGATGTACATTAAACATTAAAGATTAAACATTAAACGTTGAGCGTTTAACTATTCACTATTCGTTAATCACTAGCGAAGCGCCTTAGGCCAAAGGCCGCTTATTTGTTACGGTGAAGTAGTTCATCCATGTAGGTACGCAACTGCACCTTGCGCTCCTCTGGCACGTTGACCTCAGAGAGTGTCTGGCTGGCCTGTTGGAAATAGTAATTAATTCTCTCCTCACAGAGCTCACGGATGCCAATCTCGTCGTACAGACGCGTCACCTCAGCCACCTTCACCTCGCGGTTGAATGTCTTGGCGGTCACCCAGCGTGTCAGTTCGGCGCGCTGCTTCTCGTTCGCACGGTTGAAGGCATTGATGAGCATGTAGGTCTTCTTGTTCGAGGTGATGTCGCCACCAATGGCCTTGCCGAATACCTTCGGGTCGCCATATACGTCGAGCAGGTCATCCTGCAGCTGGAAGGCCAGTCCCACCTGTTCGCCCAGGCGATAGAGGCGGTCGGCATCCTCTTTCGGAGCGTCAGCCAGCAGAGCACCAATCTTCAGTGCACAGGCCAGCAGTACGCTGGTCTTCAGGCGTATCATCTCGATATATTCCTCCTCTGTCACGTCGTTGCGAGTCTCAAAGTCCATGTCATACTCCTGACCTTCGCCAATCTCCAGTGCCGTCTGCGTAAAGATATCCAGCACGGCGGGCAGTTTGTCGCTGGGCACCTGCTGCATACGCTGATAAGCCAATACCAGCATGGAGTCGCCAGAGAGGATGGCCTTGTTGGCATCCCAGCGGCGGTGTACAGTCTCGTGGCCACGGCGCATGTCGGCATTGTCCATCAGGTCGTCGTGCAACAGTGTGTAGTTATGGTAGGTCTCCAGACCTACTGCGGGCATCAGGATACTCTCCGGATTCTCGCGCCACAGATTGTAGCCCATCAGCGTCAGCACTGGACGTATGCGCTTTCCGCCCATCGACAACACATACTCTACGGGTTCATAGAGCGACTTGGGTTTTCTTTCGTAAGGCAGCTGTGCCAAGAACTCGTTGACCAGCTTCAAAATTTCATTGGATGAAAGCATATCTTTTAATTATTCACTTTTCACTATTCGTTATTCGCTATAGTCTAAAGACTATTGGAATGCACACCTTGGTGCGACAGGGTTGGTCGTGATAGATGCCTGGTTGCCACTTCGGCATCATCTTCAGTACGCGCAGCGCCTCCTTGTCACATTCTGCCGATAGCGACTTGGTAATCTTGATACCTGTGATGCTGCCGTCTTTCTCTACATAGAATACCGCCACCACCTTGCCTTGCGTCTTATTGTCTCTGGCAGCGGTAGGGTAGCGCAGCGTCTTGGTGAGCCATTTCAGGAATTCCACGGCACCACCCGGATATTGCGGCAAGTCCTCTACCACGTGGAAGTTCAACGGATTCTGCGGATTTACCGTCAGCGGAGCCAGTGCCTTGTCCTCTTGCTCCTCTTCCAGCTCCTTTAGCAGCTGTTCGTCTTCACTGCTAAGTTCCTCTTCGCTCGGCTCTATCTCGACGTCATCGTCTACGATATTGATTTTCTCGCCCTGCTCGGTAGGCTGCTTCTCTTCCAGTTGTGCTATCGTCTCTTCGTTCGACATGGGAACCAGCTCACTCTCGTGCATCAGGTCAGTCAGGTCGATGGGGTCGATGTCGTCCCCCGCAGCCTCTGCCGAGTTCCACTCCAGTGCCACATAGAATACTGCCAGCACAAAGATGAGTCCTAGTAGGAATCCCGTCGCTCTGCGCTGCTCCATATCAGCCTGTTGTGTCTTCTTGATTTCCATCTCGTGTACAAATTCGTTGCAAAGATACGAATAAGTGAGCGAAATGCCAAATATATTTGAGCATTTCCGAGCGAAAGCCTTTTTCCCCTTCCCTTTTGGGGGATTTAAGAAGTTATTAGCCTAATACCGAATTTTATACAGCTGATACGGGCCCATTATACAGCTAATAATCTTCGTTTTCAGGCTGTCCCAGAGCTGGCTTAGCCTGTCTTGTAGCTCCCCTCCTTTTAGGGAGCCTCCCTTTCTCTTTGACAATACAAAGGTACATAGAAAAAGTGGGCTGCGCAAATTGTCTGCCCCCAAAACGCCATTTTTGAGGGGTATTTTTTGCCCTATTTTTGCAAAAAAAACTGAGGGCACCCTTTTCACTATTCACTAGGGCGAAGCCCATTTCGCTCCTGCGAGGGTTATGCTACCCTGAAAAAAGATGAATGGGAGTACCTCAGAACTTAACGTTTTGATTTTGACTTTTAACGTTAAAAGTTAAAAGTCAAAATGGTAAAATCGAAGCTGCTATATTTGAAAAACTATGAAGATTCAAAATTGCTGATAATTCGTCAAATTGCGAAATTTTCTTGTCGAAAATTTGGTATAGTCAGAGATTCTTTCTAATTTTGTGGCTCGTAAATCGTATTATGCAGGATAAATAAAGAAAGAAATGATGAAGAAAGCATTATTAAGCATGGCCTTTGCCTTGGTATCTATGGCGGGCTATTCACAGGGAGTATTAGGCAAGTGGTATACCGAGGCTGGCGATGCCCAGGTGGAAATCTATCAGGCTGGCGACAAGCTGAACGGAAAGATTGTCTGGCTGGAGAAAGGCCCAGAGACGAAGGATACGCACAACACGGATGCCAAGTTGCAGAGTCGTAAGCTGATGGGTGTAAACATCCTTTCTGGTCTGACAAAGAAGAGTGAGAAATGGGAGGGTGGTAAGATCTACAATCCAAAGAATGGCAAGAACTACAAGTGCTCCATCTGGCTGGACGGTGACCAGCTGAAGGTGCGCGGCTACATAGGTGTGTTCTACGAGACACAGACATGGAAGCGTAAGAAGTAATAAGAAAAAGAATCGGGAGAGCCAAGTGGCCCTCCCGATTCTCTTTATGGTATATAGATTCTTATTCGAAGATTTTGAAGGCATAGCCTTCGGCAAGGAGCCACTCGATGGCGGCAGGCAATGCGATGCGCAGCTTCTCAATACTCTTCAGTGAGTCGTGGAAGGTGATGATACTGCCATTGCGGGCATAGCGCTTCACATTGTTGAGGACATCGGCAGCGGTGAGCCATTTGGAGTAGTCGCGCGTAACGAGGTCCCACATGACCACCTTGAACTTACGCGAAAGCCAGGCATACTGGTCGTGGCGCATCCATCCGTGAGGTGGGCGTACGAGATTGGTATGCAGATAGGCATTGGCCTTCTCCACATTGTAGCTATACTCGTGGACGGAGTGGCGCAGACCACCCATGTGGTTGTGGGTGTGGTTGCCAATGCGGTGGCCTTCTTCGACGACGCGTTTGTGAAGCTCAGGATATTTCCTGACATTGTCGCCCACCATGAAGAAGGTGGCCTTGATGCCGTAGTGCTTCAGCGTATCGAGGATAAATGGCGTAGCCTCAGGAATGGGGCCGTCATCAAATGTGAGATAGACGGCTTTCTCATTCGAGTCCATGCGCCAGAGTGCCTTGGGGTACATCCAGCGCAGCCATTTTGCTGGTTGCTCAATAAACATAATCAGTCTTCATAGATTTTACCACCACGCTGCTCGAAGATGGTGCCAAGGAGGTTGAGCTCCTTTATCTGCTTCTCGTAGGTGTTCTCGTCGACAATCTCTGTGAGTGATGTCAGCTGCTCCAGAATATAGAAGTTGACCAGGCAGTCGTGCTTGGCAGCATCGAAGCGGTAGGACTCCAGTGAGCAGAACCACTTCATATACTGCACTGAGGTCTTCCACATCTGGTTGATGATATTCATAGCCTCCTTCTTATGGCCCAGCGAAGCCCATGTGCGCGCCATATCGAGCGAGCCAGAGCTGTAGTTGTGGGGTACGTTGAAGGATGGTATCATCTTCTCTGTATAGCGCAGTACCTCTTCAGCCTTCTTGTCCTGACCTTCGTACATTAGTTCCAAAGCCAGCTTGGACATGGTGCGACGGTGGGTGTAGCACATGCGCATTACTGTCTCGTCGAGGTAGATGCCGGGCTTGTTGACACCACCGAACTTGAAGCGATGCATCACGTTATCGTAGGTCTTCTCTGTATCGAAGTTCTTGACGCCAGGAATAGGCTTGCCATCGTGTGTCGTCGTGAATGGCGTGATTCGGTATGCCAGACCTTCAGTGATGACGTTATCGCCCAGGTTGATATAGTTGTCGTCGCCAACAGAGACTGCCACATAGATGGGGCGCTCCCAGTTGCACTGAGCCAACATCTCCAGAATCATGAGGTCACCCTTATACAAGGCGCGCTTGCCCTTCAGCGAGATGACCATCTTGTCGGGGATAGAGTCGGTAGCCATGAGCATACCGCTGCGGCGTACGGCTTCCTTGTCGATGGTCATATACAGCGTGTCGGTAGGTATCATATGCAGGTCGGCATTCGTAGAGCGTACCCAGTATTTCAGTACGTTCTTCAGCTCGAAGGGATCGTCGCCAAACTGCTTGCGAGCCTCCTCAGGGTGCTGGCGGTAGTGGTCGAGTACGACAGCCTTCATGTCTGGCTCGATAGATACATATTCATTGGTTCCGGCACAATACTCGATGCGCTCCCATGAGATGGGCACACTGGGCGAATCGTAGGCAGGACGGCGCATCTGGTCGATGTACCAGTCGGTCTGCAGATAGCTCAGGTTGCACACGCGAGCATCGGTGCGAACACCCTCTACATCCTGATTGTACCAGAGTGGGAAGGTATCGTTATCACCATTGGTAAAGATGATGGGGTAGTTGCCCTGCTGACAGGTGTTCAGATAGTTCTGTCCGAAGTCGCGACAGGTGTAGCGACCAGAACGGTCGTGGTCATCCCATGTCTGCGAAGCCATCTGGACGGGAACCAACAGGCAGATAATACCTGCTATAGCAGCCAGAGCGGTAGCAAATTTATTACTATTCACTTTTAACTTTTCCCTTATCAGCTCGATGATACCAGCCACACCGATACCACACCAGATAGCGTAGGCATAGAAGGATCCGGCATAGGCGTAGTCACGCTCACGAGGCTGTGAGGGCGTCTGGTTCAGATAGATAACAATGGCCAGACCAGTCATAAAGAACAGGAAGAACACTACCCAGAACTGGCGGATACCCGTCTGGTCCTTGATATTGTTGTGGTGCTTGCCCAGTGACTGCCAGAAGAGGCCGATGAGACCAAGAAGGAGGGGCAGACAGTAAAAGACGTTATGTCCCTTGTTCTCCTTGAGTTCGTCGGGCAGCTTGCTCTGGTCGCCCAGGCGCCAGTTGTCAAACCAGTCGAAGCCCGTAATCCAGTTGCCATGCTCCAACTCACCATTACCCTGCAAATCGTTCTGGCGACCGGCAAAATTCCACATGAAGTAACGCCAGTACATCCAGTTGCACTGGTAAGAGATGAAGAAGCGCATGTTCTCAAACTGTGAGGGTATCTTAACGCTGACCATCTCGCCACAACGGTCGTACATCTCTTCACGTCCGCTAATCTCGCCCATCCAACTCTCGTAGTTGCTACGATGAGCAGAGCTATACATGCGGGGGAAGAACATATTCTGTGCGTACTGGTATTCATCCTTGGTGCGTACTACGAAGTACTCGTCCTTCTCGTCGGGAGAGGCCTTCTCTTTGCGCTGCCATACGGGGTCGCCCTTCTTCATGACGGGCTTGCAGTATTCACCGTCTTTCTCCAAAGCTACCTGTGAGGTATAGGCAGGACCATAGAACAGTGGGCGCTGGCCGTACTGCTCACGACCCAGGTATTCACCAAGAGTGAAGATATCCTCTGGAGAGTTCTGGTCCATTGGAGGATTGGCTGATGAACGAATGACAATCAGAGCGTATGATGAGTAGCCAATCATCAGCATGAGCATGCAGAGCAGTGAGGTGTTCTTGATGCGCGCACTAACAAGGGCCACTTTCTTCTTGCTTCCGGCATCCACTCTCTTGTAGTCCAAAACAAACCACAGGACAGCCAGTACCACGATGCCGATAACTACCGACATCCAACCATGGCCATAGAAGGGGATACCCAGCATGGCAACAGCCAATAGGAAGGCAGCATTCTGGCGCTTGGGAGCCTTGTCGTTATAGGTCTCGTAGATAGCCCAAATGATGGCGGCAACAAGCAGGAAGATATAGATAATCTCACCCGTATTGAACGGACAGCCCAGCATGTTGACAAAGAACAGCTCAAACCAGCCGCCCACCTGTACGATGCCTGGTACGACACCATAGAGTACTGCTGCCAAAATGACAACAGAGATGAACAAGGCAATGAGCGAGCCCTTCAGGTCGCGCTTGGGGTCGTCGATAGGGAACTTGCGATAGTAGTAGACCAGCACGATGGCAGGCAGACACAACAGGTTCAGCAGGTGAACACCGATAGAGAGGCCCGTCATATACATGATCAGCACAAGCCAGCGGTCGGCATGAGGCTGGTCGGCCTGGTCTTCCCATTTCAGAATCAGCCAGAAGACGACGGCAGTGAAGGCACTGGAATAGGCATATACCTCGCCCTCTACTGCTGAGAACCAAAAGGTATCGCTGAAGGCATAGATGAGGGCGCCCACCAAGGCAGAAACCTCAATGGCTATCCACTTATATAAAGGTATGTCTTTCAACGTTACGGCGCTGCGGAAGTCCTCCTGCTTAATAAGAAGGCGGCGCACCAGATGAGAGATGGTCCAGAAGAGGAACAGTATCGTAGCTGCAGATAAGAGTGCACTCATCATGTTGACCATGCGTGCCACCTGTGAGGCATCTGAGGCAAACTGTGAGAAGAGATTGGCTGTTAGCATGAAGAACGGTGCGCCGGGTGGGTGACCGATTTCCAGTTTGTAGCCTGTGGAGATAAATTCCGGACAATCCCAGAATGATGCTGTCGGTTCAATAGTGGAACAATACACGAAGGCGGCAATGACAAAGGTCAGCCAGCCCAAGATGTTGTCCACGATTCTGAATTGTTTCATTATCTATTTGTTGATTGATTTTTTTGTTCTAATCTGCAAAGGTAATAAAAAAAGTGAAAAGCGAAGAGTGAAGAGTGAAAAATTTGCTTCCGCTATATTATATTAACAGTTGTGCACCATAAATCAAGACGACGTAACGTAGGAATTTGCCCAATGCGATGCTAGTCAGCGAGATGGGAATGTTGGCGCGCATGAGTCCTAAGACAATGGTGATGGCTGAGCCGAGCAAGGGGACAAAGGCAAAGAAACCCATCCATGCGCCACGACCTCCCATAAAGCGGGTGGCTTTGTCGAGGTCTTGCTGCTTGACATGCAGGTACTTCTCTATCCATTCTATCTTTCCCTGACGGCCTACGAAGTAGTTGAACATACCTCCTGCCACATTACCAATGGTACCATATATTATCAGTCCCCACGGGTCTAATCCAGCGGCCAGCAGTCCCGTCATGACCGCCTCGCTGGAGAACGGAAAGAAGGAACCGGCAATGAAGGCAGTAATCAGCATGCCCCAATAGCCGTAACTGATTAAGAGAGAAATGAGGAAATCCATAGATTATAAGCGGTGATGAGAAGTGTTGCCGCGCTAAGTACCAAAGAGACGATGTTGGTCAACTTGGTGGATGTCAGTGCTACAAAATGGGCTATCAGTGGAGAGGTGTTGAGAACCATGATGAGCAGCATGGCATTGAAATGCTGTGGCTGCAATAACAGGAATGTCAAGGCAGCCAAGTCCATCCACATAAAGAAACCGTAGAACATGCGGATACGAATCTTGTCGAGGTAGTTCTTGCGGATGAAGTGGATAGTTCCGATGATGGCCATCACGATAATCAATATCAGCGTGGCTTTCTGTCCCGCTGTGATGCCATAGAAGTTGAAAGGCTCATCAAAGACTGCCAGTGATGAGAAATGTGCTATGGCCAGTGAGTAGTTGTGCTGGTATATCAACCATGCGATGGCAAACCAATAGGGCGTCAGTAGTCCAAACAGCGATGCAAGCCATGTGCGCCACGAGAGGGACATGGTATTGGTAATCATCATGAGCCAGAGGAGTGGCACAAAGAACAAGATGTGGACATACGCTATCGATGCCACACCCAAGAACAGGAACGCATAGTAGGTAATTCCTGATGCCTCCTTATTCTGATAGGTGAGAAAAAACAGTATGATAAAGGCCGTCAAGCAGGTAAGCATGACAATCTCCTGAAGAGCAGGAAAGAGAAAACTGGCACAGCAGAACAGCGCGATGAACGCAGTGCTCACCATACGGGAGAAGATGCGTATCAGCGCATTGATATTGTTCAGCTCTACCATGAGGTAGCTGGAAATGGCAAAGCAGGCCAACTGAGACCACCAGTGGTAGGTCAGCACACCCGCTAAGAGCCATACACCTAAAGCGTATAGCGTGGCAGCGGGCATGGTCAGCTTGCTCTCCGCAATCCTATTTTGTAACAGCTTCCTCATCTCTCACTCTCACCTGTCAACTCTCTTACAGATCAGCTCCGATGTCGCGACGGAAATACTTGTCAGTAAACTGTATCTTCTGAGCCTCCTCGAATGACTTCTGCAGAGCCTCTGCCTTGTCCTTACCGTATGAAGAGACGGCGATGACGCGGCCACCATTGGTAACAACCTGTCCGTCTTTGGTCGTTGTGCCAGCATGGAATACGACAGAGCCTTCTACTCGATCTATGCCGCTAATGGGATAACCTTTCTTATATTCCTGGGGATAACCGCCACTGACAAGCATAACACAGACGGCAGCGCGCTCGTCGAACTCAATAGCACGCTTGTCGAGATCGCCGTCAGCAACACCCTCAAAGAGGTCAACAATATCGCTCTTCAGGCGCAGCATGACGCTCTCCGTCTCAGGGTCGCCCATACGACAGTTGTACTCGATGACGTATGGCTCGGGCTCACCAGTAGGCGTGTTTGTTCTATTGATAAGGCCAAAGAAGATAAAGCCCTTATACTCGATACCATCGGCCTTCAGTCCCTCTATGGTAGGACGAATGATGCGGTCTTCCACCTTCTTCATCCACTCCTTAGTGGCAAAGGGCACAGGAGAGACAGAGCCCATCCCCCCCGTATTCAGACCGGTGTCGTGCTCGCCAATGCGCTTGTAGTCCTTGGCTTCGGGGAGTATCTGGTAGTGGTCGCCATCAGTCAGAACGAAGACACTGCACTCAATACCACTCATGAATTCCTCGATAACAACACGACTGGAGGCGTTGCCAAACATACCGCCCAGCATCTCCTGCAGCTCTTTCTTGGCTTCGTCGAGAGTGGGGAGGATGAGTACACCTTTACCAGCGCAGAGACCGTCAGCCTTCAATACATAAGGTGCCTGGAGGGTCTCCAAGAAGGCCAGCCCTTCCTGCACATGCTCTCCGTCGAAGGTCTCGTAGCGAGCTGTGGGGATATTGTGGCGCATCATAAATGCCTTGGCGAAGTCTTTCGAACCTTCCAATACGGCACCAGCCTTTGAGGGACCGATGACGGGAATGTTCTTGGTGCGCAGGTCGGCCTTTAAATCATCATAGATACCTTTTACTAGTGGGTCTTCAGGACCTACCACCACCATGTCTATGCTTTTCTCTACACAGAACTGCTTGATGGCTTCGAAGTCGTCAGCCTTCATACTGATATTCTCACCGCAGTTGCCAGTACCGGCATTGCCTGGTGCAATATACAGTTTGTTACATTTCTCACTCTGAGCGATTTTCCAGGCGAGAGCATGTTCGCGTCCGCCACTACCTAATAAAAGAATCTTCATCTTGTCGTTATTTCGTTGTTATGTTATTCCTTTATAATTTACCTTGTTCTCCTAAATAAGAATCCTTGAATCCGAGGAAATAGAGCACACCATCCAAGCCAATCGTGTTGATGCTCTGCTTGGCATTAGCTACCACACGGGGCTTAGCATGGAAGGCAATACCAAGACCAGCCTCACTAATCATGGGCAGGTCGTTGGCACCGTCACCTACGGCGATGGTCTGTGCCAGATTGACCTTTTCTACTTGTGCGATAAGCTTTAGCAACTCGGCCTTACGATGGCCGTCGACAATCTCACCGACATAGCGACCTGTTAATTTGCCGTCTTCGCCTACCTCCAACTCGTTGGCATAGACATAGTCGATGCCGTAGCGGCGCTGTAGGTACTCTCCAAAATAGGTGAATCCACCAGAGAGGATGGCAATCTTATAACCACAGGTCTTGAGGATGTTCATCAGTCGGTCGACACCTTCCGTGATGGGTAGATGTTCTGCAATATCCTGCATCACACTGACATCCAATCCTTTCAGCAATGCTACGCGACGGGTGAAGCTCTCCTTGAAGTCTATCTCGCCACGCATGGCACTCTCAGTGATGGCACGAACTTGGTCGCCAACACCATTGCGCTCAGCCAACTCATCAATACACTCCGTCTGAATAAGTGTGGAGTCCATATCGAAACAGATGAGACGGCGCATACGACGGAACATATCGTCTTTCTGGAAGGAGAAGTCTATTTCCATCTCGCTCGACAACTTCATGAGCTTGCGCTGCATCTCCTGACGATTGATGGGTTCGCCACGCAGTGAGAACTGGATGCAGGCACGGGTGTGCTTGTCTAACTGCTTGATACTCTTACGGCCTGTGAGGCGCAGAATGCTATCAATATTGAGGCCTTGGTCGGCAAGGATACGAGTGGCAGCCTCTATCTGACGAGCCTCCAACTGACGGCCCAGCACCATAAGGATATAGCGGTTCTTACCCTGATGACCTACCCAGTCTTCATATTCGTCATCACTGATAGGTGCAAAGCCGATGTTGACACCCAGCTCAGTAGCCTTGAACAGCAACTCCTTCATGGCCAGTCCAGACTTCATCTCGTCGATACGCATCAGGATGCCTAACGACAAGGTGCTGTGGATATCTGCCTGACCGATATCTAAAATCTGAGCATCGTATTTCGCAAGAATGCCCATGACGGCAGCGGTCAATCCTGGACGATCTTGTCCAGTGATGCGAATTAATATCTGCTCCTCTTTCATCATTCTACCTTATTTTAAATAATCTTCAAAATACTGTGTGATACGCTCGTGCAGATGTACACTGGTATGGCCACGCATGTTGTGCTCCTCGCCGGGATAGGCAAAGAAGTCGGGCTGAGTACCTGCCTTGATGCAGGCATCGAGGAAGGAGAGACAGTGTTGTGGTACTACGGTGTTGTCGTTGTAACCCGTAATAATCTGCAGCTTACCCTTCAAGTTACCAGCTTTGTTGATGAGACTGGCCTTTTGGTAGCCCTCAGGATTGGTCTGAGGAGTATCCATATAGCGCTCGCCATACATCACCTCATACCATTTCCAATCGATGACGGGGCCGCCAGCTACACCGACCTTGAATACTTCGGGGTAGTTAAGCATGAGCGAGATGGTCATGAAACCACCGAAGCTCCAGCCGTGAATACCCATTCTGTCAGCGTCAACATACGGCAGGCTCTTCAGATATTCCACACCTTTCATCTGGTCTTGCATCTCTATCTGTCCCAGTTGGCGGAAGGTGGCTTGCTCAAACTCCAGACCACGATTCTCTGAACCGCGATTGTCGAGGATGAACAGTACGTAGCCCTTCTGAGCCATGTAGGTCTCCCAGGTGCGACTGTACCAGTGCCATGATGCCTCTACGTTGTGGGCATGAGGACCACCATAGACATACACTACTGTGGGATATTTCTTGGTAGCATCAAAATCGCTGGGTTTTACCATGCGGTAGTATAGGTCGGTCTTTCCGTCAGCAGCCTTGATAGTGCCACTCTCGAAGATGGGCTGTTGATAGTCTTTCCATGGGTCGGCGGCTGTGAGCAGGCGAGTGGCTTTTGCACTCTGAGTAGAAACTACATCGATATTGCGAGGAACATCGGGCTCTGTATATCGGTCAACGAGGTACATGCCGCTCTCTGACAACTCGCCACGGTGAGAGCCTCGGCCGTTGTCGAGCAGTTTGCGCTTGCCAGTCTTGATGTCGATGCTGTAGATATTGCGCTGAATGGCGTTCTTCTCGTTGGAAACAATGACGATGCTCTTGTCTTTCTTGTTAAAGCCCAGGAAGTCTCCAACAACCCACTGGCCTTTCGTCAACTGCTTCAGTAGCTCACCCTTATTATTAAATAAGTACAGGTGATTGTAGCCATCACGCTGACTCTGCATGATAAACTTAGTGTCATCCCAAGGAAGGAAGACGATAGGATGCATCGGCTCTACATATTTCTTGCTGATTTCTTGATACAGCTCAGCAATGCGTTGGCCGGTCTTAGCATCATAGCTCACGAGGCGGCAGTCGTTCTGGTCGCGATTCAGCTCAAACATATATACGACCTTGCCATCAGGACTCCATGAGATATTAGTGAAATAACGGTCTGTAGGGTCTCCAGCTTGCAGATAAACGATCTTGTCTGTATTCAAATCGTAAACCCCAACGGTTACGACATGGCTTGTCATGCCTGCCATGGGATATTTATCGGGCTCGTAGGTGGCTTCGCGAGGGAAGATGTCTACTTGCGGATAGTCAGCTACCATGCTCTGGTCCATGCGGTAGAATGCCAGGCGCTGGCCATCGGGGCTCCAGAAGGTACCTTTGCTAATGCCAAACTCATTGCGGTGAACGCTTTGGCCATAGACAATTTCACGGCTGCCATCAGTAGAGAGCTGATGTTTCTTCCCGTTGGATTCAACAACAAAGAGCTGGTTGTCTTCTACGTATGCTGTAGCCTTAGAGACTATATTCCAGTCTCTGGCTAGCTTTTTAGAAATGCTGTCCTGCCATACAATCTCGTGAGTTTTGAAGTTTAGCAGAAGAAATGACTTCCTGCCGGCTACCGCTACCAGAGGCTGGTCAGGGTAGGGGAAGGTGGCACTCGACAGGTGATAGACATGACGGTTGGCATCTTCCTCACTCTTTGCCCATTGGTTGATTTCCTGAACGGTAAAGAGTCGCTTCTTCTTGCCCGTCTTAATGTCAACAAGGCTGCAATACTCGGTATGCGTCTGTACCAGTTTGTCGCCCCACCATGTGAGCCATATGTTCTCTGGCTGCATGTTGCGGTAGTTATTGCCGCCGAAGTTGAGGTCTTCAAGGGTGAAGAGCTTGTTTTGTGCTGACATGGGAAGTGACAGGATAAGAAAGAGAAGTAATGCTTTAATCTTCATCATTGTCGAAACGTCTGTTGTTCTTTCTCTTGTCAAATCCGCGTCCACCCTTATTGAATTTTCTGGAGTCTCTACTATCTCTGCTGTCTCTAGAGTATTTGGAGTCTCTTGAATCCTTAGAACCTCTGAAACCTCTTGACTCTCTTGAGTCTTTGGACTCTCTGGATGGTTTGGCCTCCTTGCGCTCAAAGCTATGGAACTTGAAGTTGCGAATGTCTGCTTCTGCGTTCTCTTCCTGTTCGTCGAGGCGCTTCTTGAATTCGCGATTCTGTCTGAAACGACGCTTCTCAGCCATCTGTCGCTTTTCTTCTTCGGTCTTCACAGTACCGCCTTCTGCACGGAAGTCCTTAATCTTTCCGTCAAACATCTGGTACTTGCGGAACTCGCACTCTAATGAACCGTTATAGACGGGAATTTTGATAGAGGGCTTCAGGCCAATCTGGTCGAAACACTCCTCGCGATAGGAGAGAATCCATGCGTCGTTACCTGTAAACTCGTGCTTCAGACGTTCACCAATCATCTTGTAGGTACCTAACAGGTCGGGCGTAGAGATACGCTCGCCATAAGGTGGGTTGGTAACGATGATGCTCTTGTTCTGAGGCTTGGTGAAGTTCTTGAAGTCCTGCTCAGTAACAGTGATATCGCTTGTCAGACCTGCAGCCTTGGCATTGAGACGTGCCGTATTGACGGCTTTGATGTCTACGTCATAGCCATAGATGTGATGGTTGAACTCACGCTCCTGAGAGTCGTCGTTGTAGATTTTGTCGAATAGGTCTGCGTCGAAATCAGGCCACTTCTCAAAGGCAAACTCCTTGCGGAACAGACCTGGTGCCATGTTACGTGCAATCAGTGCAGCCTCGATAAGCAGCGTTCCT
The DNA here is from genome assembly GCA_024692385.1 of Prevotella sp. GTDB lineage: Bacteria > Bacteroidota > Bacteroidia > Bacteroidales > Bacteroidaceae > Prevotella. Next base: position 7,715 of record JAILMS010000066.1, on the reverse strand, counting down.
GAACCACACATGGGGTCGATGAAGTCGGTTTCGCCTTGCCAGCCAGTCATCATAATCATACCTGCGGCCAACACCTCGTTGAGTGGGGCCTCGACGGATTCTTGACGATAACCACGACGGTGCAGTGACTCGCCGCTGGAGTCGAGACACAGTGTACACTGGTCTTCTGCAATATGGATGTGCAGGCGAATATCTGGATTGGTGATGCTGATGTTGGGGCGCTTGCCAGTACGCTCACGGAACTGGTCAACGATGGCGTCCTTCACCTTATATGCTACGAACTTAGAATGACGGAACTCTTCAGAGAATACTACTGAGTCGACAGAGAATGTCTTGTCGAGAGCAATAAACTCGCTCCAGTCAATGTCTTTCACACCTTCATAGACATCGTCAGCAGACAATGCGCGGAAGTGCTTGATGGGTTTCAGAATACGTATTGCGGTATGTAATTGGAAATTGGCGCGATACAAGAGCTCCTTGTCGCCCTTGAAAGATACCATTCGACGTCCTATCTGTACGTTGTTTGCGCCCAGTTGCGCTAATTCCTTCGCTAAGACAGGCTCTAAGCCCAGAAAGGTCTTGGCGATGATTTCAAATTGTTGTGCCATTATGTAAATAGGTGTAATTATGGTGCAAAGGTACGAATTAGCGAGCAAAAAAACAAATAAACGCCACATTATTTTGGTTTTTTCAAAAAGAATATGTAACTTTGCGCAATCATAGTGCTTTTGCAAGATGGATACAATAGGAACACTTGCCCTCGTTGGCCTTGCTGACCTGCTGCAGATAGATATTTTATTCTGGTTGTTGGCTCTTCCCATAGTGGTGTTGTTAATCTTTTTTCTGATTTGGCAACAACGTCACTATAAGCGGTTGAGGTCTGAACTTTCTATGCTGAAAACCGTCAAACGTCGTACGATAGAATATGACCTCGTACTGAAGGCCATGAAGTTGGCTATCTGGCATATAGACATACAGGAGCGCACTATTACTTACGACAGTGATTATCGTGATGCGCTGGATATCCCCTCTATACCGCCAGGGGCTGACGTAGAAATGTTCTGTGACAATCTGTTACCAGAAGATAAAAAGCGTATCGCTGCAAGCATGATAGATTTAGCAGAAGGTCGTACTGATCTGGTACATGAGCAATATCAGGCACACGCTCCGTCTGGAGGTGGTACTACATGGGGTGAAACCTATGCTGTTGTCGATAGGCGTGATGCCAATGGCCGTCCCAAAACCATTGTTGGTACATCCATGCGTATTGACAAGCAGAAGGAGATAGAGATGGCGCTCATCAATGCCCGAAATCAGGCTGAGGAGAGTGACCGTCTGAAGACTGCTTTCTTGGCAAATATCAGCCATGAGGTACGTACTCCGTTGAATGCTATTGTCGGCTTCAGTGAGGTGCTGGCTACCACTCCTTCAGTAGAAGAGCGAGGATTGCTTTCTGAGTTAATCCAAAAGAATAATGCCCGACTGTTGCAACTCTTTGAAGATATGGTAAATATGTCAAAGTTGGAGGCTGGCATGGAGTCGGTACACAAGACGCATTTCCAGATTGCCGAATTGTTGCAGGAACTTGTGAAGAAATTCTCTGAACGGGCTGCGGAGAAACACTTGCAATTGACTATTTCCAAACATTCGGAGAATCTTGAGGCCTATACCGATCGTACCCGTTTGATGCAGATACTTTCCCACTATGTTGATAATGCCTTGAAATATACAACGGAGGGAAGTGTTAAGATAGGCTGCAATTTGGAAGTCGGCAACATGCGAGTGTGGGTACGCGATACAGGAAAAGGTGTTGCTTCTGAGTTCTGCGGTGACAAGATTTTTGAGCGCTTTGTGAAGATTGATGAATTTGAACAGGGAACAGGTCTTGGACTGAGTATCTGTCGTAGTCTGGCAACGACGCTGGGTGGAAAGGTAGGTATGGAATCAGAGGTTGGCGTAGGTTCAATGTTCTGGGTTGATGTGCCCTACTAATGAATAAAATCAGGATTATAGGATTGTCGTTATTGCTGATGCTTCTGCTGCCTTTACAGGCTCAGGAGATTATCAGAGGTCATGTTGTCGATGAGGCGACAGGTGAGGGCATTGGTTTTGCCAGTGTTCAGTATAAGGGACTCAATCTTGTAACGATTACTGATCCGCAAGGACGTTTTACGATTCGTCTTCTGAAAGGTAAGCGCCTGACCATTAGCGTGCTTGGCTATAAGTCGCGTACTATTGATATCTCGGATGATAGCGAGAAACTCTTTGTGTCCTTGCGTCAGGATGCTAAAGCATTGAAGGAGGTTACTGTCAAGAAAAAACGTACACGCTATAGCAGGAAGAACAATCCTGCAGTGGACTTGATGAAGCGTGTCATTGCGAATAAGAAACTGACAAATCTCTCGTTGCGCGACTACTATCAGTATCAGAAATACCAGAAGCTGACGCTAGCTCTTAATGATGTCAGTCCTGAACTTCTGGCTAATCCCAAACTTAGCAAATTCCCGTGGCTTCTCAATCAAGTGGAAACCAATTCTTTGACGGGTAAACTGATATTACCTCTTAGTGTCGATGAAACTGTGACGCAAAAGGTTTACCGTCGTAATCCAAAAGATGAGAAAGATATCGTGAAGGGACAGCGCTCGTCAGGAATCAACGACTTCTTCCAAACGGGTGAGATTCTGAATACGGTGACAAAAGATGTGTTTACAGATATCAATATCTATGACGATCAGGTTCGTATCCTGCAACATCCTTTTATGTCGCCCATCAGTGACGGTGCCATCTCGTTCTATCGCTTCTATATCGAGGATACGGTAGCAATTGAGCGCGATAGCTGTATCCATCTTCATTTCTTGCCGAACAACCAACAGGACTTTGGGTTCCGCGGAGATTTGTATGTACTGAAAGACTCCTCATGTCAGGTGAGACGCTGCGAACTGATTCTGCCTAACCAGACGGATGTAAACTTTGTGGAGAACATGAAACTTGTGCAGGAGTTTACGCAGTTGCCTACTGGTGAATGGGTGCTTTCCGTAGATGATATGATTGTCGAGATGGTGCTCTTCGACTTTATGCAGAAAGGTGTGGCCATCAAAACAACCCGTCTCTCTGACTATGCTTTTGACGAGATTCCTAAACAGTTATTCCGTGGTAAGGCCAAGACGGCTATTGATCCAGATGCTGAGATGCAGGATGACGCTTTCTGGCAGCAGCATCGTAGGGTAGAGCTGACGAAGAGTGAGAACTCTATGGGCGACTTCCTTAGTGGTATGCAGTCTACGGGAGGCTTTAAGTATGTGTTGGGCGTGCTGAAAGTCCTCATGGAGAACTATGTGGAAACAGGAAAGAAAAGTAAGTTGGATATTGGTCCTGTAACGTCTTTCGTGAGCAATAACTTTATCGACGGACTGCGTACTCGTTTTGGTGCACAGACTACAGGCAATCTGAGCCGTCACTTGTTCTGGAAGGGATATATCGCTCGTGGCTGGAAGAGTAAGAATACCTACTATAGCAGTGAGGTGACGTGGTCGCTGAATAAGAAGAAGTACATGTCCAGCGAGTTCCCTAAGCGGAACATCTCGTTCCTGTCTACCTACGACGTGATGTCACCCTCTGATAAATTCCTCAGTTCAGACAAGGATAATGTTTTTACTGCCTGGAGATGGACTGATGCTGACAAGATGATGTTCTATAAGCGTCAGAAGCTGACCTTTGAACGTGAGGAGCAGTGGGGATTCCGTAGCTTATTCAGTGTCAAGGCCGAGCAAAACGAGTCTGCCGGCAATATGCCGTATTTTAAATTCCGCACGACGGAGTTGCGTGCCGAGATAGAATACAGTCCAGGTGCCTTGTTTGTCAATTCCAAGATGAGGCGTCATAAGGTCAATCGTGAGGCTCCCATTATCACGCTCAGCCATACTGCTGGTGTGAAAGGACTGCTTGGTGGTGACTATTCTTATCATTATACGGAGGCAAGTATCTTCAAACGCTTCTGGTTTGGCTCTTGGGGCCGTATTGACCTTTTTACCCGTGCTGGTGTACAGTGGAATCAAGTGCCTTTCCCGTTGTTGTGTATGCCTGCCGCCAACCTGTCGTACTTCAGTCATAAGCACATGTTCAACCTGATTAATAACATGGAGTTTATGAATGACCGTTTTGTCAGTGTTGACTTCAACTGGGATATGCAGGGTAAGATATTCAACCGTATCCCGTTGATACGCAGACTGCATTGGCGTGAGTATGTCGGCGCCAAGATGTTATGGGGAGCACTGTCAGACAAGAATAATCCTTATCTCCAGCAGAATAATGGCAGTAATATATTGCTGGCCTTCCCAGAACAGACGCGTTTGATGAATCCAGATATTCCCTATTGGGAAATCTCGTTGGGCATCCGTAGCATCTTCCGCTTCTTCCAAGTGGAATATGTTCGTAGGATGAACTATAACGACAATCGATTCGGTTCTAAAAACAGTGTACGCTTTGGCTTTACACTCATGTTCTAAAAAAAACTAAGCAAACGTTTGCAATTTTACTTGTTTTTTTTTACCTTTGCGGAGACTTAGAACTAATAAACGTTATTACTCAACAGCCGGTCATTCGTGATTCTGCTGCTAAAGTGATGAATAATACTGTGATGTCATGAGAAAAACGCTTTATTCCCTATTTCTGCTATTATGGCTGCCCATTGGCCTGCAAGCAGTGATACCTGATATCAAATTCCGCCGTCTGGATACCCGTGACGGTCTGTCTAATTCGCAGGTAAATTGTGTGTATCGTGACTCACGAGGTTATATGTGGCTTGGTACCGCTTATGGTCTTGGCCGCTATGATGGCTATCGCTTTAAGACGTTCTATTCGAATAAGCGTGATACTACTTCCATGCGCGACAACTATACCGATGAAATCATGGAGGCTTTTGATGGTAAGTTGTGGCTGAAGCAGGGTATGAACTACTGTGTCTATGACCCTGTGACGGAATCGTTTGAGCGTAATGTGAGTAATATCCTTTCAGAATATGGTATTACAGGCGGTGTAGAGCGTCTCTATATCGATAATAAGCGACGCTTCTGGGTGAAGTGTTATGAGGATGGACTCTACTGCTATAATCCCAAAACGAAGAAGCTGTCTCACATCAAGCGAGGCTATGAAAAGGGGCAGTTTAATCCCATTTACGGTATTTCTACGTTCTCCAGTTATGGCGATAAGGTTGTGCTCAGTACCTATCAGGGCGAACTGGTCATGTTGGATGGTGAAAAGGGTGTGATAGAGTGGGAGAGTACGTGGATGCGTGAACATGGCAGTCCTCGCAATCAGGATTATAGAGTATTTCTTGACCAGCAATACAATATCTGGGTTACCTGTTTAGGAACCACCTATATCTATATTGCCCGTGAGCAGCGTTGGTATCCTACACTGGCAAGTCTGCTTCAGGCTCGTCATGTAGAAAACCCGCCACAAAACCTGCAGATATGGGATGTCAAGGCTGATCGTCGTGGCTGGTTGTGGGTGGCTACTGACCATGATGGTGTTTTCGTGATTAATCTGAACCGCCGTGAGTATCGCCAGTATCTGAATAATAAGTTTGACCAGTCGACCATTTCTGACAATACTTGCAAGAATATCTTTGTAGATCGTAGCGGTAGTGTGTGGATCGGTACTTATAAGAATGGTGTCAACCAGTATATAGAAGGTATTGCCAGTTTGAGAAGTTTGGAGTTAGGCGATATCAATACTGTCTGTGAAGACCGCTATGGCAATTATTGGTTAGGTTCTAATGACCAAGGAATCCTCGTCTATAATCCTAAAACCAACGAGGTGGTTCGTCAGTATACGGTGCAAAACAGTAACCTGAGTTCCAATGTCATGGTGGGCTCCTGCTACGCCAGTGACGGATCTATCTGGTTCGGTTCTTATAACGGCGGTCTGGTACGCTGTATTCCTTCGCCGAATAATCCCACAGAAGCTACTATTGTAAACTATCGCTCGGAGAATGCTACCAATGGCTTGGCTATTAATAGTGTGTGGAGTGTGACAGAAGACCGCTGGCATCGTATCTGGATTGCTACGTTGGGTGGAGGTGTCCAGATGCTTGACTTGAAGACGGGTAAATTCCGCACATGGAACTCCGATAATGCAAAGTTGCCAAGCAACTATCTTACTTCTGTATGGTGGATAAAGAAAGGTTGGCTGATGGTGGGTACCAGCTGGTATTACTGTCTTGTCAATCCTGCCACTGGAAAGTTGGCCAACCGCGTTATTCCTGACGATCCTAATGTGACAGTGAATACGGGTACTTCTGTGTGTGTGATGGAGGATAGCCGTGGTCTTATCTGGCAGGGCTCTACCTCTGGCGCAGCAGTTTATGATCCTCATACTCAACGCGTATTCTTGTTGGATATGACTACGGGATTAATGGGCTCCAGTGTGTGCTCTATCATTGAGGATCATGGACATACAATGTGGGTTGTTACAGACCACGGTGTTTCAAAAGTTATTCCAGAACAGCAAGAAGACCGCTCATGGCAGTTTATTGTGCGAAGCTATACTAATAGCGATGGTTTGCAGAAGGGAACATACAATCAGCGCTCATCATACATCACTCGTGGTGGCTTGCTGTTGGTTGGTGGTCAGGGCGGTTTGGATATCATTAATCCCAAGGGCCTGTCTAGTGCTCGCAGTAAGGAGCATCCTATCTTTAGCGGTTTGCAGTTGTTTGATGTCGATGTTCCTGTTGGTAGAGAGATTGACGGACGCGTCATTCTCGATGAGGCTCTGAATGATTGTCGCGATATTACGCTTCGTTTCAGTGATCAGTTTACTATCCAGCTGGCCAGCGATGCTGGTAATATAGGTAATGGCAAGCGCTTTGTCTATAAGTTGGAAGGTTTCAATGAAAACTGGGTGAAGACATCTGAGCAGAACCCCAATATTACCTATAACTCGCTGCGTGCCGGTTCGTATACCCTCTGTGTACGATTGCTCAACGATGACGGTACCATCGGTGATGAAGAGGCTCGTATGGAAATAACCATTCTTCCTGCCATCTGGCGAACACGCTGGGCTATCCTGCTTTATATGATAATTATTGCGGGTATTGCTCTGTTGTGGCGCCGTTGGTTCATGAAGCGTCTGGAACGCCGTATGGAGACAGAGACTGTTCGTCGTGAATTGGAGAAGAAGCAGTGGATGAACGAGACGCGCATGAAGCTGAAGAAGGAATTTGCTGAGAAGAATGGCACTGCAGGACAGTCCGTTGAGGCGGATGCTGGCAGCGATGTAGTGACTCGTCGTCATATGGGAGATATCGTTGCCTTCCTACGCCAGATGTGTGAAGACTATACCTCGCCTGATAAGAGAAAGTCTGTGAAGGTAAGCTTCCTCTCACCCGTAGCTGAGTTAGAGGCAGAATATGATGCTGTCCTGTTGTCTGAGGCTTTCCATATACTCTTCAATAACTCAGTGCTCTTTGCTCACGATGACAGCCTGATTAGTGTGGGTGTCGTGCGTTTGCAAGATGGTCATGTTCAGATACAGGTGGCTGATAACGGTATTGGTATCAAGGATGAGTTTAAGGAGCATGCCTTTGACCCGATGACCAATGACGAAGGTATTGGACTGGACCGCGTAAAGGCTATCATTGATGCCCACGAGGGTACTATCAGTATTCAGGACAATCCTGGCGGTGGAACCATCTTTGTTATTACGCTTCCTCC
>JAILMS010000040.1 GCA_024692385.1 Prevotella sp. | reverse complement strand
GTATCAGCTGTTCTCTGAACTGTATCAGTTACTTTTTGCGGGCTCAATCATCTTCCAGATGCAGGCAGCAAGGGCGCCACCAACAAATGGGCCAACGATGAAGATCCAGAGGTTGACGAGTGCGGTACCACCCTGGAATACGGCGGGAGCCAGTGAACGGGCGGGATTAACAGAGGTGCCTGTATAGCGGATACATACCAAGTGAACCAGTACGAGGCTCAAGCCGATGGCCAGACCAGCGAAGTTGTTGGTAGCACCATTGGTCTTTGCGGTAGCACCGAGTACGACGAGTACGAAGACGCAGGTGAAGATAATCTCTGCGAGCAAGCCGCCCAGCATTGATACGTTAGCTTGCAGGTCGTTGGCACCCGTTCCTTCCATACCAGGTACATTCTGGGTGAGCACATATAACAGGGCAGAGCCAATGAATGCTCCGATGCACTGGAAAATCATGTACATAGCGCCCTCCTTGGCATCCATGCGTCCGGCAATGATGCAGCCCAGCGTGATAGCGGGATTGATGTGGCAACCAGAGATACCTCCGATGGTATAAGCCATTGCGACTACTGCCAAGCCGAAGGCAAAGGCTGTACCCACTACTGCGGGAATGTTGTTGATAGGATCACAACCCAGACTGACTGCTACGCCGCAGCCCATCAGTACGAGCACCATCGTGCCGACCATTTCTGCTAAATACTTTTTCATAATGTTATAGTTTTAGTGATTAAATTGGATATTTTACGGTCGCAAAAATAGGAAAAATATTTGAAAGATGCAAGTATTTTTAACAAAAACTCTTAGTTTTCTGTGTATTTGAAGTAGGAGAAGTCGGCGCTACCCTCTCCTTCAGCAAACATTCCCACGATGGCGCCCGTGAATCCGCCCACTACTTCTGTGCTCAGCAAGGTGCAGTCGTGCTCGCAGAGCAGCTGCCACGACTGGCCTGCAGCGGCATATTCGAAGCGATACTTATTACCGTCGCTGCTGATGCGCAGGCGCACGCGACCACTCAGCTGTCCTGAGCTGTCGCCCATTACCTCGCCCTGAAGGCTCTTCACGGTATAGTTCATCATGACGGCAACGGTGCCCGTCATATATTTTACCAGACTGACATCCATGTGGCCGTCGTTGATCTGATAGACGGTGAGACCGGCCTTGCAGCCAAATCCCAGCGAGTCGGTGTCAATCTCCGTCTCCATGGTAAATACGGCGTTCTCCTGACGGCGACCCATGAAGGTGGGCTGCTGGTTATTGGTCAGCGTACCCTCTGAGGCTTGCAGGCGGAAACCATTACCCGTGAGCTGATAGTTGGCAGCAATGGGGTTCTGGATATGGAGCCAGTCGACATCGCGTGTCTCCACATAGCGAGGCGCCTGAGGAGCCAGCGTCTTCACCTGCAGCAGTGTGTCGATAGGTTGGCCGCCATTGATGACGGGCCACTCGCCCTTCTTCCACTCTACAGGAGCCAGACAGGTCTCACGGCCAATATGGTGATAGCTGCCGCCATAGTTACGATAGGCGAGGAAGACAATCCACCAAGAGCCGTCTTTGGCCTGCACGAAGTCGCCATGACCTGTACCCTGAATAGACAGATACTGGCCGGGCAGCGAACAGTTGGTAAGCAGTGGGTTGTTGGGGTTAGCCTCATAAGGGCCGTCGATATTCTTGCTGCGAGCAATGGTGAGGCGGTGAGCCATCTCCGTGCCACCCTCAGAAATCAGCAGATAGTAGTAGCCATCCTTCTTGTAGATATGAGGTCCCTCAGGATAGCGGCCTCCCGTACCCTGCCAGAGCGCCTTGCTCTTAGTGAGCTGCTTGCCCGTCTTGGGGTCAATCTCACAGAGCATAATAGTATTATCTGGATTTGATACCATGTAGCATTTGCCATTCTCAAACCACAACGAGGGGTCGATGCCCTGCTGTTCCAGCCAGATGGGCTCGCTCCAAGGGCCTGCGGGATTGGTGGCTGTCACCATGAAGTTGCCACCATTACCTACATTAGTGGTAATCATATAGTAGGTACCCTTATTGTAGCGAAGGGTAGGGGCATAGATGCCTTGCCATGAGGTGGCTCCCTGTAGCGGCAGCTGACTGTCACGGTCGAGCACATTGCCTATCTGTTCCCAGTTGACCAAATCCTTGGAATGGAAGATGGGTACACCAGGAAAATACTGGAACGTAGAATTAACCAGATAGAAGTCGTTACCTACTCTGCATACGCTGGGATCAGGATGGAAACCAGGGATGACAGGATTGCGCAGTTGGGCTGATAGCAACAGTGCAACAAAAGAAAAGCAACAGGTTAAGAGTATTTTTTTCATGTTTTTAGGGTTTAATGCTGCAAAGATACAAAAAAATTATTAACTTTGCACACATGATTGCAGAAAATCCATACGTCAAGCAGTTTCCAGAACTCATGGCGGGCAAAACAGTGCTCTATTGTCACGGCTTTGCCAGCAGCGGACAGTCAGGTACGGTAACGCGTCTCCGTGAGGTGATGCCACAGGCAAAAGTCATTGCTCCCGACCTGCCCATACATCCCGCTGAGGCCATTGCTCTGCTGCGCGACATCTGCCGACAGGAGCATCCTGACCTGATTATCGGCACATCAATGGGCGGCATGTATGCTGAGCAGCTCTATGGCTACGACCGCATCTGTGTGAATGCCGCACTGGAGATGGGCGAGACGATGAAGGCGCATGGCATGACGGGTACGCAGCAGTTCCAGAATCCGCGACTGGATGGCATTCAGGAGTTCTATGTGGACAAGGCACTGGTCAAGGAATATAAAGACCAGTCGGAGGAGCGCTTCAGTGGCGTTACTGACGACGATCTGCCCCACATCTACGGACTCTTTGGCGACAAGGATACCACGGTAGATACTTACGATATGTTTCGTGAAGTATATCCGCAGGCTATCCACTTTCACGGAGAGCACCGCATGAACGACCAGTCGTTTATGCACTCGGTAGTGCCCGTTATCCGCTGGATTGACGACCAACAGGAGCATCGTGAGCGTCCCATAATATATATAGGTGTGGAATGTCTCATGAACAGAGAGCAACAGCCTGCCTCGTCGTCACAGAAGGCTATCAGGATGCTGATAGAACACTATCAGGTGTATTTCGTTGCTGAGAACGAAGCCACCGCACTGCCTTGGCTGGAAGAATACATCGGCGTGCCAGCATGGCATCATACCGTGATAACCTGGAGGCGCGACCTGCTCTATGGTGACTACCTCATCAGCAAGCAGAAAGAGGGCGACACGATGGCTACACTGCTGGAATATGGCAGCGATACCTTCAAGACGTGGGAAGACCTCATCGACTACTTCTCGCATCTGGGGGGACAATAAAAGAACTTATTATAATGATTACGACTAACAACTAATAACTTATTTAAAGAGAAAGCTATGAAAAAAATGGTGACTTCATGGGCACTGACGGCTGTTGCCGCATTGGTGATGACAGCTTGTGCCAGTAAGAGCGAGACTGCTGACGTAAACAATTTCCGCATTCAGCGTGGTACTAACATCAGCCACTGGCTGTCGCAGAACAATGAGGACCGCGGTGAGGCCCGTCGCCAGCACATCCAGGAAGACGACTTTGCACGTCTGGACTCGCTGGGCTTCGACTTTGTACGCCTGCCAATCGACGAGGTACAGTTCTGGGATGAGGAAGGCAACAAGCTGCCTGAGGCTTGGGAGCTGATGACAAATGCTATCAACTGGGCTGAGAAGCATCATCTGCGCACCATCGTAGACCTGCACATCATCCGTTCTCACTACTTTAACGCTGTCAATGAGGGTGGTGGCGATGCCAATACCTTGTTTACTTCAGAGAAATCGCAGCAGGATCTCATCAATATGTGGTATCAGCTGTCTGACGTGCTGAAGGGCTATAGCAACGACTCTGTGGCTTATGAGTTCATGAACGAGCCCGTGGCTGATGACCATGAGCAGTGGAACCAGCTGATTGCCAAAGTTCATAAGGCACTGCGCGAGCGTGAGCCTCAGCGTACACTGGTTATCGGTTCTAACTTGTGGCAGAGCTATGGCACCATCAAGTATCTGAAGGTGCCCGAGGGTGACAAGAACATTATCCTCTCATTCCACTACTACAATCCTATGATTCTGACTCACCATGGTGCATGGTGGACTCCAATAGGCAAATATACTGGTAAGGTGAACTATCCTGGTGTGCTGGTATCGAAGGAAGACTACGAGGCATCAAGCGACTCAGTGAAGGCTGTTATCGACGAGAACCACTTTACCACAGAGGTATGGGATATCGACAAGATTCGTGCTGACTTCAAGGATGCTATCGAGGCTGCCAAGAAGTACGACTTGCAGCTGTTCTGCGGTGAGTGGGGTGTCTATGAGCCCGTTGACCGCGAGCTGGCCTACAAGTGGACAAAGGATATGTTGACCGTATTCAAGGAGAACAACATTGCCTGGACTACTTGGTGCTACGATGCTGACTTTGGTT
>JAILMS010000139.1 GCA_024692385.1 Prevotella sp. | reverse complement strand
AGCACGTGCACTCGGATGGGAGCATACAGGCGGCTGCACACTTTTCGAACATCGCGATGAGATAGAGGAAATGATCTCTCCTCGTCTCTCGTGATGGAGTCATCACATAAAACCTGAGATCCGACACATTCTGCGCGTTTTAACACGTTCGTAGTAACGATAAATGTGAATATCTGCAATTGATACTATTATATGTCTTGAGCTCAAAATTGGAATTTACAGTTTTGAAGAGGGCTTGATAGACTCCTTTGGTTTTGTTTCAAACTCACATGTCAACAGATGCCAATTCTGTACGGAACTCCACCATCTGAAAGTATCGGATTCAAATAATTTCGTTGTTGAGCCTTTTATTTTATTTTCTGTGGAATAATACAAATTGAATCGATACTTGCCGGGAGGGATTCTTGCACCGAAACTTGCTACCCATGCGAGTTTGACAGAATCTGGGTACAGAGGCGGTTCGTCAGTCCATGTCGTGCAAATCTGACCGACGTGGTTACCCACATATTCACCATCAACCCATCTGGAGAATGTGCCCCAAAAATATCCAGGAAGCCATTCTCCATAAAGTGTGTCCCGGCTTTCATTCTTGACAATGAACTGCGGACCTGGGAACTCGTTATTCTCACCAGTGGAACTTCGTAAATATTTAATCTTAACTAAGGGTGATGGGTTGGAATATTTGATGATAGTGAATCGACCAGAATTGATGGAGTCTTTGCTTTTCCAGTTAGATAAGTCTTTTTGCTCTCTCCAAAAGTGAACAGTTGTCTCCACCTTGCATTCTTCACCTGTCAGTGTGAAAGTTCTCTCTAAGGAATCTCTGCCCGAAATAGCATTGGAAAATATGACAGTCAGTCGATATTCGCCAAGTTGTTCCAAATGATATTCTTTTTGCATCTGTTTAACAGTGTCATCAAGCACAATGGTACTCTTTCCGTCAGGAAGAATCATTCTCAAAGTCCCATAGGAAGTTGATGGAATTTTCTCGACAGAATAATTAATCAGCATGTCACATTGCCCTTTCACGGATATGACATTTGATAAAATCAACACGAATATAGCAAATATCTGTTTCATAATTCCGATTTATCTGTTTATTATACTATTCTCTATTGCTTGCAACGATATAAGTATGAAGTTATTATTTGAAAAGATTCCTTATATCCATAATACATGGTTCAAAATTTTACTCAGTGCAAAGATATAGATTATAAATAGGATCACAAAACATTTCCCAAGAATAATTCAGTTTTACCATCATATATTTTGTATCAAATCTGAGCATAAAGAAAAGGGACCTGCCCAAGCGGACAGGTCCCTTTCATTATGTTAGAGTGATAAATAGCAAAATAATGTCGAACCACCAAGTAAACCCGCGAAATATCGCATATTATGCGACGTTTTTACTCAATTAATCCGCATCTACATATAGTTCGTCAACAGAATACAAAACGGCATTGCCTGCAAGAAATATCTTGTTGCCTTCTTTCCTGCAATAAAGTGTTCCACCGCGTTTTGATGCCTGGAAGGCCACCAACTCTTCTTTTCCTAACGTGTCTACCCAATAGGGGATGATGTGGCAGTGGCCGGAACCGCAAACAGGGTCTTCAGGAATGTTAAGCTTCGGACCGAAACTACGTGAAACGCAATCTTCCTTCTCTCCCTTGGCCGTGACATGAACCAGCAGTCCATCTATCTGTTTGATCTTCTCCAGATCTGGATTCAGTCCCAAAACAGCCTGCTCATCATCCAGTACACATAGCAAGTCGCGGGCAATATAAGCCTCTCGGATAGAAACGCCCAAGGCTTCCTCCATAGCAGGCGTTACGGCTGTCGGCTTCAAGTCATAGGCAGGAAACTCCATCTCATATAAGGTTCCCTTGCGTGTCACGATTAATTCGCCGCTTAAAGTGGTAAATACGACCTGGTCTGCTTCCTTTTCATAATCTTTGAACAAGACGAAAGCTGTTCCCAAGGTGGCATGTCCACAAAGATCAATCTCACCTCCAGGGGTGAACCAACGCAAATGCCATTTCTCACCCTCTTTGACCGTAAAGGCGGTCTCGGAGAAATTGTTCTCACGAGTGATGTTCATCATCATTTCCTCGCTTGGCCATTTCTCCATCACACATACGGCAGCCTGATTGCCGTGAAACACTGAGTCCGTGAAAGCATCTACAACATACTGTTTCATTTGATTTTCCTTTCTTTAATTAATAACGATTAATCTGTTTATGATACTGTTCTCTATATGCTCGTACAGGCATAAATATAAAAAAAGGGACCTGCCAAGTGAACAGGTCCCTTTGCAGTTTATATATGAGTATTCTACTCCTCAACAGCCGCCTGCGCCGCCGCGAGACGGGCGATGGGCACACGGAACGGAGAGCAAGACGCGTAGTTCATGCCAATCTTGGCGCAGAACTTCACTGAGCTGGGCTCACCACCGTGCTCACCACAGATACCGCAACGGAGCTCTGGACGAACCTCGCGACCTTCCTTCACGGCGAACTTGATGAGACGGCCAACACCCTTCTGGTCGAGTACCTGGAACGGATCGACCTTCAGGATCTTCTTGTCGAGGTATACTGGCAGGAACGAAGCGATGTCGTCGCGGCTGTAACCGAAGGTCATCTGGGTGAGGTCGTTGGTACCGAATGAGAAGTACTGTGCCTCTGAAGCGATCAGATCGGCTGTGAGGGCAGCACGTGGGATCTCGATCATCGTACCGATCTCGAACTCTACCTTGATACCGTACTCGGCGAATACCTCCTTAGCGGCATACTGGATCACTTCCTTCTGCTGCTTGAGCTCGTTGATAGTACCAATCAGTGGCACCATGATCTCTGGCATGGGGTTCTTACCCTCTTTCTTCAGCTCGCAAGCTGCAGAGAGGATAGCCTTGGTCTGCATAGCGGTGATCTCCGGGAATGTGATACCCAGACGGCAACCACGGTGACCCAGCATGGGGTTGTTCTCAGCCAGTGAGTTGACGCGCTTCTGGATTTCCTCTACGCTGACGCCCATCTCCTTAGCCATGGTCTGCTGACCAGCCAGATCGTGGGGAACGAACTCGTGGAGAGGGGGATCGAGCAGACGAATGTTGACAGGCAGACCATCCATAGCGGCGAGGATGCCCTTGAAGTCAGCCTTCTGGTAAGGCAGCAGCTTAGCCAGTGCCTTCTCACGTCCGGCAACGCTGTCGGCGAGAATCATCTCACGCATAGCAACAATCTTCTTGTCCTCGAAGAACATGTGCTCGGTACGAGTCAGACCGATACCCTTGGCACCAAACTCGCGAGCGAGCTGTGCGTCACGAGGAGTATCAGCATTGGTGCGAACCTGCAGCTTGGTGTACTTGTCGCAGAGGTCCATCAACTCCTTGAAGTCGCCAGAAAGCTCAGCAGCCTTGGTGGGCACCTCACCGGCATAAACCTGACCAGTGGTACCGTTCAGAGAGATGTAGTCACCCTCCTTATATACTATGCCGTCAATCTCAACGGTCTTGTCCTTATAGCTAACGTTCAGCGCACCTACACCCGATACGCAGCACTTACCCATACCACGAGCCACCACGGCAGCGTGAGAGGTCATACCGCCACGAGCAGTGAGGATACCCTCGGCAGAAGCCATACCAGCGAGGTCCTCAGGAGAGGTCTCGATACGAACGAGCACTACCTTATGACCATCATTGTGCCAAGCCTCTGCGTCGTCAGCGTGGAATACGATCTGACCACAGGCAGCACCAGGAGATGCAGGCAGACCCTGAGCAATCACCTTGGCTGAAGCAAGGGCCTTCTTATCGAATACGGGGTGCAGCAGCTCGTCGAGCTTCTGGGGCTCGCAGCGCATGATAGCGGTCTTCTCGTCAATCATACCCTCGTGGAGCAGGTCGATGGCAATCTTCACCATAGCAGCACCTGTGCGCTTACCGTTACGAGTCTGCAGGAACCACAGCTTGCCCTCCTGAACGGTGAACTCCATGTCCTGCATGTCGTGATAGTGATGCTCCAGCTTGTCCTGGATGCCATTCAGCTCGGCATAAATCTCAGGCATAGCCTCCTCCATAGAAGGATACTTAGCTACGCGCTCAGCCTCAGAGATGCCGGCACGCTCAGCCCAGCGCTGAGAACCAATCTTTGTGATCTGCTGTGGAGTACGGATACCAGCAACAACGTCCTCACCCTGAGCGTTAACCAGATACTCACCGTTGAACAGGTTCTCACCATTAGCGGCGTCACGGCTGAAGCATACACCAGTAGCTGAGGTGTCGCCCATGTTACCGAATACCATGGCCATAACTGATACGGCAGTACCCCACTCGTCGGGGATTCCTTCCATCTTACGATACAGGATGGCGCGCTCATTCATCCAAGAACGGAATACAGCGCAGATAGCACCCCAGAGCTGCTCGATAGGATCATCGGGGAAGTCCTTACCGGTGCGCTCCTTGATGGCAGCCTTGAACAGCTTAACCAACTTCTTCAGATCCTCTACAGAGAGGTCCTTATCGAGCACAACACCGCTTTCCTTCTTTACCTTCTCAATGATCTCCTCGAATGGATCGATATCGGTCTTGTTGACGGGCTTCATCTCGAGCACAACGTCACCGTACATCTGTACGAAACGACGATATGAGTCGTAAACGAAGTGAGGATTATTGGTCTTCTTAGCCATACCCTCAGCAACCTCATCATTCAAACCAAGGTTCAGAATGGTATCCATCATACCGGGCATAGAAGCACGAGCACCAGAACGTACAGATACCAGCAGAGGATTCTGAGCATCACCAAACTTGCAATTCATCAAATCCTCGATGTGCTTAACAGCGGCCATCACGTCGTCGTTCAGCAACTCCATAATCTTTTGCTGACCAACCTGATAATACTCGTTACAGCAGTCTGTAGTAATTGTGAAACCAGGAGGAACAGGCACACCGATGTGGTTCATCTCAGCAAGGTTCGCACCTTTACCACCGAGTTCCTCACGCATTTTCGCATTACCTTCGGCCTTACCATTACCGAAGAGGTAAACTCTTTTTTGACTCATAAATAATAGTGTATTATTAAGTAATAAATTTGTTAATTTTACATCTTAGCTTGCAAAGATACGAAAATCATTTTATTTGTGCAAGTTTTTTGCTATTTTTATGAGGTGAATTTGGTACTATCGTATTTTTTTCATACCTTTGCAACACAAAACAAAGATAAAAATAATGGCTCGAAAAAAGAAACCGTTACCAATATTAGAGAATATTACCATTACTGATTTTGCTGCCGAGGGCAAATCAATAGCCAGAGTTGATGATATGGTGGTATTCGTACCATGGGCAGTACCTGGCGATGTAGTTGACCTGCAGGTACGCCGCAAGAAACATTCGTTTATGGAAGCCGAAGTAATTCGGTACCACCAATATAGTAAGGTACGCACGCAACCCTTCTGCCAGCATTTCGGCATCTGTGGCGGTTGCAAATGGCAACAGGTACCCTACGAGGAACAGCTGCGCATGAAGCAGAAACAGGTGTACGACCAGCTGCACCGCATTGGCAAGATTGAGTTGCCTGAGTTCCGCCCCATCCTGGGCAGTGTGAAGACGCAGGAGTATCGCAACAAGCTGGACTTCGGCTGTGCCAACAAGCGCTGGCTGACCACCGAACAGCTGAAAGACGAGACGCTGGTGAAGGACACGCCAGCTATTGGTTTCCACATCACGGGCGCCTTCGACAAAATCCTGCCCATCGAGAAGTGTTGGCTGATGGACGACCTGCAGAACCAGATACGCAACGAGGCGCGCAACTATGCTGTAGATCACGGCCTGTCGTTCTTCGACCTGCGCCAGCAGGTAGGTTTGCTGCGCGACATCATTGTCCGCAACTCAGCCAGCGGCGAGTGGATGGTGATTTTTCAGTTCCACTACGACGAGACGGGAGGCAAGCAGGAGGCATTAGCACTGTTGCAGCATATCGCTGACAAGTTCCCACAGATTACATCCCTACTCTATCTGGACAACCAGAAGTGCAACGACACGATTGGCGACCAGGAGATATTGGTGTTTAAAGGCGAGGACCATATCTACGAACTGATGGAGGACCTGAAGTTCAAGGTGGGCCCGAAGTCGTTCTATCAGACGAATACCGAACAGGCTTATCACCTGTATTCAGTAGCGCGCGAGTTTGCCAACCTTACCGGCAACGAACTGGTGTACGACCTCTATACCGGTACAGGTACCATTGCCAACTTCGTAGCCAAGAAAGCCAAGAAGGTGGTTGGTATCGAGTATGTGCCTGAGGCTATTGAGGATGCTAAGATTAACTCGCAGGTGAACGGCATCGACAACACGCTGTTCTTTGCTGGCGACATGAAGGATATCCTGACCGACGACTTCATCGCAGAACACGGTCGTCCGGATGTAATCATTACTGACCCACCCCGTGCCGGTATGCATCCTGACGTAATAAACACTATCTTGAACGCATCACCGGAACGTATTGTGTATGTGAGTTGTAACCCAGCGACACAAGCCCGCGACTTGCAACTTCTCGACGTACAATATAAGGTGGCTGAGGTACAACCTGTCGACATGTTCCCTCACACCCCACATGTAGAGAATGTAGTATTACTCAAAAAAAAATAGAGACTATGAAAAAACTTATGACACTGGCCTTAATGGCTATTGCATTGACTGCCCAGGCACAGGAAAAGACCACGATTGAAGTGCCACAATGGGTGAAGAATGTCAAGTTCAGCGGCTACGGCATGCTGCAGTATCAGGGCCAAGACCCTGAGGATAACGCCACCAATAGTTTCAACCTGCGTCTGGCCCGTTTTATTCTGGACGGTAAGATTGGCGACTTCGACTGGCGTGCACAGATTCAGGCCACGAACGTGAAGGGTCCCGGTGAGCCTACCGTACAGCTGGTTGACCTCTATGCTGAATGGCGAAAATATCCTGAATTCAAGGTTCGTGCCGGTCAGTTCAAGCGTGCCTTTACCTTTGAGAACCCCACCAACCCCATCACTCAGGGCTGGTATGCTTATGCTAACGTCATCAACGCTCTGTCTGGCTTCGGCGACCGTACTGGCGAGAAGAGCTCTGGTGGTCGTGACATTGGTATTCAGGCATCGGGTGACCTGTTCCCCAATGCTGAAGGCCGTCGCCTGTTCCACTACCAGATTGGTGTATATAATGGTGAGGGTATCAACAGCAAGGATGCTGACAACAAGAAGGATATCATCGGTGGCGTTTGGGTAATGCCTGTCAAGGGTGTACGCATCGGTGCCTTCGGTTGGACGGGTACTAAGGGAAGCATTTCTGCCACTCAGACCGTTACAAGCGTCAGCGAGACCAACCCACCAGTGGTTACAACCAACAAGGTTACTACGACACTGACCAGCGTCCGCAAGAACCGCTACGCCATCTCTGCTGAGTACGACAAGGACCAGTACACCTTCCGTGCTGAGTATCTGCACTCTCAGGGTTGGGGTTCTAACCTGGACTTAGGCGACAAGGCTGACGGTTGGTATGCCTTTGGTATCGTGCCCGTCATCAAGTCAAAGCTGCACGCTAAGGCTCGTTATCAGACCTATCGCCCTGCTAAGGAGTGGGCTACATCAAAGACGATGTATGAGATTGGTGCCAACTACTTCTTCACCAAGAATCTGCAGGTGAACCTCGAGTATGCTCGCGTCAACGACCGCAGTCTGGCAAGCCACAACTACAACTTCGTAGATGTAGAGCTCGACTTCAGATTCTAAACATTCTTGAACTTACGCATCAGTGCCTCCCAAAGACGAGTCTTCTGATGCAGGATATACAATGAGCAAGCCGTGCTGACAATCGTCAGTGCGGCTTCTGTTATCCAGTAGAGCCAACCTTCGCAGAGCACAGAAACGGCATAGGCCAGTGCACCGATAGACATCTGGATAGCTGCATAGCGCCATACTGCCGAAGTAGTGCGATAGCCGTACTTCCACGTGGCATAGCCTGTTACAACGATATTCTCAGCGAGGTGGGCAACGACAATGGCCATACCAGTACCCCAGAGGCCCCACAGACGGAAGCCCACCA
The DNA here is from genome assembly GCA_024692385.1 of Prevotella sp. Taxonomy (GTDB): domain Bacteria; phylum Bacteroidota; class Bacteroidia; order Bacteroidales; family Bacteroidaceae; genus Prevotella. Next base: position 4,860 of record JAILMS010000139.1, on the reverse strand, counting down.
CGATAGCTGCCATGAGTACCACGAAATAGAACGACTCCAGCAGCAGATAAGACATCGACAGGCGACGAGCCAACGTGATATAGGCCACAGGCATGGTGAGCACCTTGAAATACATAGCGAGGACGGCCACCTGTGCCATGCCCACAACAGGCAGGAACTCACCAGTATATAACAGGGGGATGAGTATCGGCAGTGCTGTCATCAGGCCTACCAGCATCGGAGCCAGCAGCAATAGCGACACCTCTATCTGTTTGTTGACAAGGGAATTGGTGGCTTCGTAGTCGTTGGCCACACCAGAGAGACGTGGAAAATAGTCGGTCTCCATGGCTGAGAATACCAGTCCAGCATAGGTAATGGTAATCATATAGGCCGCATTGTATAGTCCGACATTATCCAGACTGCCCTCCACATTCAGGAAAGCACGGATGGCCACCTCTGTAGCACTGCCGATGGCGGCAGCCAAGACGAAGGCCAGACCTAAACGTATCATCTCCCTACCCTCACGCAACATGCTGCGACGGAAGGTGAAGCGGAAGGGATAGCAGCTGTAGGAGTAACAGATAGTGACCAGCATGGTCAGGAAGGCAATGATGACGATAGCTGGCAACACGCCTGAATGTCCGAAGAAATAATAAAGAGGTACGGAGGAGACAAGGGTCAGTATGACGGTATATATCTGCGTCTTTGCCACCATCGCCAACCTTCGCGTGGCCTTAAGGATGGCCATCTCCCCACTCGTAATGGCTGTCATCGCTACGGCCAGGGCCAACACGGCATAGTGGAGCGTGTGGTTACCCCATGTAAACGTGAAGCGGTTCATCAACGGACTGACGACAACACAGAAGGCGATACCCAGACCAGCGGCTATCAGCGACCAGAGACGGATGACCTGAATATTGTATTGCAGCTGCTGTTCCTGCTGACGGTCGTAGAGGGCCGACAGGCGGGGCACAGCACCAAAGGAAATACCCAGATTGGTACATTGCGAAGCAAAGTTCTGCATGGAGGTGAGCAGGGCGTTGAAACCCATACCGCCAGCACCCAACAGCCAAGCCATAGCCTTGTTGCGCACAAGACCTATCAAGATGATAAGACCCTGTACGCCACCAAACAAACTGGCATATTTCAGTATATGGTTGTAACCTTCTTTATCGTATTGTTTCATATTTATTTTACAAACGAACGCAAAATTACACATTTTATTATTTATTTCCAAATTTATTCGTACCTTTGTAGCATGAACAAAAAAGAAAAAACTCCTCTGGTAACGTTCATTATTACCTACTACAACCAACCAGTACAGATGCTGTGCGAGTGTATCGACAGCATCCTGGCATTGTCGTTGGAGCCTGCCGAGCGTGAGATCATTGTCGTTGACGACGGCTCAAAGGTAAGCCCCATGAACGGCCTGATGCAGTTTGGCGAGGAGATCGTCTATGTACGCCAGAAGAACAGTGGACTGAGCATGGCGCGCAACAAAGGCATAGAGATGGCACAAGGTATTTATCTGCAGTTTGTGGATGCCGACGACCATCTCTTGCAGCAACCTTATGAGCACTGTCTGGACATCATCAGACAGAACGGCTCGATGGAGATGGTGCTGTTTGACTTTACCAGCAGCAGTACGAAACAGAAGGACTTCAACGATACAGCGGTGATGACCGGCTCTCAATATATGCTCAAGAATAATATCCATGCCAGCGCTTGTAGCTATCTGTTCAAGCGAAGCACACTGAGCGAGCTACGCTTCACACCCGACATCTGGCACGAGGATGAGGAATTCACCCCACAGCTGCTTATCAGAGCAGAACACCTGTGTGCCACTGACGCAAAGGCTTATTTCTATTACAAGCACGGCGGCAGCATCACCACTCACGATGACGACGCCAGCAAGGAGAAGCGTTTCAATGATATCATGGGCGTGTTAGAACGACTGCAGTATCTGTGCGACCGTGTTCCTCAGATAGACCGCATCGCCCTACAGCGCCGCGTGGCTCAGCTGACGATGGACTATATCTATCAGGTCATCATGCATCAGCGCTCTCAGAAAGCGCTCAACGCATGTATCGAGGAGCTGAGCGGCAAAGGACTGTTCCCTCTACCCGACCGTGACTACTCACAGAAATACAAATGGTTCCGCAAGATGACGAATACCCGAATGGGACGTATCCTCCTGCTGAACACACTGCCACTACTGAAGAAAGAAAGATGAAGATTCTGCTGATAGGTGAATACAGCAATGTGCACGCCACGCTGGCCATGGGACTTCGTGAGTTAGGCCACCAGGTCACCGTCATCTCCAACGGTGACTTCTGGAAGAACTATCCGCGCGACATTGATGTCAGCAGACAGGACGGCAGATGGGGAGGTATCAAACTCATGGCAAAGCTATGGTCGCTGCTACCTCAGATGAGAGGCTACGACGTGGTGCAGCTCATCAACCCCCTATTCTTTGAACTGAAGGCCGAGCGCCTGTTTTTCTTCTATCATTATCTTCGCAAACATAACAAGCGCGTCGTACTGGGTGCTTTCGGCATGGACTACTACTGGGTAAGCACCTGTTGCAACGAGAAACCACTAAAATATAGCGACTTCAACATGGGCAGCTCGCTGCGCACCAATGCCGACGCACTGAGAGAAAGACAGGACTGGCTGGGTACTGTCAAAGAACGCCTGAACAAAGAAATCGCCGAGAGCTGCGACGGTATCGTAACAGGACTCTATGAATATCATATCTGCTACGAACCGCTTTTCTCTCATAAGACGCGCTATATCCCATACCCTATCAAGATGCCTGAGACGAGCACCATCCCTGCATTGCATCAGCCCGTCAAAGTGTTTATCGGTATCAGCAAGAACAGGTCGGAATACAAAGGAACGGACATCATGCTGAAGGCAGCTATGGATATCGCAGCGCAGTACCCCGACAGGATGGTAGTGGAGAAAGCAGAGGGTGTTCCTTTCGAAGAGTATCAGCGCATGCTGGACGACTGTGATGTGATGCTGGACCAGCTGTATGGTTACACGCCAGCGATGAATGCCCTTCTTGCCATGTCAAAAGGCATCGTTGTGGTGGGTGGCGGCGAACCTGAGAATTACGAGATTCTAAACGAAACGGAGCTCAGGCCTATCATCAACGTAGAGCCCAACTACGACAGTGTAAGAACGGCATTGGAGCAAATCGTACTACAGCCAGAGAGACTGGCAGCCCTCAAAGAACAAAGCAGGGAGTATGTAGCACGGCATCACGACTACCTAAGCGTGGCGCGACGCTACGAGCAGTTCTACGAACAAATCTGACAAGCGCTTTCCTATCACTTCCGGTGAAGCTATCTGACGGACAGAGTCAGAAAGTTGCTGACCATCAATTTCCGTTTCCAGCATTTTACGCATGGCATTCGACAGTGCCTGCACATCATCTGTCGGAATAATGGTACAGCCACCCTCTATTCGCAGATTCTGCGGGACACATTCGGTAGCAACGACAGGAATACCTGTGGACATCGCCTCTAACAATACCAGCGGTTGCACCTCACTGCGACTGGCCAGAACCAGGGCGTCACTTTGATAAAGGAGTGAGCGGACAGCCGCTTTATCGAGATAGCCATGTGTGACGATACCGTCCGACAACATAGAGCGGCATGCCGTACCGTCTGTTCCCCTACCGGCAATATGCAGCTCAGCATCCACACCCGACTGTCGCAGCTGCTGGAAAGCAGCAAACAACACATCATAGCCTTTCAGTGGCCAGAAGTTAGCAAGACAGCAGAAGCGGAATGTCCTGTGCGCCTTGGCGGGACGGGGCTGATAACGGAAATAGTCGGTGTCAATCGTGTTAGAGACAGCCTGCCACTGATAATCCTTACCAAAATAGCAGGAGATATTCTCTACCAGCTCGTCGGAGACGGGAATCACCATCTTGGCCTTGCGATAACACTCCTTCAACAACGGAATCTGCCACGTATCACTGGGCGCCGGGCCAAACTCTTTCTCAAAAACCAATTTAGAAAGATGCTCCGTAACGACGTAGGGAATACCATAGCGCTGGCCAATCAGCATGGCGGCATAGCCAGCCCACTTGCCACAATGGGCATGCAGGATATCCGGCTGACCATAGCGGGCCACATAGTCTTCAAACATGTCACAAACGATGGCAACCCACCTCTTGACATTATATCTTACGAGTTTGGGAAGACCACGCTGGAATGACTGGTACACGGTGATACCATTCATCTCATGCTCATAGCGACGGAAAGGAAAGGAGAAATAGCCCTTGGGGCCGATGGTGACAGACAACTGCACATTACTCAATATTCGTACCTCATGTCCTAAACCAGCCAAAGCCTTCGCCTGGTCTAAGCAGAACGCCCCACCATAGGGGGGAAAGAAAGAGGGAATTTCGAGTATATGCATCGTGACGATCTCCTTAAAATGAAAAAGAGGAATGAGGTCAATTCCCCATTCCTCATCTTTTTACGTTTGCGAAGAGTATTATGCTTCAGCGGGAGCCTCAGTAGCCTCCTCAGCGGGAGCCTCTGCAGCAGCAGCTTCAGCAGCCTTTGCAGCCTCTTCCTCAGCCTTAGCGGCCTCGGCAGCAGCCTTCTTCTCAGCTACCTTCTTAGCAATCTCCTCGTTCAGCTTCTTCTCCTGAGCCAACTCCTTAGCAGCAGCGTCCTTCTTAGCCTTTGCTTCTTCAGCAGCTATTTTCTCAAGACCCTTCTGCTTGTCAGCCTTCCAAGCGTCGAACTTCTTCTGAGCAGCAGCCTCGTCGAATGCGCCCTTCTTAACGCCACCACGGAGGTGCTTCATAAGATAAACGCCTTCTGCACTGAGGATGTTACGAACGGTGTCAGTGGGCTG
>JAILMS010000068.1 GCA_024692385.1 Prevotella sp. | reverse complement strand
CTATATCCAGTCGCATATCTCGCCTGATGCCACTTTCCGCTCGTTCGACACCATCTGTCGATCTGTAGCCAACCGCATGCCTAATATCTCGCAGTTTGCTGCACGCCACGATCTCATCCTCTTCGTATGCGGTCGCAAGAGTAGTAACGGCAAGGTGCTCTACAACGAGTGTCGCCGTGTCAACCCCAATACTCACCTCATCGAGGGTCCCGACGAGATAGACCACTCTTGGCTTGAAGGTATTGAGTCTATAGGTATCTGTGGAGCTACCAGCACACCCAAATGGTTGATGGAACAATGCCGAGATGCCATCAACCCACTGCTTGTTTAGCCATATCGGCAAAGAAATACAGCTGATACAGTTCCGTATACAGTTCATATGCGAAAAAGTGGTACGACCTTCTGAAAAATCGTACCACTTTTTCTACTATTTGTTCACAAAATTGGCTAAATATTCGTTTTTCTCATAAAAAGGTTGTACCTTTGCATCCCGAAAATTCAACCAAGTTTATTCTAAATGAGAAAAAGGATTGTATTAATGGCTATGACTGCCATATTCGCCACAGCCACATGGGCTGGTGGCTTGATGACCAACACAAACTATCACATTGCTTTTGACCGCATGATGGCACGTGGTGCCTCGTTCGACGTAGATGCAGCCTTCTCTAACCCTGCCGGATTGGTATGGGGACACGAAGGATGGCAGCTTTCGCTGAACTTCCAGAAGCCCTGGCAGAACCGCGATATCCAGTTTACTGCCAACAACTTCTTGGCGGGTACTATCTACGACATATGGGGAGCACCCTTTAAGAGTTATGCTGGTGTAAACATCGACCAGAAATTCCCTGGCAAGGCCTCAGCACCTATCGTTCCTGCCCTCTTCGCTTCATACAAGCAAGACAATTGGGCAGTATCTGCCATGCTCGGTATTGTGGGTAGCGGTGGTTTCGTGAAATATGAAGATGGTATCCCCATGTTCAACGCCCTCGTGATGGCAAAACTGTTTTCCAGTGCATCCTTGACTCCCAATCAATATAACATCGATTCAGAGATGAAGGGCAAGCAGTATATCTATGGCGGACAGCTGAACTTCAGCTATAAATTCACAGACAACTTTGCAGCAGCCGTTGGTCTGCGTGCCAACTACTACGACGGCTACAATCGTGGATATATTTACGCAAGTATGCCAACTACAACTGGAGAAATAGCACTTCTCGACCTGAATCTTGACTGCCTTCAGAAGGGCTGGGGCTTTACCCCCATCATCTCGCTCGACTACCACGAGGGTCCGCTGACTGTTGCTGCTCGCTATGAGTTCCGCACAAAGATTAATACAGAGAATGATACCAAGACACTTTCTGCTGTCATCATGAATAGCGATCCTGCCACACGAAAAGACGTACCTTATGTTGGAGGTGCTGTAGCACTGCGACAGTTTGGCGACAAGGTGGCTGCCTATGAAGATGGTGCTAAGACACGCTACGACATGCCCGCATTGTTCTCACTCGCTGTGGGCTATGAGTTTACTGACAAGCTGCGCGCTACCGTAGAATACCACAACTTTGACGACAAGCACGCCAAAATGGCTGGCAACCGTCAGGAAGAACTGACTCATGGCACCCACGAATATCTGCTGGGCGTAGAGTACGACATCAACGATAAGTTTACTGTTAGCTGCGGTGGCCAGCGTACTGACTATGGTCTGGACGATGACTACCAGCAGAACACCTCGTTTGCCTGCGACAGTTGGTCAGTAGGTTTGGGTGGCGCATGGAACATCAACAAGAAGGTTCGCCTGAACGCTGGTTACTTCATCACCATTTACAGCGATTATAAGAAGGAATCTCCAGCATATCAGGGCACTCCATGGCCTGCTACAGAGACCTACTCTCGTACTAATAATGTAATAGGTCTGGGTATCGACTACAAGTTCTAAGAGATAGAGAAAGCCATAAACGAAAAAGGAATCTTCCACTGAGAAGATTCCTTTTTTCGTAGCGGGAGGGGGACCCGAACCCTCGACCTCCGGATTATGAATCCGACGCTCTAACCAGCTGAGCTACCCCGCCATTTTGCGTTTTGCGGCTGCAAAGGTACAATAAAGTTTTTAATTACCAAAACTTTTTCTAAAAAATCCTTTGTTTTCCATTTTTTTTTGTACTTTTGCAGTGTCAAACTAGGAGTTGATAACCTAAAACAGATGATAATATGCAAAAAATCATAATTGAATACCCCTTGGCTACAAACTCTCCCAAAATAGTATGGGACATGATTAGCAATGCCGCTGGCATGCAAAAGTGGCTGGCTGACGAAGTAGTAGAAGAGGACGATGAAACAATGACCTTTACATGGGGACAACCATGGACAGAACGTGACACTAAGCAGTCGCGCATCTTAAATAAGGAGAAATTTGACCATATCAGGCTGATGTGGGATTATCACGAAGATACCCCGGAAGCCTATTGGGAAATGCGTATTGCGCAAAGCAACGAAACAGGACACCTGAGCCTGTTGATAACAGACTATGCAGCTGACGAGGACGAAGCGGCCGACCTGCGCGGCATCTGGGACGACAACTTGGAACGCCTACACCGTGTCAGCGGACTCTAAGCGCTTCAGCACTGGCGCTGAAGCTAGTGATAAGTGAATAGTGAAAAGTGAATAATTGGCTACCGCTCAGCAAGAAATGTAGACAATAAAGAATGGCGGCAGCAAATTTTTCACTTTTCACTATTCACTTTTCACTTAAAATGATTACCTTTGCAGCCTGAAACATGTTTCGTATAAAGAAGTTAGACATATTTATTGCTAAACAGTTTGGATTACTGTTTCTTGCCGCTTTTGTCATCTGCCAATTTGTGCTGATGATGCAATTCTTGTGGCGATATGTCGACGAGCTTATTGGTAAGGGCCTGTCTATGGACATCCTTGCACAGTTCTTCTGGTACATGGGCATCATGCTGATGCCTCAGGCATTCCCGCTGGCTATCCTCTTGTCATCATTGATTACCTTTGGTAATTTAGGTGAAAGCTCTGAGTTGACGGCTATCAAGGCTGCTGGTATCTCGCTGATGCAAGCCATGCGCTCTCTGATAGTTATTACTATCACGATTGCCTGCATCTCCTTCTATTTCCAGGAGGTGATTGGACCACGAGCCTTTGTGTCTTTCCAACAGCTGTTGTTGTCGATGAAACAGACCAATCCTGAGGTGGAGATTCCAGAGGGAATCTTCTACGATGGCATTCCTAATTCTAACCTCTATGTACAGAAGAAGGATATGGATCGCGGTGTGCTCTATGGCATCATGATCTATCGTATGAATGGTGGCTACGAGGATGCTGCCGTTATTTTGGCTGATTCAGGAAGAATACAGGCAACGGTAGAGAAAAAACACTTGTTGCTAACGCTGTATAGTGGCGAGTGGTTTGAGAATATGCGCCAGTCAAATATCAACGTTTCGGCAAGTGTCCCCTATCGTCGTGAGACATTCTCGACCAAAAAGATTTTGCTGGACTTTGATGGTGGTTTTAATCTCGCCGAGATGGGTGGTATCTCTTCTGATGCCCGTTCAAAAGGACTGAGTCGTATCATCCATGACTTGGATTCTATTCGCGAGTTTAACGACTCAGTAGGTCATCAGAACTTCCGCGAAGCCAAACTGCTTACCTTCTTGCGTCCATCCCTTGTAAAAGACGACTCTATAAGAGTGAAGAAAGAAGTGGCTGGAAAGAGCGCAATGTATGACTCCGTTTACCATCATCTGACTGCTGAACAGAAACAGCGCATCGTAACACAGGCTTCGAACGATGTACAGATGACATTGAACAATATGGACTATAAGGCCGAATGGGCTTACTGGCTGAACCGCGAAGAGCGTATGCACTTGATGGAGGCTATCAATAAATTCACATTGTCGCTGTCGTGCATCATCTTCTTCTTTATCGGAGCGCCATTGGGCGCCATCATTCGAAAGGGTGGTTTGGGTGTGCCTGTCATCATCTCTGTCATCGTATTTATCGTCTTCTACATCCTCGACAATACTGGTATGCGAATGGCACGTATTGACGAATGGACGGTATGGTTTGGCAAGTTGCTTGGTACCGTCGTGTTGTCGCCCATCGCTATTTTCTTTACCTACAAGGCCAACAAAGACTCTACTGTCTTTAATGTCGACATGTATCGCAGCATCATCATGCGTATGTTGGGACTGCGAACCAAGCGAAGCATTATGAGCAAGGAGGTCATCATTGATGATCCTCGCTACCAGGAAGATATCAATAGGCTGGCAGCTATTAGTGCACAGACCACAAGCTACATGGAAGCCCATAACTTGTTGCGCTGGCCCGATCCTATTGTGGTATTCTTCCGTCCCGGTAATGATAAAGATATTGCTAAACTCTATGAGGAACTGGAAGAAACCATCGAGGACTTGTCGTACACACGCGACAAACGTGTCATTATGCTGTTGAACAGATATCCCATCATAGCCACTCATGCTCATACACGTCCTTTCAGACGCAAATGGCTGAACGTGTTGACAGGACTATTCCTGCCTACGGGTATCTTCTTCTATTTCCGCATGATTCGTTTCCGCTTCCGTCTTTATAAGGATTTACAGAACATTCTGCGCACTAATGAAAAACTCATCGCCCGTATTGGCGACTTATATATTAAATAGGTATAAAACGAACAATTAAGATATGGAACCACTGAAACTCAATACCATCGAGGAGGCACTCGAGGACTTTATGGCTGGTAAATTCGTCATCGTGGTAGATGACGAGGACCGCGAGAATGAAGGCGACCTTATCTGTGCCGCTGAGAAAATTACCCCAGAGATGGTCAACTTTATGTTGAAGCAAGCGCGTGGCGTACTGTGTGCCCCGTTGACCATCAGCCGTGCGGAAGAATTAAGCCTTCCTCATCAGGTGCAAGACAATACCTCATTGCTGGGAACTCCCTTTACTGTGACTGTTGATAAGATAGAAGGCTGCACCACAGGCGTATCTGCACATGACCGTTGTGCAACTATCCGTGCATTGGCAGACCCGACATCGACAGCTGAGACTTTTGCACGCCCAGGACATATCAACCCCTTGTATGCTCAAGACAATGGTGTGTTGCGTCGCTCAGGACATACGGAAGCTGCTATCGACCTCTGCAAACTCTGCGGTCTACAGCCTGTGGGTGCCCTCATAGAGATTATGAACGAAGACGGCACTATGGCGCGTATGCCTCAGTTGCAGGAGTTTGCTAAAGAATACAATCTGAAGGTTATCACTATCAAAGATCTTATAGCCTATCGCCTTAAGAAGGAGTCCCTGATAGAGATTGGTAATAGTGCTGATATGCCTACTAAATATGGACACTTCCGCCTCATACCGTTCCGTCAGAAGTCGAATGGATTAGAACACATGGCACTCATCAAGGGTGAATGGAAGGACGACGAGCCTGTATTGGTACGCGTACACTCCAGCTGTGCTACGGGTGACATTCTCGGCTCTATGCGCTGCGATTGTGGTGAGCAACTGCACAAAGCCATGGAGATGATTGAGAAAGAAGGCAAGGGCGTCGTGATATACATGCAACAAGAAGGCCGCGGAATTGGCCTGATGAATAAGATTGCTGCTTATAAGCTGCAAGAGCAGGGTATGGACACCGTTGAGGCCAACGTACACTTGGGATTCAAGCCCGACGAGCGTGATTACGGCTGTGGTGCGCAAATGCTGCGCCACTTAGGTATCCATAAAATGCGCCTGATGACCAATAACCCCACCAAGCGTGTCGGTTTGGAGGCCTATGGTCTGGAGATCGTCGAAAATGTGCCCATCGAGGTAACCCCCAACGAGTATGACTATCGTTATCTGAAGACAAAACAGGAACGCATGGGACATACGTTGCACCTGAAATAAAAGGTGAAAGGGAAAAATTTAAAAAAATAAAAAACAACGCGATTATTCGTTTTAAAAGAATAAATTGCGTACTTTTGCACGCTGATAATACTCAAAATGTAAGAATATGGCACAACTATCTGACCGTTTGCAACGTTTAGCGCCGTCAGCAACACTGGCGATGTCGCAGAAGAGTTCTGAAATGAAAGCCCAGGGCATTGATGTGATTAACATGAGTGTCGGTGAACCCGACTTCAATACTCCTGACCACATAAAACAGGCTGCCAAGATGGCTATCGATGAGAACTTTTCGCGCTATTCGCCTGTACCTGGCTATCCTGATTTGCGTCAGGCCATCGCTCGCAAGCTGGAGCGTGAAAACCATCTGCACTACCAGCCCTCAGAGATTCTTGTCTCTAATGGTGCTAAGCAGAGCGTATGCAATACGGTGATGGCACTGGTCAATGATGGTGAGGAGGTTATCATTCCTACACCTTACTGGGTTAGCTATCCGCAGATGGTGAAGTTGGCTGGTGGTACCCCTGTATTTGTAGAAGCTGGCTTCGACCAGAACTTCAAGATGACTGCCGCCCAGTTGGAGGCTGCTATCACACCAAAGACGCGCATGATTATTCTTTGCTCACCCAGTAATCCTACGGGTAGTGTATATAATCGTGAGGAGTTGAAGGCCTTGGCTGATGTCATTCTCAAGCATGAAGATTTGTTTGTACTCGCTGATGAGATCTACGAACACATCAATTATATTGGCAAGCACGAGTCTATTGCACAGTTTGAAGGTATGAAGGAGCGTTCCATCATTGTTAATGGTGTCTCTAAGGCATACGCTATGACTGGTTGGCGCATCGGCTATATTGCTGCTCCTGAATGGATTGTCAAAGGCTGCAATAAGCTGCAGGGACAATACACCAGCGGACCATGCTCTGTCAGTCAGAAGGCTGCCGAATTTGCTTATACCCAGAGTCAGCAGTGTGTAGAAGATATGCGTCAGGCCTTTGAACGCCGTCGCGACCTTATCGTTAAGCTTGCTAAGGGTATTCCTGGCCTGGAAGTCAATGTTCCTGAGGGAGCATTCTATCTGTTCCCTAAGTGCTCGTCGTTCTACGGCAAGAAGACGCCTGATGGAAAGGTTATTGAGAATTCTACGGATCTCGCCATGTATCTCTTGGAGCAAGGCCATGTGGCTACCGTTGGAGGTGATGCATTCGGCGATCCGGAATGTTTCCGAATGAGCTACGCTACCAGTGACGAAAACATTGTCGAAGCAATGCGTAGAATCAAAGAAACACTGGCAGAGTTGCAATAAATTGAGAAATATCAAGTTAAAAGTTCTTAATTAGGCTATTAGTACGCTTGAATTTGCTAACTTTGCCGAGAATTACATATCTGAAACGTAATAACATTAATTCATTTAATAACTAAAAAAAACAAAGTTTATGGCAACAACAACAAAGGCTACAGCCCAGGCCAAAAAGTCGGGCTTCGGAGGTGTTAAGGAAGCATGGATTATCCTCGCTATCTGCTGCGCAGCTGGTTACAGTGTATGGTATTTCGTTATGGGTAACCCCGATAACTTCATCGGTGGCGACCGTTCTGGCCATCCCGCAAACCTGCTGGGTACCGTTTATAAGGGAGGTTTCGTTGTAGGTTTGATCCTGACCCTGCTGTTCACCGTTATCTGCCTTGGTTTCGAGCGTTTCTTCGCTATCAAGTCTGCCTCTGGTAAGATGAACCTCGCTAAGTTCACTGCTCAGGTTAAGGCTGCTGTTAAGGCTCAGAAGTTCGACGAGGCTAAAGCTCTCTGCGACAAGATGCAGGGTTCTGTAGCTAACGTAGTATTGGCTTCAATCAATATGTATCAGACTGTTGAGACTGACTCTACTCTGAAGAAGGCTGCTAAGATCGCTAAGATTCAGCAGGCTCACGAGGAGGCTACTCAGCTGGAGATGCCTACTCTGCAGATGAACATGCCTATGGTTGCAACTATCGTATCTCTGGGTACCCTGACCGCTCTGTTCGGTACTGTGCTCGGTATGATCGGATCGTTCCAGGCTCTGTCTGCTGGTGGTGGTGCTGACTCTATGGCTCTGTCTGCTGGTATTTCTGAGGCCCTTGTGAACACAGCTTCTGGTATTTTGACCTCTTGGGTTGCTACCGTTGTTTACAACTTCTTCTCTAACAAGATCGACAAGCTGACCTACGCTTTGGACGAAATCGGTTACACAATCGCTTCAACCTACGATTCAAACCACAACGAGGCTTAATCTTTAGTTCCATTTCAAAAACCCTTAAAATAGTTTTAGAATGGCTAAAATTAAGATACAGAAAAAAGACATCTGGATTGACATGACGCCCATGTCAGACGTGATGACTCTGTTGCTCTGCTTCTTTATGTTGACATCAACATTCTTGACGCCGGAGCCGATACAAGTCACTGCGCCTAACTCAGTGTCTGAGGTCAAGATTCCGGAGAGCGATGTCCTGAACATTCTGGTAAGTCCAGAAGGCAGGATATTCCTCGGTACGGAAAACAAGAACCACATGAGAACGATGATGGAGACGATGACCGACAAGTTCGGTGTTTCCCTCAACGCCACACAGCAGAAGCACTTCTTGGAAGATGCTATGGCTGGTGCTCCCATGGGTAAGCTTGCTGACTACCTCAGCCTTGAGCCAGAGAAAATGGCAGAGGCTATTCAGAGTCTTGGAATCCCCACTGATAGTATCAGCGGTGGAAAGAGCGAGTTCCAGGAGTGGGTAAGTGCCGCTCGCGATGCTAACCCCGACATCCGTCTGGCCATCAAGTGTGACTCTAAGACACCTTACAAGATGGTAAAGGCCATGATGTCTGAACTCCAGGATATGAACGAGAACCGTTACCAGTTAATTACTAATCTTAAAACTGCATCGGAGGAGTAAGCTATGGCAAAAAAGAATCTAAGTAAGCAGAAAAAAATGGATACCCGCGTGAACTTCACGCCAATGGTAGACATGATGATGCTGTTGATTACGTTCTTCATGCTGTGTACAACACTTGCTAAGCCTCAGGCTATGCAGTTGACCATGCCTAGTAATGATAAGAACGTAGACGAACAAGATAAGTCGGTAACGAAAGCCTCTCATACCATCACCCTTTATCTAGGTGCAGACGATCAGATTTGGTACATTGCAGGACTCCCCAACTACGAGGATCCCTCCTGTGTCAAGAAGACCTCCTATGGTGCCAAAGGTATCCGTCAGGTGCTGATCAACCACACCACTGAAGAAGGTGTGAACCCGATTGCTAAAATCATGGTAGCTAAGAAAGAGCTCGATGCTAAGAAGACCGCTTACAACAGTAAGATGACCGACGAGCAGTACCAGCAACAACTTTCACAGCTGAAGAAGGGTCAGCTACCCAATGGCGAGAAGGTCCCCACAATGACCGTTATTAT
>JAILMS010000061.1 GCA_024692385.1 Prevotella sp. | reverse complement strand
TTCTACAGAGAAAGTCCAGGTGAATGTGATTGCTAAGGCCGTAGGTCAGATCTCTGAGAACGATGTCATGCTGGCTTCGGCATCCGATGCTATCATCGTCGGCTTCCAGGTGCGTCCTTCAGCCGATGCCCGTCGTGCCGCTGAGCGCGAAGGTGTGGAGATTAATACCTATTCTATCATCTACGACGCTCTCGATGAGGTGAAGTCGACGATGCAGGGTATGCTCGACAAGGTGAAGAAGGAGATTGTCTCTGGTGAGATTGAGGTGAAGCAAGTCTTCAAGATTTCCAAGGTGGGTACTGTTGCCGGTGGTCTTGTTACCGAGGGTAAGGTACACGCTAAGGACAAGGCTCGCGTTATCCGCGATGGTATTGTTATCCACACCGCTCCTATCGACGCCCTGAAGCGTTATAAGGATGACGCTAAGGAGGTTGCTACTGGTTTGGAGTGTGGTATCTCACTGGTTAACTTCAACGACATCCAGGTGGGCGATATCATCGAGACCTTCACTGAGATTGAGGTTGAACAGAAACTCTAAGAATGTCAGAACAGAAAAATGAATTTGTACGTCAGGTAGCCGAACAGAAATACGAGTTCGGCTTCACCACTGACGTGCATACAGAAATTATCGAGAAGGGGCTGAACGAAGATGTCGTTCGGCTCATCTCAGCTAAGAAAGGGGAACCCGAGTGGATGCTCGAGTTCCGCTTAAAGGCGTTCCGCTACTGGAAAGAGCAGACGGAACCCACATGGGGTCATGTGCATGTACCTGAGATTGACTATCAAGCCATCTCTTATTATGCAGACCCCACAGCGAAGCCTGCGTCTTCGGCTGCTGATGGCGGTTCACCCGCTATCGACCCAGAATTGGAAAAGACCTTCGACAAGTTGGGCATTCCCCTTGAGGAGCGACTGGCACTGAGTGGCAACACTGCTGTGGATGCCATTATGGACTCAGTCAGTGTGAAGACTACCTTTAAGGAGAAACTGCGCGAGAAGGGTGTTATCTTCTGTTCCATTGGTGAGGCCATCAAGGAGCATGGCGACCTGGTGCGACAGTACCTTGGTTCTGTGGTGCCCTACCGCGACAACTTCTTTGCCGCCCTCAACTCCGCTGTATTCTCCGATGGCTCCTTTGTCTATATCCCCAAAGGTGTGCGCTGTCCTATGGAGCTGAGCAGCTATTTCCGCATCAATGCCCGCAATACGGGCCAGTTTGAGCGCACCTTGATTATTGCCGACGATGACTCGTACGTCAGCTACCTCGAAGGTTGTACGGCTCCTATGCGTGACGAGAACCAGCTGCATGCCGCCATCGTAGAGATCATCGTGATGGATAGGGCAGAGGTGAAGTACTCTACCGTACAGAACTGGTATCCCGGCGATGAGAACGGTAAGGGCGGTGTCCTCAACCTCGTCACCAAGCGTGGCGACCTGCGTGGCGTCGATTCCAAGCTGTCGTGGACACAGGTAGAGACAGGTTCCGCTATCACGTGGAAATATCCCTCCTGCATACTAAAAGGTGACAACTCTCAGGCAGAGTTCTACTCTGTAGCCGTCACCAACAACTACCAAGAAGCCGATACCGGTACCAAGATGATTCATATTGGTAAAAATACCAAGTCGACCATCATCTCGAAAGGTATCTCTGCAGGCCATTCGCAGAACAGCTACCGTGGCCTTGTCCGTGCAGCCTCAACCGCCGACAATGCCCGCAACTACTCTTCCTGCGACTCCCTGCTTCTGGGCTCCGACTGTGGTGCCCACACCTTCCCCTATATGGATGTCCACAACGACACAGCCATCTTCGAGCACGAGGCTACCACCTCCAAGATTTCTGAAGACCAGCTGTTCTATTGCAATCAGCGAGGCATCCCCACCGAGCAGGCTGTAGGTCTTATTGTCAATGGCTATGCTAAGGAAGTGTTGCAGAAACTGCCCATGGAGTTTGCTGTGGAGGCGCAGAAACTGCTGAGTGTATCATTAGAAGGTACGGTAGGCTAATTACCTGCCAGCTTTTTACTTCAAATATTTGCAGAGTTGTAGATACAACTCTGCTTTTTTTTTATACATTGGGGAAAAAACGAGTTTATTTCGCAAATTCAACAAAAAAAATGTAAATCATGAACGATGCCGAGAACACCACCTTCCTGTCTACTTACCAGTTACAAGAGAGAACAGTGCAACTGTTTGACCGTACCCTCCAGAAGAACGGCTCATGGAACACGCTCTGCCTGCCCTTCTCGCTGACTGCCGAGCAGATAGCAGCGTCACCATTGCCAGCTGCCATCATCAATCCCGAATTTGTTAATGTCACTATCAGCGCTGATGAACCATCGTCTGTCACCATTGGTGATGTGAAGTTCGTGGGAACCTTCTCACCTATCTTTCTGGCGTATGACGGCACCAAGCTCTTCGTAAGTAGCAACAATCAGCTACACTATCCGTCGAAAGCCAGCTACTACATCAATTCGTGTCGTGCCTACTTCGATGTGAATTGGTCTATCTCGTCGGGAGCACGTCTGGAAATCATCCTTGACGACGAAACGACGGGGATTCAAGAAGTTAAAGAAGTTAAGTGCGGGCATGACGATAGCTGGTACACGCTGGATGGTCGCAAACTGTCAACCCTCAAAAAGGGACTCTATATCGTGAATGGGAAAAAGGTTGCAGTAAAATAAAGGAGAATCTAACAATGAAAAAGAAATATCAGCAGCCTACTCTCACCACTATTAAGATGCAGCAGCCACTCTTGAATTCCGTTAGCGGCGAGAACTTCAATAGTATCATCTCCCCGTCTGACGAAGAGGCCGTATAACGAATACGGGTAAATCCTATTTTTTGATGGTGTCTTGTACTACAGGCCGACACCGCCTACACCAAAGATAATAACACGTTTTTGGGCAATGAGGCTCATTGCCTCATCGCCCAAAAGTAGTTCCGATCTACGGAATATGTCTTGTTCTATTGCCATCTGTAGGCCTTACGCGTCGATATTGGCGTAAGTAGCGTTCTTCTCGATGAACTGGCGGCGAGGCTCTACGTCGTCACCCATCAGCATAGAGAAGATTTCGTCGGCCTCGGCAGCGTTCTCGATGGTGACCTGCTTGAGCAGACGGTTCTCGGGATTCATAGTGGTCTCCCACAGCTGCTCGGGGTTCATCTCACCAAGACCTTTGTAGCGCTGTGTGTGCAGGGCGGTGGCGTTCTCGTCACCAGCTACATACTTGTCGATGAAGGCCTGGCGCTGCTGCTCAGTATAGCAGTACTCAGAGAACTTCTTGAAGGTACACTTATAAAGAGGTGGAGTAGCGATGTAGAGGTGTCCCTCCTGGATGACCTTTGGCATGAAGCGATAGAAGAGTGTCATGATCAGTGTGTCGATGTGAGAACCATCGACGTCGGCGTCGGTCATGATGATAATCTTGTCGTAGCGCAGCTTGTCGACATTGGCCTCGCGGTCGCCCTCGCCATCTACGCCGAAGCGTACACCGATACTCTGGATGATGTTCATGACAGACTCGGCCTCGAAGACGCGGTGCCACTGTACCTTCTCGACGTTCAGAATCTTACCACGCAGGGGCAGGATAGCCTGGAAATGACGGTCGCGACCCTGCTTGGCAGAACCACCGGCGGAGTCACCCTCGACGAGGAAGATCTCGCACTGCTTGGGATCCTTCTCTGAGCAGTCAGCCAGCTTACCGGGCAGGCCACCACCCGTCATAGGGTTCTTGCGCTGTACGCTCTCACGGGCCTTGCGGGCAGCGATACGGGCAGTAGCAGCAAGTACAACCTTCTCGCAAATCTGGCGAGCCTCCTTGGGGTGTTCCTCGAGGTAGTTGGAGAGTGCCTCACCAACAGCCTGCTGTACGGCACCAGCGACCTCGCTGTTACCCAGCTTGGTCTTGGTCTGTCCCTCAAACTGAGGCTCTGCTACCTTGATGGAGATAACGGCTGTGAGACCCTCGCGGAAGTCGTCACCGGCCAGCTCAATCTTGGCCTTCTCAATCTGCTTAGAGATATTGGGGTCCTCATCGGCATACTTCTTCAGCGTACGGGTCAGTGCCATACGGAAGCCCTGCAGGTGGGTACCACCCTCAATGGTATTGATATTGTTGACGTAAGAGTGGATATTCTCTGAATAGTCGGTGTTGTACATCACAGCGACCTCGATGGGAACACCCTGCTTCTCAGTTTTCAGATAGATGACGTCGTCGAAGAGGTGGGTGCGGTGACGGTCTACGTAGCGCACAAACTCCTTCAGACCTTCCTTGGCGTGGAAGACCTCTTCCTTGAGGTTACCCTCCTCGTCAGGACGCATATCCTTCAGCGTGATGGTGATGCCGGCATTCAGGTAGGCCAGCTCGCGCATACGCTTAGCGATGATGTCGTACTTGTATTCGGTAGTGGTGAAAATGCTGCCATCAGGCCAGAACTGCTGGCGTGTACCGGTCATATCGGTGTCGCCTACAATCTTTACGTCGTAGAGGGGCTTACCCTTCTCGTATTCCTGCTGGTAGATGTGTCCGTTGCGGAATACCTGTGACATCATGTGGGTAGACAGTGCGTTTACACAGCTTACACCCACACCGTGCAGACCACCAGATACCTTGTAGGAACCCTTGTCGAACTTACCACCAGCGTGGAGCACTGTCATAACGACCTCGAGGGCCGACTTGTGCATCTTCTCGTGTTCGTCGACAGGAATACCACGACCGTTGTCCTGTACAGTGATAGAGCCATCTTCATTGATGGTTACTTCAATATGCGTGCAATAGCCCGCCATAGCCTCGTCGATAGAGTTATCGACGGTCTCGTTGACAAGGTGATGGAGACCCTTCTCACTGATGTCTCCGATATACATGGCCGGACGCTTGCGTACGGCCTCCAGACCCTCAAGCACCTGAATATTGCTCGCGGAATAGTTGTTTTCTTTGTTGAGTTCTTCTGCCATTGTTCTTTTTTTGCAATTTTGATGCAAAGATACACAAAAAAGATGGAAAAGCTATGCTTTTAATGCTAAAAAACTACAAAATAAGTGCAATTATAGGCAACAAAAAAAAGCCGCCAGCATGATTGCTTGCGACTTTTTATACTTTTCGGTCTTGTCAGGTGCTTCTTACAGCTGGCTGATGTGAGCACACAGGCTTGACTTGATGTTGGCAGCCTTGTTCTTGTGGATGATGTTGTTCTTAGCCAACTTATCCAGCATCTTCTGTACAGCGGGATACAGCTTTGTAGCCTCGTCCTTATCAGTCATAGCGCGCAGCTTACGCACGGCGTTACGCATGGTCTTGGCATAATAGTGATTGTGTTCTGCCTTTTTCTTGTCCTGACGAATTCTCTTCAGGCTTGACTTGTGATTTGCCATTTTTGTTTTTGTTGTTTAAATGAATAATGTAAAGCTTGTGGGTCTTGCGTCTCTAATGGACTGCCCTGGGCGGGCTTCTTGCGAAGTCCTCTGACACCGTGTCCCCATTGCTGGTAGCACTTGGCTGTGCAGATGCCAGATTTATGTAGTCCCTAGGAGAGTCGAACTCCTCTTTAGAGAATGAAAATCTCTCGTCCTAACCGATAGACGAAGGGACCATCGCCATAAAAAGCGGGTGCAAAGGTACGTTAAATTTTCCATCTGACAAAATTTTCTTGAGGAAAAATGCTGTTTTTCAATGTATTTTGTGTAATTTCGCCCTCGTGTTAGTAAAAACAGAGGCTATAGTGCTACATTCTTTCAAGTATGGAGAGTCCCGCTTGATCGTAGAAATGTTTACCCGAGAAGAGGGTAGGCTGTCGTTTGCCGTACCCATTCCCAAGAGCTCGAAGGGAAGACTGAAGAAGCAGTATTTCCAACCGATGACACTGTTGGAGGTGGAGTGTGACCTGCGCCAGCGCACGCAGTTGCAGAAGCTGAAGGATGCCCGCCTGTTGACACCCTATACCGCGATTCCTTTCTCGCCCGAGAAGCTGGCCATCACCTTGTTTATGGCTGAGTTTCTGTATCATGCCCTTCGCTCAGAGCGACAGGACGAGTTGCTCTTTGCCTATATCTGCAGCTCCATGCAGTGGTTGGATGCCGCCACGACAGGCTATGCCAACTTCCACCTGACCTTCCTGATGCATATGAGTCGCTTTCTGGGATTCTATCCGAACCTAAGCCTTACGCCCGGTGAGGAGAGTCATCTCTATTTCGACTTGCGTGAAGGACGCTTCTGTGGTGTGGCACCACTGCATCGCGACTTCTTACAGCCCGGCGAGGCAAAGATGATACACCTGCTGATGCGCATGGACTTCCCCACTATGCACCTCTACCGCCTCAGTCACGACGAGCGCAACCGCATCGTAGACGTATTGCTACAATACTACCGCCTGCATATTCCTCAATTCCCTGAGCTCAAGAGTCTCAGCGTACTAAAAGAGCTATGGTTATAGCTCAATAGGGAAAAAGCGTGTAAAATGACCACTTAATAGTAAAAATCTCTGAAAAAAACGTAATTAACTGATAAAAGGAAGGAATTGGTTGATTATTTTTGTGCCATTCCTTCCTTTTTGTTACCTTTGCACGCGCTTAAAAACAATCGAATAAACCTCAGAATGACTGACCTAATCAACTCTTTTTCCCCTATATCTCTGGAGCAGATGAGTGGAGTGAAGCTGATGAATCGTACGGACACGAAGTTCGTTACGACGATGGAGCAGCTGTGCCGACTCCTGAAGATGGCATGTCAGGACTATTACATACAGGAGATTGACGGTGAGCGTAATCTGGAATACGACACCACCTACTTCGACACACCGGCCTTCGATATGTATAACCAGCATCAGTGGAACCATGCCAACCGTCAGAAGATACGCTTCCGCACCTACTGCATCAGTGGCTTGCAGTTTATGGAGGTGAAGACGAAGAACAACCATGGACGCACGAAGAAGAAGCGCATGGAGGTTCGCGACATGGATGTCTGTGAATCGGAGAAACACTCCTTCCTGGCCAAGCACCTGCGCTATCAAGCCGACACGCTACAACCTGTACTGAACAACCACTTCCACCGCATCACGCTGGTGAACAAAGCCAAGACGGAGCGACTGACCATCGACTCAGAACTGCACTTCCACAACCTTGTGAGTGGCACGGACAAGGATATGGGAAAGCTGGTCATCATAGAACTGAAACGCGACGGGCTCTGCTACTCACCCGTACTGGAGATGCTGCGCCGGCTGCGCATCCATCCACATGGATTCTCCAAATACTGCATGGGGTCGGCCTTGACCAACAAGGCGCTACCCGTCAACCGCTTCAAGAGCATGCTAAGAGAGATTAACAAGATTCTAAAACGCTAACACTAAAATAAAATACTGAATATGCAAGAGTTTTTTTCCTCCGCTTTCGGAGATGCCTTAGTGAGATTTGCTATCTGCTTATTAGTAAATTGGATCATCGTACACTTCCTCTATTTTAAGAAAGGTAAGCGTCGTGACTTCTACTTCACCTTTATGATTATATCGGTGGCTATCTACTTCCTGGTCTATCTGATGATGGGCATGGATCGTGGTAAGGCTACGATGGGTGTCGGTCTGGGCCTCTTCGGCATCTTCTCGATTATGCGCTATCGCACCGATACGATGCCTGTACGCGAGATGACCTATCTGTTTGTAGTGGTCTGCCTGTCAGTGGTTCATTCCATGGCTACCGCGCTGAGCGGTGATGGTGTAGGTACACCAATCCCCGAGCTCGTCGTGATTGACCTGATTACCATTGCCGTCATCGTCGTGTTTGAGCGCCACCTGAAGATGGATGCCTCGAAACTGGTGCAGTACGACCGTATCGAACTGATTAAACCTGAGCGTAGGTCTGAGTTGATTGCTGACCTTAGCGAGCGCACTGGCTTGAAGGTTCTGAACGTGGAGGTTGGTGCCATCGACTTCTTGCACGACATGGTAATGTTGCGCGTCTACTATGAGTCGGGTGCCCACAAAAACGACAAGGGCTTAGATAACATGCTCAAAATCAAAAACTCTGACTATGAAAAGATTTAGAACCATTGCACTCTTGTCCCTATCGACAATGACGCTCCCTCTGATGGCTCAGAGTGAGGCTGGCATGATGATGGAGCTGGGTGTTGAGAAGAAGATTTCCAAAAAAGTCAGCATAGGTCTGGATGCTGAGCTGCGTAGTCGTAACAACCTGAAGACGATGGACCGCTGGAGCATAGGCCTTGGCGCTGAGTATAAGCCCATGAAGGGTGTGAAGGTGGCTGCAGGCTATCTGTTGCTTAACGATAACTTCCGCGAGGACATCAGCTATAAGACGGATGGCAGTTACAACAACTGGCGCCCCTCCTATTGGGGCATCCGTCATCGTGTCTATGCCTCAGTGACGGGCAGTTATAAACTGACGAAGAACCTGCAGGTCTCGCTGCGCGAGCGCTGGCAGTACACCTATCGTCCTGAGAAGACTGTGGAGCGTTGGGATTTTGACAACTACTGGTGGGAAGACATGGTGCGCAACGGCAAAGGAAAGAACCAGCTGCGCTCTCGTCTGCAACTGGAATACGACAAGAAGCATGCCCTGCTCACGCCCTATATCAGTGTAGAGCTCTACAACTCATGGGCCGTCGAGAAGATACGCTATACGGCAGGTACTAATATCAACCTTGCCAAGCAGCATACACTCAACGTATATTACCGTTTCCAGAATATGCACAACGTAGCTGCTGGCGACTACAATCCTGATATGCACTACATTGGAGTAGGGTATAAGTTCAAATTCTAAAATCTTAAGGCAAGATGAAAAAGATTCTTTATTTGATGGCTGTGGCCTCTTGTATGGTGGCCTGTCAGAACGACGATACGGATTTCAGCGCCTATACAAATGGGACAGATACAATACCGACACACGTCATCAACATCTCTTACAATGGTAACAGCGTAAAGGTGACGGGCGATAACTCGGGCTATGTGAGCGTGGACGGTGCTGACGTGACGGTCAATGCTACCGGTAAGAACGACTCGCTGCTGTTGGTGCTCAGCGGTTCGACGGCTGACGGCTCACTGCTCGTCTTCCGTGATAAGAAATACGGCATCCAGCTGAATGGTGTCTCCATCACCAACCCTGACGGACCAGCCATCAATAACCAGTGTGGCAAGGCGCTCTATCTGGAGGTGGCCAGTAGCACAAAAAATACGCTGGTTGACGGTACGGCCTACGACGAGACGAAGAGCTACCAGCAGAAGGGCGCACTCTTCAGCGAAGGACAGATATTCTTCAGCGGTGCCGGTGAGCTTGACGTGACGGGCAATTGTAAGAATGCTATCGCCAGCGACGACTATATCGTTGTTGAGGGCTGGCCCGTCATTACAGCCCAGTCATCCACAGGCCACGGCATTAAGGTCAACGACGGCATCTGGATTAATGGCGGTACGCTGGATATCAAGGTCACGGCAGACGCGGCGCGTGGCATCAAGTGTGACTCGGTGGTCGTCATCACTCGTGGCGACATCACCATCAAGACCACGGGCGACTGTGTCTATGATGAGGCTGAGGGCGACTATAGTTCTGCTGCCTGCATCAAGTGTGACGACGCGTTTACCATGACAGCCGGTACGCTGGCTATGACCAGCAGTGGCGACGGTGGCAAGGGACTGAACTGCGCAAACATCGTAAATATCAAAGGTGGCGTTTTCAGCGCTATCACCACTGGTAGCAATGAAGAAGGCAAGCCCAAGGCCGTCAAGGGCGACAAGGGTATCATACTTAGCGGCGGTTCTTTCTATGCGAAGGTCAAGAAGAGCTCAGCCTGCGACAATGGGGTAGATACGGATGTCCCCTCAGAGTGGGTCACCGTGGTGGGTACCCCCTTTGAAACCAGCTACGACAAAAAAGAAATAAAGGTAGTATTCTAAGAAACCCTTTCAATTAGCTTCGCATTTATACTGATAATCCAAGACGCTGGGGCAGATGGGGCGCCCGTTTTCTAAAATTTCTTGCGTACACACGCGCGTACGCGTAGACTTTTATAATTTAACTGTCCCAACTGTCCCATCCGCCCCAAAACAATAAAGGGAGGCTTCCGAGTACAGCTGATACAGAAAGAAATACAACTAATACAGTATGCAAGATAGTTACTCTTGCACTCCAAAAGTAACTGATTTGCGCGTGTATTAGCTGTATTTCTAACTAAGGATGCTACAGCAGTTCAGGCAATTGGAAGAGCTTGTTGCTGTTAGAACCCTTTATCAAGATATACTTGTGTTGCGGTTGCTGCTTGGCAATGGCGGCCTTTACTTCTTCCACGTCGTGGAAGAGTTGACAGTTGACAGTTCTCTCTTTGAGAGTGTGACGTTGCGAGGATAGTTGACAGGTTTTGTATTCGTCGCCTACGAGCCATACCTCGTCGAAGCCGGCAGTAGCCAGCATGTCAACAACCTTCTGGTGCTCTTCAGCACTAACGTCGCCCAGCTCGCCCATCTTACCCAGGATAGCCATCTTAGGTGATACCTCCATGCGCTTGAAGTTGTCGATAGCAGCAGCCATCGAGGTGGGGTTGGCATTATAGGCATCGACGATGAGGTGGTTGGTGGCGGTCTCTGTCAGCTGTGAGCGGTTGTTAGTAGGCACATAGTTCTCCAGGGCGTGGTTGATCTGCTCGAAGGGCACATTGTTGACATAGCCAATGGTGATGGCTGCCAGCATGTTGTCGAGATTGTAGGCGCCAATCAGGTGGGTCTGCACCTCCATCCACTCACTGGTATAGCCTGCGTCATGGTCTTGCTCGCGCCAGCGGAATTTCAAGAACGGTGCGCAAGAGACGACCTCGCCACGAATCAGGATATCCTTGTTGTCGCTCTGACCGTAGTAGTAGATATCGCTGAGCCCTTCCGTCATCTTCATCAGGTGCTCATTGTCACGATTGACGAAGACGGGGCACTCGTGAGCACGGAAGAAATCATACAGCTCGCCCTTGGTCTTGCAGACACCCTCGAAAGAGCCGAAGCCCTGCAGGTGGGCACGACCTACATTGGTGATGAGGCCACAGGTAGGCTCGGCAGTCTCTACCAGCGTCTTTATGTCGCCAGGATGTGAGGCACCCATCTCCACAACGGCAATATCATGGTCGTCGTTGAGGCGGAACAAGGTCTTAGGAACACCCACGTCGTTGTTGAAGTTACCCTCCGTAGCCATCACGCTATAGCACTCTGACAGCACGGCACGAATCAGCTCCTTGGTAGTCGTCTTGCCATTGGTACCCGTAATACCGATTACAGGAATATCAAACTGGCGACGATGCTCGCGGGCCAAGTCCTTGAAGGTCTGCAAGCAATCCTCTACGAGGATTAGCTTAGAGTTTAGAGTGTTGAGTGTAGAGTTTTCTACCGATGTAGGGGCTGCGCTTGATGGCTGTGCGGTAGCAAACTCTACATTCTCCGTTCTACACTCTTCGTCTACAATAGCATAGGCACAGCCTTTCTCCAGTGCCTGGAGAGCAAACTGGTTGCCATTAAACGACTCGCCCTTCAGGGCCAGAAAGATACTGCCCTCAGGACAGTTACGCGAGTCTGTCGTGATACACGGATGCTGCTGGTACAGCTTATAGAGGTCTTTGATATCCATTCACTTCAATGATTATTTGTTCTTCGGGGCGCAAAGATAATACTTTCTTCTGAAACCACCAAATTATTTCCAATCACTTAGTGGCTTGGATTCCTTATTTCACCGCTACCTTGCGGCCTCCTTGGATGTATACGCCCTTTTGCGATTCTACGATAACCATCTGGTGGAGTGCCAAGATGGTAGAGCCTGTCGACTTGAACTGAATAGAGATGTCTCCAGGCTCAACAGCCGTAGTAAATATCTCTACCGATTGGCTGGTTCCTGCCCATACATCAGTATAGGGCACCTCGTTGATAATGATGTCACCCTCTCCGCTCTGGGCGGTAGCAGGTCATGATTCGTGCTGATGGTCACATGGTAAACTCCAGGCAGGCTGTAGTCCTTGCGCATATTTCGCCTTCCCATGTGGTGGAAGTCCTTATTATCAGTTGTCTGCATGATTATCTCTTCCTTACCTCTGGATGACTCATGGGGTGTGGGCGGAACTGACGGGGAGCATCTTCATTGCCACCAATCAGGGCTTTCAGTATGCCTCCGAGGGGAAATTCAAGTTTACTATCACCAATCTTGATATAGGGATTGACGATAGGTTCTGTGGTCCACTTACCCGTCATGGGGTTGACATAACGGCGCACACCCATATTAGCACCAAAGGTTCTGTTGAATCGAATGTCAGCATAGCCTCCATAGGTTGATGAATTCATATAGGGGCTCATGGCTGGCCCCACCATCAGCTGATTGGCATAGTAATAGCCGAATGCATTCAGGGTAATGGCATCAGAGAGTTGATAGCCTACCGTACCACCAAAGCCATACTGTGTAGAGAGCATGTGCTGCCAAGGCATCCAGTATTTGTTGACAGTGCCAGATGCAGTAAAGTGCCATCGTCCTATATCCTGATGTAGCGTCATCATACCCGTCTCTGTTGTCATTAGTCCTGGCTTCATGTCTGTTGCTCCATAGAATCCCATACTTGCTCCTCTCCATAATACAAGTCCCGCCCCACCCTGTTTGGTCAGCTGGGTATAGCTTTGTAATGTTGGCACCTTAGGAATCGACACGTTGGGACGCATCATCTCTGTGCGTAGATGCACAGAATCCAACAGCAATGATTTTGTGATGTCAACAGGTGGTACGTCTGTTCCCTTCCCCGACAGTCTGCCACCATCACCCTCCGTCTGTGCCACTATGTGCACAGACATCAGCATGCTGCCTACCAGACAAAAGAGTAAAGCAAAGAGTCTATTCATAACATCCATCTGTTTTTCCTGCTGCAAATATAAGCATGATTCATCTAAAAATGTCTTTTTCTTACATTTTTTTAAAAAGATTTTCATCATATAATAAAATGGCAAAGTCATCGTGTTTTCAGAAAAAAGTATTATCTTTGCCATCGAAGATGGCGAACTTACTTAGCACTCGGAAGAAAAAACAAACGAGTTTGTTTTGTTCTTCTCTCGTTTTTTCGTAACTTTGCAGTCGGATATGGAATATACGCTGAATTGCAACGGGAAATTGTTGGAGTTGAAGATGCCGCAGGTGATGGGCATACTGAATGCCACGCCCGACTCGTTCTATGCAGGTAGCAGAATGCAGACGGAGCAGGAGATTGCCGAGCGCACGCACCAGATACTGAACGAAGGGGCTACCATCATTGATGTGGGTGCCTGTTCGACACGTCCTGACAGCGAGCCAGCGACAGAGGCGGAGGAGATGGAGCGTCTGCGCTTTGCCTTGAGCATCGTGAGACGTGAGGCTCCCGAGGCCATTATCTCCATAGACACCTATCGCCCTGATGTAGCCCGCATGACCGTCGAGGAGTATGGTGCCGATATCATCAATGACGTGGCAGGTCCCGTCAACTGTCCTCGCAACGCCACACTCTCAAAGAGAGAACTGTCATCTATCACCTGTCAACTCCCCATGTTTCGTATGGTTAGCCGTCTGGGGGTACCTTATATCTATATGTCGCGCAAAGGCACGATGAAAGAGGTGCTGATAGACTGTGCAGAGGTAGTAGACACGCTGCGCTCGATGGGACAGAAAGACATCATCCTGGACCCGGGCTTTGGTTTTGGTAAGACGGTAGAGCAGAACTATGCCGTGATGCAGGAGCTGGAGCGCATGCAGATGTTGCAGCTACCGCTGTTGGTAGGTATCTCGCGCAAGTCGATGATCTACCGACTGCTGGGAACAACACCCGAGAAGTCGCTGAACGGAACGACAATGCTGAACACCATCTCACTGCAGAAGGGTGCCGACATCCTGCGCGTTCACGATGTGAAGGAGGCCGTAGAGGTGGTGAAGATGTGCGCTGCGATGAAATCGTAGCACACAGTGAAGAGTGAATAACGAATAGTAAGATATACAAGGTGTTTTTCGAATTTGGAATAAAGGATATTATTGACATCGTGCTCGTCGCCCTGACGCTGTTCTATGTCTATCGCCTCATGAAGGAGTCGCGCTCGCTGAACGTCTTCATGGGTATCCTGATGTTCATTGTCTTCTGGCTGGTCGTCTCGCAGGTGCTGGAGATGAAGCTGTTGGGTAGCATTCTCGACAAACTGGTGTCGGTGGGTGTTATCGGTTTGATCATTCTATTCCAGGAAGACATCCGTAAGTTCCTCTATAATCTGGGAGGCCATCAGCGCATACGTGCCCTGCGCCGCCTGTTTGCTAACCCAGAGAAGAAGCAGGACCCTGAACAGCTGAAGCAGATTATCATGCCTATCGTGATGGCATGTATGTCGATGAGCAAGAAAAAGGTGGGCGCACTCATCGTTATCCAGCGTGCCACACCTCTCGACGACATCGTTGCTACTGGCGAACAGATTGACGCCAAGATCAGTCAACAGCTGATAGAAAACATCTTCTTTAAGAACTCACCACTGCATGACGGTGCTGTCATCATATCTGCTCAGCGCATCAAGGCTGCAGGCTGTATTCTGCCTGTCAGTCATAGTCTCGACATTCCTAAGGAGTTGGGTTTGCGCCACCGTGCGGCACTCGGCATTACGCATGAGAGTGACTGTATCACCATCGTGGTCAGTGAGGAAACGGGTAGCATATCAGTGGCTATCCGCAGCGAGTTCCAGCTGCGCCTGTCGGCAGAGAAGCTGGAGAGCATCCTGACGCAGGAGCTGGTGTGAGTTAGTTGATAGTTGACAGTTGATAGTTGATAGTTGACAGTTCTTTGACCAAGGTCAAAGTGTGGCGTTGCATTGAGAGTTAAAAATAAAACATTAATATATTTAAAGCAAACAACTATGGATTTATTAAGTCAAATCGTTGCGCGTGCGAAGAGTGACAAGCAGCGCATCGTGCTCCCTGAAGCAGAAGAGGAGCGTACCCTGTGTGCAGCCGACAAGGCTCTGGCTGATGACCTGGCAGACATCATTCTGATTGGTAATCCTGCTAAGGTTGCCGCCCTGGCTAAGGAGAAGGGTTTGACAAACATCGGTAAGGCTACCCTCATCGACCCTGAGAACTATGACAAGAGCGAAGAACTGGCTGAGAAGCTGGCTGAGATTCGTAAGTCGAAGGGTATGACTATTGAGGAAGCCCGCAAACTCATTAAGAACCCCTTGTATCTGGGTTGTATGATTATTAAGACTGAGGGTGCTGACGGTCAGATCAGTGGTGCACTGTCAACGACTGGCGACACGCTGCGTCCTGCTCTGCAGATTATCAAGTGCCAGCCTGGCATTACCTGCGTGAGTGGCGGTCTGCTGCTTATCTCTAAGCAGAAGCAATATGGTGAGGACGGTGTTCTCGTCGTTGCCGACGTGGCTGTAACACCTATGCCTGATGCCAACCAGCTCTCTCAGATTGCTGTCTGCACTGCACAGATGGCTAAGGCTGTGGCTGGTTTCAAGGAGCCTCGCGTGGCTATGCTGAGCTTCTCAACGAAGGGTTCTGCTAAGCACGAGGTAGTAGATAAGGTAGTTGAGGCCACCCGTCTGGCTAAGGAGCTTGATCCTTCACTGAAGATTGACGGTGAGCTGCAGGCTGATGCTGCTCTGGTACCCAGTGTCGGTGCTAAGAAGGCTCCTGGTTCTGACATCGCCGGTAAGGCCAACGTACTGGTATTCCCCAACCTTGAGGTAGGTAATATTGGTTATAAGATGGTACAGCGTCTGGGTGATGCTATCGCCATTGGTCCTGTTTTGCAGGGTATCGCCCGTCCTGTTAACGACCTCAGCCGTGGCTGCTCTGTAGAGGATATCTACTACATGATAGCCATTACTGCTTGTCAGGCAATGGACGCTAAGAAATAGTTGACAGTTGAAAGTTGACAGTTGAAAGTTTTAAAGATATGAAGATATTAGTATTAAACTGTGGTTCATCGTCTATCAAGTACGCCCTGTACAATATGGACGACAAGAGCGTGATGACCAGCGGTGGTGCTGAGCGCGTAGGTTTGGACAATGCCTTTGTAAAGGTAAAGTTGGCCAATGGTGAGAAGAAGCAAATTATGCACGACATCCCCGAGCATACTGAGGGTGTGAAGTTTATCTTCTCTCTGTTGACAGATCCTGAGATTGGTGTCATCAAAGACCTGAAGGAGATTGACGCTGTAGGTCACCGTATGGTGCATGGCGGCGAGAAGTTTAACAAGTCGGTAGTGCTGACTGACGAGGTGCTGAAGGCCTTCGAGGAGTGCTCTGACCTGGCTCCGCTGCACAACCCCGCCAATCTGAAGGGTGTCAACGCTGTGAAGGAACTGATGCCTGGTCTGCCACAGGTAGGTGTGTTTGATACCGCCTTCCACCAGACCATGCCTGCCAAGGCTTATATGTATGCTATCCCCTATGAGTTGTATGAGAAGTATGGCGTGCGCCGCTACGGCTTCCACGGCACCTCTCATCGCTATGTCTCTGCCCGTGCGCTGGAGTTCCTGGGCATGAAGGCTGAGGGTACTAAGATGATTACCTGCCACATCGGTAATGGTGGTTCTGTTGCTGCTGTCGTTGACGGCAAGTGCGTAGATACCTCAATGGGTCTCACTCCTCTGGAGGGTCTCGTGATGGGTACTCGCTCTGGCGATATCGACGGTGGTGCTGTTACCTTCCTCGAGAAGAAGCTGGGTCTGGACGCTGATGGCATGTCGAACCTGCTGAACAAGAAGAGTGGTGTAGCCGGTATCACCGGTGGTTCAAGCGATATGCGTGATGTAGAGAATGCTGCCAAGGCTGGTGAGCCTCGTGCTGTGCTGGCTCAGGAGATGTATTTCTATCGCATTAAGAAATATATTGGTGCCTATGCTGCCGCTATGGGTGGTGTTGACGTCATCGTCTTCACGGCTGGTGTCGGTGAGAACCAGATTGGTATGCGCTCAGAGGTCTGCAAGGGTCTTGAATTCCTGGGTGTGAAGTTCGACGATGAGAAGAACAATGTCCGTGGCGAAGAGGTGGTTATCTCTGCTGACGACTCAAAGGTGAAGGTGGTTGTTATTCCTACTGATGAGGAGCTGATGATTGCTACCGATACGATGAATCTGCTGTAAGCGATTTACACCTATATATAAAATAAGCGAGGCTTGAACGGCCTCGCTATTTTTTTATTCTATCGTCTTGTATAGCTTAAAGATATTGTGCTCACCTTCCATCACGTCGAGTATCTCGCTTTCTGTTGACAGGTTGAAGTCGCCCGGAATGGTGTTCTTTAGTGCTGCTGCAGCCAGCGAGTAGTTGAGCTGCTTCTGGCGGTCGTTAGGGAACAAGCTGATGGCATGTAGCCAACCACCTACAAAGGCGTCGCCCACACCTACAGGGTCTACTACGTCAGGAATATCCATGATAGGCGCTTGCAGCAGTGTGCCGTCTGTCCAGAGCAGGGCTGTCAGCGTATGATGGTTGGAGTTGACGATGTTGCGCATACCCATCATCCAGTGTTTCAGGCGAGGATATTGGGCATGGAGCTCGTCAAACCATTCGCCATACTCCTTCATCTGCATCTCGAAATGGGAGTCAGTAGCGGTAAAGGGAGGCTGCGGATGCTGTGACAGCCACTCGAACTCGATGGCGTCGCCAAACATCATGTCACAGCGCGACAGCATGCGGCTCAGCGTCTTGCGGGGCTCAGCACCCTCATATTTCCATAGGTTCTTGCGGTAGTTGATATCGAAACAAACCGTCACGCCCAGCTCATCCGCAACATCAAGTGCCTCGAAGGTGGCCTCGGCAGCTTGTGGAGAGATGGCGGCAGTGATGCCTGATACATGGAAATAGTCGCAGTCTTTCAATATCTCGCGCCAGGGTATCATATCTGGCTGCAGGTCGTAATAGGCAGAGCCAGAGCGGTCGTAGATGACCTTGGCGGCACGCATGCCTGCTGCTGGCTCAAAATAATAGGTACCTATGCGCTGACCACCATACAATACATGGCTGGTATCAACGCCAAGTTGGGCAAGATTCATCGCACCGGCACGACCAACGGGCGTTTCTGGCAATCGGGTAATATAGGTTACTTCCTCGCCTTGCGTAGCCAGAGAAACGGCTACATTAGCCTCACTACCACCATACTTACTGGTGAACAGGTCGCCCTGAGTAAGTCGCAGCTGTCCGGGCTTAGAAAATCTAAGCAACAGCTCACCAAATGTGACAATCTTCTTTCCCATTATTAATTCTCAACGATCAACTCTCAACTGTCAACTATCAACTCCCTACGGCTGGCTCTCACCTTCTACATATTCCTCAAGGAACATGTGTTCGCCATCATAGACCGCATAGGTGAACTGGCTTATCCAGTCGCCCAAAATCATCAGGCGGGTGTTGCGTGCCAGTTTGATATCCAACTCTATGTGGCGATGGCCAAATATGAAGTAGTCGATATTTGGATGTTCTTTGATATACTCCTTGGCATAGAGCACGAGGTGCTCCTTGTCTTCGCCAAGATATACCACATCGTTTCTCTCTTTATGCTTGATGTAGCTGTGCTTGGCCCAAGACAGTCCGAAAGCCAGTCCCCAACGGGGATGCAGGCCTGAGAAGAGCCACTGGCATACCTTGTTGTGGAAGACGGCACGTATGAACTTAAACGACTTGTTGGGATCGCCCATGCCGTCGCCATGGGCCAGAAAGAACTCGTGACCATAGATCTCGGTGGTCTCGGGCTTCTTATGCAGAATAACGCCACACTCCTTTTCCAAATACTCGTAGGCCCAGATGTCGTGGTTGCCCGTAAAGTAGTGCACCTCGACACCCATATCCGTCAGCTCAGACAATTTACCCAAGAAACGGGTGAATCCTTTGGGAACGACATATTTGTATTCGTACCAGAAGTCGAACATATCGCCCAGCAGATAGATGGCCGCCGCTTTCTCCTTGATGCTGTCAAGGAAGCGTACCAAGCGTCGCTCCTGTGTGCGCTGATGAGGCACAGCCAGCGAGCCAAGATGGGCATCGGAAAGGAAATAGACGTTCTTCATACAATTACCGTTTAGTCGAAGCCTAACTCTACGCGGGCCTCTTCACTCATCATACTCTGATCCCAGGCAGGCTCGAAAACAAGGTTGACATTAGCACCTTTTATGCCATCCACCGACTCCACCTTGGTACGTACATCCTCTAAGATAAAGTCTGCAGCAGGGCAGTTGGGGGCTGTAAATGTCATATCCAGCTCTACAGAGCTATCGTCCTGAACATCAATCTTGTAAATCATACCAAGATCATAGATATTCACAGGAATCTCTGGGTCATAAACTGTTTTCAGTACATCTACGATGCGCTCTTCCAGTAGTGTCTTCTCTTCTTGCGTCATAATATTATCAGTCTTCTGGTGCAAAGGTACAATTTTTTTTTGTATCTTTGCAGTCGAAACAAAAAAATATTATGAAACACCTCGACATCTCTGACGAACAGGTCCTTGATAATGCAGGGATACGCGTCACTGCTGTACGACTACTCATCTGGCGCAAGGTACGTCATGAGTTCAGTGATGCCTTCAGTCTGGCTGACTTGGAGGCCAGCTTGCCTACGGTGGACCGCTCCACCATCTTCCGTACGCTGACACTCCTCTCGGATGCTCATCTGTTGCATGATATCGACGATGGTTCCGGATCACAGAAATACTGTGTCTGTCATCTCGACGATACGCGCCAGTGCTATGGTCATGTGCACCTGACCTGTCGCTGTTGTCATCGCACTTTCTGTCTGAAGGATGTTCATATTCCTTCTGTGCCGCTACCAGCGGGTTTCCAGATAGAAGAAGCCGAATATGTTATCAAGGGTATCTGTCCTCAGTGTAGTCATAAAGCCAATGTTTAACAAAACAAACAGATAAATATATGAACGAACTCATCACTTCCATTAACGATGCCATTTGGGGCTATGTTCTCATTGTAGCGCTGGTAGGATGCGGTGTGTGGTTTACCATTAAGACACGCTTTGTACAGTTCCGTATGGTGGGCGAGATGTTTCGCCTGCTGACTGATTCAGCAGTAAATACGGTAGAAGAACAAGTGAAGGAAGAGAAGAAGGGTGAGAAAAGTAAGCATATCTCGTCGTTCCAAGCTTTTGCTGTCAGTGTGGCCACCCGTGTGGGAACAGGCAATCTGGCGGGTGTGGCATCAGCCATTACCATCGGTGGTCCTGGTGCCGTTTTCTGGATGTGGCTCATCGCTCTTATCGGTTCGGCTACAGCCTTCGTGGAGTCGACACTGGCACAGCTCTATAAGCAAAAACACAAGGACTCATTCATTGGTGGTCCTGCCTACTATATCCAGAAGGGTCTGAAGAAGCGTTGGATGGCAATCACCTTTGCCGTACTTATTACTCTGCAGTTTGGTCTTTCCAACAATTCCATACAAGCCAATACCATCTGCGGGGCGATGGAAGAAGCCTTTGGCTGGTCACCGCTATGGGTGGGCCTCTTCTTAGCAATGCTCGCTCTATTCATCGTCTTCGGTGGTATCCAGCGTATTGCCCAGGTTAGTGCCGTATTGGTTCCCGTGATGGCCGTCGGCTATCTGTTGCTGGCTATCGTTATCATCATCATGAACATCGACAAGATGCCTGCTGTCTTTAAAATCATTGTGGAAGATGCCTTTGGTATTCAGCAGATAGCGGGTGGCGGCATTGGAGCAACGATTATGAATGGTGTCAAGCGTGGCTTGTTCTCCAACGAGGCAGGTGAGGGTAGTGCGCCCAACGTGGCAGCAACAGCGTCGGTGACGCATCCTGTCAAGCAGGGACTCATTCAGGCACTGGGTGTCTTTACGGACACCTTGCTGGTATGCTCGTGCACAGCATTTATCATCTTGATCAGTGGCCTTTATAGTGTGCCAGAGTTGAACGGCATCGCTCTCACGCAGACAGCACTACAGTCTGAGGTGGGTGGTGTAGGCCCTATCTTTATTGCCATCGCTATTCTTCTCTTTGCCTTCTCCAGCATCATTGGCAACTACTATTATGGCGAGGCCAATATCCGCTTTATTACTCCCAATACCCAGGTGATGACGGTTTATCGCATCTGCTCAGCAGGTGTGATGGTTCTCTTCGGTGCTCTTGCCAGTTTCGAGCTCGTATGGAATATCGTCGACTTCTTCATGGCATTCCTTACAGCCTGCAACCTCATCGCCATTGTCATCCTGGGACGTTATGCCTTCCGCCTGCTTGATGACTATCGCCAGCAAAAGCGTAAGGGTATAAAAGAACCCGTCTTCCACCGCAGGCAGCTGCCCGAGATAGAAGACGAGATAGAGTGTTGGGAATAAATATCCCTTAGTTCATTGCGAAGAAAGAACCGCAAGCTGCCATGCGAGCCTCGTAAACACCAGCCTCGTTGAGGGCGAAGTTCTTGGTCTCACCGTTTACATTAGCCTGGATTGTGCCGTCAGCATTAAAACGGAACATCTCCTTGACAACACCATTCTGCTCAACGCTCCAAGAGTTGTTCTCAGCATTGTGGATGAAGTTGGTAATCTCACCGGTAGGAGCCTTTACCTCGTAACCGTTCTTGAGGGTGGTAACAGCATAGTAGCGACCATCCTGACCCATTACCTGCTTGGTGGTGCCAACGTTAGAAGCAAGGGGATTGGTGCCATTCCAGAACTCGATGGTGTTGAGTACCAGAATGTCAACCAATGTGCAGATACCGCCAACGAATGGGCCAATGATGAAGCCTACGATAGCGTTCACAAACTTGTTGCTGGTCATGGTTGTCTGCCACTTAGCATACTTGTTGAAGAGTGCAAACTTTCCAACGTAACAAGAACTGAGCAGGAAGCAACCTGCGAGGAGGCATGTAGCCACTTTCAAACTGATTTTTTTCATTGTTGTTAGGTTTTAAAAAAGGGTTTATAAATAAAAAATAGCTTCGTTTCCAGTATTAAATAGTAGGTCGAGTATCGAGAGGTTGGCCTGGAAGCCATGCTTGCCCTCGAAGACTTGCCAGTAGCGACGAGGCTGAAAGTCTGCATCAGCCTGTGGGTGCTTGGCATTGATGATCTCTCTGTAGTCGTCGACACCTTCCATCTGTTTCTCGTAGCCAGAAGTATATTCTACTTTGGGTTGTATATCCAGCAGATCGCATATAGTCTGACGGATGCTTTCGTTGAAGTCGATCAGAAACTCATATTTTTTTTCAAAGAACGGACGGATGTCGTCTGCATAGTAGTCAAAGAACGGACTCTCGCTATAGGCACTCTGTAGGGCATTCCAATGAACGCGTCGCCACTGGTTATGGTCGCTGATGCGAAGGTCCTTGACTAGTTGAGAGTTGTGTTCTACGGGTACCGTCAGCGCCTGCAAACCGTTGGCAGTCGCTATCACGCAGCGGTTGCGATAGGTCTGCTTCTGATAGGAGTCATACTGCTCTATCAATGACGAGTTGTAGCGGTATAGCTTCTGATACCACTGTATGGGACCGAAATAGGTGGTCTGTAACAATACTGTACTCATTGCAGTCGCAGGTTATGGCGATTATACATTACGGTGATGACCTCACCAATGATGTTACTCTCAGGGATGAATCCCAGATGACGCGAGTCGGCAGGATTCTGCTGGTTTAGCGCCTCCAGCCAATAGTAGTCGGCTTTGGCGCATGTATTCAGCCCCGGCACGATAAGTTTTCCCTTGTGCGTGTCAACGGTGTCGCCTGGTACTGCCTTGCAGCGGGCGATAAAGACTCCTGCCACGGAGTCACTGGGCAGCGTGAAGGCAACAATGTCGCCTCTCTTTACTGGTTGTCGCAGCAAACGGCTATATGGTAACAGGCCATGTCCCTCGATACGCAGTCCGTAACTGCATCGATTCACCAAGAGGCAGTCACCATGTTTGTATAGTGGTGCCAAGCCGTTGCCAGTGACGCTATGAATGGAAAAGACCAGAGCACGGAAGCCCAGCATCAGTGCGAAAGCTGATGCCAGTACTATCACGTTCTTCAGCCATTTTCTCATTCCTTCTCTTTTACATCTCTCCTCACTTGATATTGTCAACAAAGCGGAACAGGCGATTCCAGCGGACGCCAGAGAAACCACCGCGGTCAGGATCGCTACTCCACCAGATGAAGATAGGTTTACCCACGATGTGGTCTTCAGGTACGAAGCCCCAATAGCGGGAGTCTAACGAGTTGTGACGGTTGTCACCTTGCATCCAGTAATAGTCCATCTTAAAGGTGTACTTCGTAGTCTCCTTATCGTTGATGAATATCTTTCCGTCTTTGACTTCCAGTTTATTACCCTCATAGGTACGGATAGGACGCTCGTAGATGGGTAGGTTCTTCAGCGTCAGGTCGATGGTTCCTCCCTTGGCTGGAATCCAGATTGGTCCATAGTTGTCGCGCGTCCAATGCATGTTACCATTCAGTGGGTAGATGTCAAGATCGTTGGCATCTGTATTCAGCTTGATGCTCTCCACGATGTCGGGACGCTTCTTCAAGATGTCTGCCGTCTTGTTGGTCATCGGCATGTATCCGTAGTTGTTGAGGTCTTTCAGTTCCTCCATCGTGATGCCCCACTCCTTCATTTCCTCGTCAGTGAAGTGACGCTTCAACTTGATTTGGTAGCTATACTGCACATTGTCAGGCTCCTTGTTGGCCTTACCATTGATATAGATGATGCGGTCTTTGATCTGCAGGGTCTGTCCTGGCAGTCCGACACAACGCTTCACATAGTTCTCACGACGGTCGGTGGGACGGGTGTCGATGAGTCCATACTCCTGAGGATTGGCCTCGATGGTCTGCTTACCTGCCTGATAGATAGTGTTGAAATACAGGGGCAACTGTTCCTGTGTCAGCGAGTCGGGATTAGGACGTTGTGGATACATCTGATAACCGATCTGGTAACACAGTTGATAATAGTCATATGCTTGATATTGCTGTGCTGAGCAGATGGTGTCGCCTGCGGGGAAGTTGAAGACGACGATGTCGTTCAACTCTACCTTACCCAAACCCTTTACGCGACGATAGTCCCAATGGGGCCACTCGATATATGACTTGCAGTTGTAGATAGGCATGGTATGCTGGGTCAGTGGCATTGTGAGTGGGGTCTCAGGGATGCGCGGACCGTAGCTTACCTTGCTGACAAACAGGTAGTCGCCCGTGAGCAGTGACTTTTCCAGCGAACTCGATGGAATAACGTAGTTCTGGAAGAAGAATAGGTTGATAAAGTAGACGGCCACCAGTGCAAACACCAGCGCATCAACCCATGACATGACGAAGCGTACAGGGCCTTCTGAGTCTTTCCACCATTGCCAGTTAATCTTCTTTGTGATATAGATGTCATAGATGAAGGGCACTACCAGCAGTCCCATCCATGACTCTACCCAATAAAGGAACAATAGATAGCACAATAATACGACGGTGAACTTCGCCCATTGTACTCGCATATCCAGCTTTTTCTTTTCTCTTTTTTTCATGATGATTGCTGTCTTGGTTTACATGCCTTTGACGTTGTCCTGCATTGTGTCAGTTGCGTCGGGCATGTAGTTTTAGTTTCCCTTAATGCTTCTTATCAGAATTTAAACATATCTGAGATGGTCAGCAGTCCCTGATGGTCCTTGGTATATTCTGCAGCGAGTACTGCTCCAAGGGCAAAGCCCTGACGTGAATGAGCATCGTGGGTGATAGTGATGATGTCTGCTTCCGAATCATAGCGAATGGTATGGATGCCAGGCACCTCACCACGGCGGATATGGTCTACACGCAGATATTTCTTATCGGTAGTATCTTCTTTCCATGCCTCCTTACGGTCAATGTTCTCCACAATCTGCTCGGCCAGTGTGATGGCGGTGCCACTGGGATGGTCGAGCTTGTGAACGTGGTGCGTCTCTTCCATCTCCACATCATACTGTGGGAACTGGTTCATAATCTTGGCTAAGTATTTGTTGACTGCAGAGAAGATGGCTACACCAATGGAGAAATTCGAGGCCCAGAAGAGTGTCTTACCCTCTTCGGTACATGCCTTGCGAACTTCATCGCCATGTTCTTTCATCCAGCCTGTGGAGCCTGATACAACTTTTACCCCTGCTTTCCATGCCTTCAGATAATTGCCGTAAGCAGCCTGGGGAGCAGTGAATTCAATAGCTACATCTGCACTCTTGAAAGCTTCGCTGTCAAAGTCCTGTTGATTATCAATATCAATAATACTTACAATGTCGTGACCACGGCTGATGGCTATCTGTTCTATCATCTTACCCATCTTGCCGTAGCCGATTAATGCTATTTTCATATTCCTTATGTATTAATACCGTGCAAAGATACAATATTTAATTGAAAATTGTGAATTGAGAATTGAGAATTATGGATAATTTAAACTTTATTTGTATCTTTGTACCATGATTAATGAACAGACGTGGGAATTCGTCCGTCAGCACGCTACTGACGATGTGCGAAAATTGGCACTGCAGGGGACGAAAGATGCTGATGTGGATATGCCGATGGCGTTGCAACAGATAGCAGGACGACAGACGGCCTTGAAGAAGCTACCTTCATGGGCCGCCCATGATGGTGTTGTCTATCCGCCCCATCTCAATATGGAACAATGCTCCAGTGAACAAACAGCCCGCTACAAGGCACAGCTGGCTGGGAATGGAGGCGTTTATGTGGACCTGACGGGAGGCTTTGGCGTTGACTTCTACTGGATGTCGCAGGGTTTCAAGAAGCGTTATTATATAGAGCAGAATTCCAATCTGTGCACGTTGGTTGAGCACAATTTCCATGTGTTGGATCATGAATGCTCCGTTTGTTGCTGTGACACTGCTGCATTTTTGCCAGACATGCCGCATGCCGACGTCGTTTTCTTAGACCCAGCCCGTCGTAACGAGCATGGTGCCCGTACCTATGACATCAAAGACTGTACGCCCAATGTTCTGGAACTACTTACTCTCCTGATGTCGAAAGCGGATAAGGTGATACTGAAACTATCGCCGATGTTCGACTGGCGAAAGGCTGTTGACGACCTCCAATACGTCAGAGAAGTACATATTGTCAGTGTTGATAACGAGTGTAAAGAGCTGCTTTTGGTATTGGAACAGGCTGAGCGCCCCTTGCGTCTGGTCTGTGTCAATAACGACCAGATTTTCGAGGAGTCCCACTCCCCATCACCTATCACCCACCACCCATCACCCACAGCCCCAGACTACCTCTACGAACCCAATGCCAGCATCATGAAGGCCGGATGCTTTGAAGCATTAGCACAGCAATATCCCCTCTGTCAGATATCCGCGAACTCGCATCTTTTTCTTTCTTCCGTTGAAATCGCGGATTTTCCTGGTCGCCGGTTCCAAATAGTCGCCATTTCATCGGTAAACAAACAGTCTCTTAAAAC
Source organism: Prevotella sp. (assembly GCA_024692385.1). Lineage (GTDB taxonomy): Bacteria > Bacteroidota > Bacteroidia > Bacteroidales > Bacteroidaceae > Prevotella. The sequence goes on along the minus strand of JAILMS010000061.1, from coordinate 13,883 downwards.
GGCGCTGGCAGGCATTGACAAGGCTAATATTACCGTGAGAAACTTCCCATTATCCGTCGAGCAGTTGCAAAAAAAGCTTCATTTGAAAGATGGCGGTGATACTTATATCTTCGCAACAACAAAGGCTGACGGAGCGCACTGCTTGTATATTTGCCGTAAAATTGGTTAAATATTTTGGGCATTTCAGGCTTTTTCGTTACCTTTGCATGATATTAATCATGAATTGAAAAATGCCATCATTAGAGATTCGGAAAGTAACCAACAGGAAGGAGCTTGATGACTTCATCCAGTTTCATTACGACTTGTACAAGGATAACAAGTATGACGCCCCTAACCTGTATAGTGACGAGATACACACGTTAAGTAAGGACCGCAACGCAGCTTTTGAGTTCTGCGAAGCGGAGTATTTTCTGGCATATCGCGACAATAAGGTTGTAGGTCGCATTGCCGCCATCATCAATCATCGTGCCAACGAGCGATGGGAACGTAAGAGTGTTCGCTTTGGTTGGGTAGACTTCATTGACGACATAGAAGTGTCGTCGGCGTTGTTCCAGGCAGTAGAAGAGTGGGGGCGCGAGAAGGGCATGACAGAGATGGTTGGTCCGTTAGGCTTTACCGATATGGATCCTGAGGGTATGCTGATTGAAGGCTTCGACAAGCTGGGTACCATGGCTACCATCTACAACTACCCTTATTATCCCAAGCACATTGAGCAGTTGGGAGGTTTTGAGAAGGACAACGACTATGTGGAGTTCCGCATTTTTGTTCCTAAAGAGGGCATGCCAGAGAAGTTCCGTAAGGTCTCTGAGATGGTCATGAAGCGCTATAACCTGCATCCGATGCACCCCAAGCGCAGTCAGGTATTTGGAAAAGAGCAATATGGCCGTAAGGTACTTGATGTAGTCAACAAGACCTTTACTCATCTCTACGGCTACTCGCAGATGACTGAGCGCCAAATTGACGAGTATCTGAAAATGTACTTCCCTATGCTCGACATGAACCTGCTCTGCCTTATAGAGGACTGGAATACGCCCAACCATGACGTCATTGGCGTAGGTATTTCTATTACCAATATGACCCGTGCCCTGCAGAAGTGTAAGAACGGACGCCTGTGGCCTTTCGGCTGGTGGCACTGCCTGCGCGCATTGAAGTTCCACAAGGCAGAATGTGTAGATCTGATGTTGGTGGGAATCTTGCCTGAATACCAGCAGAAGGGTGCTAACGCCTTGCTCTTCTATGATCTTATCCCCGTCTATCAGAAATATGGTTTCAAATGGGGTGAGACCAACGTGGAGATGGAAACCAACGAGAAGGTACAGAGCCAATGGCAGTATTTAGAGCGTGAGCAGCATAAACGTAGAAGATGTTTCAAGAAAAACTTATGAACGACGAAAATACCATCTTAGAAGAACAACAAGTTCAGTACACTGATGATAATATCCGACACCTCTCGGATATGGAACATGTCCGTACCCGTCCTGGTATGTACATTGGACGCTTAGGTGACGGTTCGCTGCCAGAAGACGGCATCTACGTGCTGTTGAAAGAGGTTATAGACAACTCTATCGACGAGTTCAAAATGAAGGCTGGTGACCGTTTGGAAATTACCATCGACGACAATCTTCGTGTCTCCGTTCGTGACTACGGACGTGGTATTCCGCAAGGAAAGCTTATCGAGGCTGTCAGCGTGCTGAATACTGGTGGCAAGTACGATTCCAAAGCTTTCAAGAAGTCGGTCGGTCTGAATGGTGTGGGTGTGAAGGCTGTAAATGCATTGAGCACTCATTTTGAAGTGGCCAGCTATCGTGACGGCAAGGTGCGTCGCGCTACTTTCGAGCGTGGTATCTTGCAGAGTGACGTTACTGAGGATACGCAGGACGAGAATGGTACCTATATCTACTTCGAGCCCGACAATACCTTGTTCAAAGAGTACAGCTTCCACGATGACATCGTAGAGAATATGCTGCGTAACTATACCTACCTGAATACAGGTTTGGCCATTATGTATAATGGACGTCGCATTCTGTCACGTCATGGTTTGGAGGATCTGTTGAAAGATCGCATGACCAACGACCCGCTGTACCCGATTATCCACTTGAAGGGCGATGATATTGAGGTTGCTTTCACCCATTCTAACCAATATGGTGAAGAGTACTATTCATTTGTCAATGGTCAGCATACTACTCAGGGTGGTACCCATCAGAGTGCTTTCAAGGAACATATTGCCAAGACCATCAAGGAGTTCTTTGGCAAGTATGAGTATGGTGATATCCGTTCCGGTATCGTTGCTGCTATCGCTATCAATGTTGAGGAACCCGTTTTTGAGAGTCAGACGAAGATTAAACTGGGTTCTACACAGATGGCTCCCGATGGTGACACGATTAACAAATATGTCGGTGACTTCATCAAACAGCAGGTTGACAACTACCTGCATATCCATCAGGATGTTGCTGAGGTAATAGAGAGTAAGATTAAGGAGAGTGAGCGCGAGCGTAAGGCAATGGCCGGTGTCACCAAATTGGCTCGTGAGCGTGCTAAGAAGGCCAATCTTCACAACCGTAAGTTGCGCGACTGCCGCATCCATTACTCTGATGTCAAGAACGAACGTAAAGAAGAGTCATGCATCTTCATCACAGAGGGTGACTCGGCAAGTGGTTCTATCACCAAGAGCCGTGATGTCAACACACAGGCAGTATTCTCTCTGAGAGGAAAACCTCTGAACTCTTTCGGCCTTACGAAGAAGGTGGTCTACGAGAACGAGGAGTTCAACTTGTTGCAGGCTGCCCTCGATATTGAAGAAGGTCTTGACACGCTACGATATAATAAGGTGATTGTTGCTACCGATGCCGATGTAGACGGTATGCATATTCGTCTGCTGATCATTACCTTCTTCCTGCAGTTCTTCCCAGAGCTTATCAAGAAGGGTCACGTCTATGTGCTGCAGACTCCCTTGTTCCGTGTTCGCAACAAGCGTACAAAGATTAAGAATAAGAAAGTGTTGGAGGATAGTCAGAAGGGCGACTTTGTTACCCGTTACTGCTATAGTGATGAAGAGCGCCAGAAAGCGATTCAAGAACTTGGTCCCGATCCTGAGATTACACGATTCAAAGGTCTTGGTGAGATTAGTCCTGAGGAGTTTGCTGGTTTCATTGGTCCTGACATGCGTTTGGAACAGGTTACCCTCCACAAGAACGATCAGGTACAGAAACTTCTGGAGTACTATATGGGTAAGAACACCATGGAGCGCCAGAACTTCATCATAGACAACCTCGTCATCGAGGAAGATAAACCGGAAGATTACGACTATGAATAGGATAATACTGTGTGTAGCAATTCTGTTGCTGCACCTCGTTACCGTCCAAGCACAGATAAGAACAAGAACGGGAAATGACTCACCACTTCGTAAACTGCAGATTGCGGAAGTAGCAGTCAGCAACCTGTATGTTGACAGTGTTGATGAGGATAAATTGGTGGAAGATGCCATTCGCGGCATGCTGGAAAAGTTGGATCCCCATTCCACTTACTCTACACCGAAGGAAGTCAAGGACATGAACGAGCCCCTACAGGGAAACTTCGAGGGTATCGGTGTGCAGTTTAATATGGTAGAAGATACGCTGCTCGTCATCCAGACGGTCAGCGGTGGTCCTTCTGAGAAAATGGGTATCTTGGCCGGTGACCGCATCGTTACCGTCAATGACTCTTCCATTGCTGGTGTTAAGATGTCACGCGAGGAGATTGTACGTCGCTTGCGTGGTCCTAAGGGTACTAAGGTATTACTTGGTATCGTTCGCCCCGGCATCAGTGACCGTCTTTCATTTACTATCACACGCGACAAGATTCCTGTAAATTCCATTGATGCCACCTATATGATACGTCCCGGGGTGGGCTATATTCGTATTGGCAATTTCGGTGCTACTACGCCTCATGAATTCAGCAATAGCCTGAAGATGCTTCTGTCGCAAGGTATGCAAACACTTGTCCTCGACTTGCAGGAGAATGGTGGCGGCTACCTACAGGCTGCCGTAGAGGTTGCTAACGAGCTATTGGAACGAGGTAGTCTCATCGTCTATACGGAAGGACGACGCGTAGACCGTAACGAATATACGGCACGAGGCGGTGGACTCTTTACAGAAGGTAAAGTCGTGGTGCTTGTTGATAGCTATACCGCTTCTGCAGCAGAAATTGTCTCTGGTGCCATTCAGGACTATGATCGTGGTATCATTGTAGGTCGTCGTACCTTTGGTAAGGGCTTGGTACAGCGTCCGATTGACTTGCCAGACGGTTCTATGATTCGTCTCACCATTGCTCACTACTATACACCCTCTGGCCGATGCATCCAGAAGCCCTATGAGAAGGGTAAGAAGCTGGACTATGCGATGGATGTCGTCAACCGTCTGAAGAGCGGTGAGCTAATGAGTGCCGACAGTGTTCATTTCGTTGACTCTCTGAAGTATTACACCCTTCGTGAGCATCGTGTGGTATATGGTGGCGGAGGTATTATGCCTGATGAGTTTGTACCACTCGACACCACCAAATATACACAATTCCATCGAGAACTCGCCGCCAAGTCGATACTCATCAACCAGAATCTGCGATATGTGGATGGTCACCGCAAGCAACTACGCCAGCAGTATCCGTCTTTTGAGGAATTCCGTCAACATTATGAGATTCCCAAGAAACTCATAGACAATATCCTGGCAGAAGGTAAGAAGCAGAAGGTAGTGCCCAAGGATGATGCAGAACTACAGCAAACGCTGCCCTACCTCCGCCAACAGTTGAAGGCGCTGGTTGCTCGTGATTTGTGGTCGATGAATGAATACTTTGCTATTATGAATGAGCAGAGTGACATTGTACAGCGAGCATTACAGCTTATAGAAAAGAACGACAATCTTTAACTTAAATAACATACAAATGATGAAACTAAAGGATATATTAAACGGTCAGTTGAATGCTGCCGAGTGGGAAGCCAAAGGCTACCAACTTCCTAAGTATGACATCAAAGCGGTACGCGAGAAGACTGCCAAGGAACCTACATGGGTACATTTCGGTGGCGGTAACATCTTCCGTGCTTTCCCTGCTGCCATTCTTAACGATGCACTGAATACAGGTAAATATGACCGTGGCGTCATTGTGGCTGAAACCTTCGACTTCGAAGTTATCGACAAGGCCTACGCTCCCTACGATAACCTGTCACTCTGCGTGAACCTCTGCTCTGACGGTTCTATCGAGAAGAAGGTAATTTCCTCTGTGACAGAAGCCCTGAAGGCTGATCCACAATTTGAAGACTGGAAACGACTGGTAGAAATCTTCAAGAATCCTTCATTGCAGATGATCTCGTTCACTATCACTGAGAAAGGCTATACCTATAACGAGGCCGACCTTGCTCGTGGTATGAAGCCCCTCTTTGCAATGGGTAAGGTGTGTGCATTGCTCTTCGAGCGTTTCAATGCCGGTCAGCTGCCACTCACCGTGCAGTCGATGGACAACTGTTCGCACAATGGCGACAAGGTAAAGGCTGGTGTTTTTGCCTATGCCGAGCGCTGGGTGAACGACGGACTTGTACCTGCTGCCTTCCTCGACTATCTGAAGGATGAGACAAAGATCACCTTCCCATGGTCGATGATTGACAAGATTACGCCACGTCCCCACGAGAAGGTCAAAGAACTGCTGGCAGCAGATGGTTTTGAGGACAACGACTATATTGAGACGGAGAAACACACCTTCACCGCTCCCTTCGTCAATGCCGAAGAGGTGCAGTATCTAGTTATCGAAGACCACTATACCAATGGTCGTCCGCCCCTCGATCTAGGTGGTGCCCTCTATACCACTCGTGAGACGGTAGATAAGGTAGAAACTATGAAGGTTACCACCTGTTTGAACCCCCTGCACACAGCCATGTCTATCTATGGTTGTATGCTTGACTACACACTGATTTCTGCCGAGATGAAGGACGAAGACCTGCGTGCCTTCATCCAGAAGATTGGTTATATGGAGGCTATGCCAGTGGTCGTCGACCCTGGAGTACTGAATCCCTACGAGTTCATTGGTGCCGTGCTCAACAAGCGCCTGCCCAACCCCTTCATGCCCGATGCCCCACAGCGCATCGCCTGCGACACCTCGCAGAAGTTGCCCATCCGCTTTGGTGAGACACTCAAGAAGTACATTGCTCGCGGCCTCGACAAGTCAAACCTTGTACTTATCCCCCTCACGCTGGCTGGCTATGCTCGCTACTTGAAGGGACTGAAGGACGACCTCACCACATTCGAACCCTCTCCCGACCCCATGCTGGCAGAACTGCAGGCCATCGTCGCTCCCCTGGAGATTGGCAAGGCCGATCAGGACTGGAGTCCGCTGAAACAGCTCTACAGCCGCAAGGACGTCTTCGGCCTCGACCTCTACGAGGCAGGTCTGGGCGAACAGATAGAAAGCATGGTCAAGGAGCTCTATGCCGGCAAGGGTGCCGTCCGCGCCACGCTGCACAAATACGTTACTGCAAGATAAACGAAATATTCACACACATAAAAAAGGAGTACTCAAGTACTCCTTTTTTCTTATCGTTTAACGACCTTATCCGCTTCAGGCCTTGTGTACCAGTTTCTTGATTTCGTGCGGTCACTTGCCCATGTGATGAAGTCTTTATATGCATTCTTGATGCAGGTCTTCTCCGTAGGCCACTGCCATTTTCCTGGGATGATGATTCCATGAGGATTGCTGGAGTCTCGATAGAAACCTATATCGGAGAGGTCTGAAAAGTTTTCATAGGTACCGTTCTCTAAACAATTACTGATATTGGTAACACTGTAGGATGTATAACCAATAAATGCTGCACCTCGGCAGTTGGCTCCCGATGCAACGAGTTTACCATCAAACAGACTGTTTCTGATGTTATGTGGAATTCCATAGTTATAACCAACAAATCCTGCGACTCTATCGCCCGTGGTTGTGACCTTAGCTGATACTCGGCAATTTGTTATGGTGTTATTTGAACCATAGATATAACCGACTAAACCTGAAGCATATCTAGCTCCATTAACGCTACCAGTTATACGTAGATTTTGGATGATATAGTTCTGCGCATTTCTGAAAGGAGCAGCACCATCTCCGCTGCTGATATTTACGTTTAGCGTGTGGCCATTACCGTCGAAAATACCTCTGTAAGGATACGTTTGTGAACCGATCATAGTGTTCACTGTAAAGTCGGCATCCATGATGGCATTAATATCCGACTTTCCTTCGCCTTCTACTACTAACTGGTTAAGACGTTGCTAGTCTTCAGCATCACGTAGCACATAATAACTAATTCCGTCGATAACTACAGTCTCGTCATTGTTGTTAGCAGCCACTGCCTTTGAGGGCAACAATGCCAATAACGCCAGCAAAAACACCAGCGCCAAATAGATTATTTGGCGAGACGATAGATTACACGCCCGATGTAATTGATTCTCGTTCATCATTTTTCCTGTTATTTTTAGTTTTAGTATTCTTATTGGTTAGCAATTTGCTAGTATGCACCTTATAGTCGGCAAAAATAAACAATTTTTGTGAAAACAACAAGAAAAATCGGCAATTTCTCTGATTTTATCTAAAAATATGTTGCAAAAGGGAAGATTGTGTAGACAATGAAACCAAAGATACTCTGTATAAGCCTAAGCCGTGTCTGTATTAGCTTGTCTTGCTTCCGTATCAGCCTATCCCATCACTGGCTTAGCTGTTCTTTTTTCTTGCGACGGCCGTGGTAGATATCTGCGACGGCCATCAAAAGTATTTTCGACGGCCGTCGCAAGAAGTGAGAAAAGGTGGATTGGGAGGTGAGAAGAAGTGTCTTGGTAGACAACTGTAGGTGTGTTGCAACTCGCTATATATAAGATGGTTGCAACAATGTTGAGCGCAGAAACAAGTCAGTTCCAGTAGCTTTTGAGAAGGCTAAAAACAGGCTGAAATTAACATTATTTTTGATATAGTGTAAGAAAATCGGAACTAACAAAAACAAGGTTCACGCCTAACGCTCTATGAGAGTGAACGTTAGACGTGAACGTGAAGGGTATTTTCAAGATAATTACTTGCAAAGACGGATTTCGTGGATGCGAGGTGTCTGCTTGCCAGGCTCAGCGGCGAGGGTGAGCGTGATGCTCTCCTTCTGCAAGGTGGCAGGCAGGCTGATGGTGGCAATGCCCTGTCCGTCGAGGCGAACGGTATCAATCTGCTGACCATCGATGCTGACGATGACGCGCTCGAAGGCTGCAAAACCTTTCAGCCTAAGTGTTTTAGCATCCTGTGCCTTCAGTTGGTAAGAGAAGTTGCCGCGAGCAGTACGCCAGTGCATACCTTCATCATAACCATTCCAAGCACCTTCGCTCTTGAAGAAGTGGTCGCTCTCCGACTGCTGCTCACCACAGAATACCTTGTCAACAGTCTTGGCCTCCATCTCCATATTAGCCCTCTCGGCTGCTGCCAGCTCAGCTTTCTTAGCGGCCCATTCCAACTGGGAATAGAGGGGGAAGTATATCTGATAGCGACACTCATAGAGCTGATAGAAGGGTACCAGTTGGATGCCCTCATAAGCGGGAGTTGTCAGACCAGTCAGTTTGAAGGTCAGAGGCTTTCCTTCAACGGGAGTAACATGCGACAGTACATCAGCGGCAGTACCTATCATAGCTGGCATCTGAGCCTGTGGTATCTTCGGACCGTTAGCGATATGTCCGCCACGGCTGTCGTCAGCAAAGAGGCCGTCCTGTCGGTCTGTACCCGTCTTGGCAGCCAATACCAGCGGGCCATAGAGGAATGAGTATTGTGGCTTGCCATCAGGTGTGGTCATTGCTGTCAGGTGCATAGGCATCTCTACACGCAACTTGTCACCATCCTGCCAGCGACGATCAACGATGAGGTAGCCCTCACGGATACGATAGTCTACGGGAGAACCATTGACTTCCAACTGTACGGTGCTGGCCCATGCCGGCTTACGAATCTTTACCGCAAACGAGCGGGCCTTCTTCAGCTCCAGGGTCAGGGTTGTGGCGCCCTCCTGAGGGAACTTGTTCTCCTGCTTGATGGTCATACCGTCCCACATCAGGGTAGAGGGGATGAAGAGGTTGACGATGAGGTCAGAGCCCTCATGGGCATAAATCATCTCACCATAGCGGCCTGGATTCTCAATACCCGTACCCACGCAGCACCACATAGAGGTCTGAGGCTGTGAATAGACGCGGTAGTGGCCAGCACGCATCGGCGTGAAATAGACGAAGCCGCCCTGTACGGGATTCATCGTAGAGAGGATATGGTTGTAGAGGGCACGCTCATAGTAGTCGATATAGTTCTTGTCGGCAGTGGTCTGATAGAGCAGCTTGCTCAGTCGCAACATATTATAGGTATTACAGCTCTCAGGACCCTGTTCTGATGCCAGCAGACTAGTGAAGTTGTCGGTAGGGTTGAAGTGCTCGCGCTCCGAGTTGCCACCGATGCTGACGCTGCGATGATTAACTACTACATCCCAGAAGAACTTCACAGCCTGATCCCAGTCGCTGCGTCCCTCCAGGTCGGCAATGCGCTTATAGCCGATAATCTTTGGTATCTGCGTATTGGCATGCATACCCGTCAGTTTATCCTCGCCCTTCATCAGGGGCTGCAGGATACGCTGGTCGCTGAACTGATGGGCCAGCTTCAGGTATTTCTTATCGCCTGTCAGCTCTGCAACATCAGCAAAGGTCTCGTTCAGACCGCCGTGCTCGCTAATCAGCATCTGCTGAATCTGCTCATCGCTCAGCTGGCTTACCTCGTTAATCATCCAGTTTGTCAACTTAATGAGCATCTCCTTAGCCTGCTGGCGACCAGCAATAAGATAGGCGTCGCGCAGTCCGGCATAAATCTTGTGAATATTATAAAGAGGTACCCAGCGGTTGTTCAGTCCGAAGGAGTTGGCACGGATGTCGCCCTTAGCAATCTGCCCCCAGATCTCGTTAGGGTTAGGCACACCACCCAGATAGCCGTCCCAGCGGGCATCCTGACAGCGCTTCAGCTCGCTGAGCACATAGTCGAGGCGCTGACTAATCTCTTCATTGTCGGTGGCAGCTACCATATAGCTCAGTGCCGATACGTAGTGACCACCAATGTGGCCGTCCAGACCGGTATTCTCCCAGTTGGTATAGTTCTCAGCCTTAGGCGTCAGACCGGCCCCTTTCAGATAAGGTGCCAACAGTCGGTCGGCATCCAGTGCCAAAAGGTAGTGGATGTCTGCCTGCTGATTTTTCTGGAACTGGCTGTTGGCCAGTCTGACACTACTGATGGGGAATGTCTCGATGCGCTTTGTCTGAGCTGTACTTGTAGTCAAAGCGATGGCTGTCAAGCCGATAAGGAATAGTTGTCTCATAGAATTGTTCCTGTTAGTTCTTGGGTGCAAAGATACGAATAAGTGTCTAAAATACAAAATAAAAATCATTTTTTCTTCATTCTTCACTATCCATTTTTCCGTACCTTTGCACTCAAGACAAAAAACATAAAAACTATTAACCTATTAACATGACACGCCTCAAACCCTTTACATCGGCATTAGAGGCATGTCATGTTAATAGGTTAATAGTTTTCCCGCATAAACTCTTTTTTCTAACCCAAAATTTGCAAGTCTCAGAAAAAGTACTTAAATTTGCAACGTGAAGCCAAAAGGTGGTATACACCCCACTAAAAATGGTGGTAAGCATGATAAAAGTATTAAAATAGCATTAATAAGGTGGTATATAACCCCTATAATAAGGTAGTACACTTATGAAACTAGAAGAATTATACAACGAATGGAAGTCTCTTTTCCCGCTGTCGGAAAAGCAAACTCAACTGCTGCGCAAGAAATTCACAACCGAATACAACTTCAACAGCAACCACATCGAAGGCAATACGCTAACCTACGGACAGACCGAGCTTTTGCTGCTTTTCGGCAAGGTGAGCGGCGAGGGTGACCTGAAGGATTTCGTTGACATGAAGGCCAGTCAGGTGGGTGTGGAAATGGTGATGGAGGCTGTTCGCGACCGCAGTATGCCGCTAACCCAGAACTTCATCCGTCAGTTGCATCGGGTCCTCCTGCGCGAAGAATATATCGTCTATCGTGAACTGCCGGGAGGTGGCCAGACGAGTTATACCGTTCATGCCGGACAGTACAAAACACGCTCCAACAGCGTCATCACCCGTTACGGTGACCGTTTTGAGTATGCATCTCCCGAAGAAACTCCTTCTTTGATGGGCGACCTTGTAGATTGGTACAATGCCGCAGAACAAGAGGGCAAGTTATCGCCTGTGGAGCTCGCCGCCCTGTTTCATTACCGCTACATACGCATCCATCCTTTCGAGGACGGCAATGGACGCATTGCACGACTGATAGTGAACTATATTATGGCCCGTCACGGATGGCCCATGATAGTTATTCGCAACCGCAAAAAGGCTGAATATCTGGAGGCGCTGCACCGTTCTGATCAGAAAATCGGCAAGGTTCCTTCCAATGGAGCTCATGCCCAGATAGGCAAGATCACCTCTTTCCTTGCATTCTTCCGCCATACGGTATGTGAAGAGATGCAATGCGAAATAGATATTGTTCGTAATGCCGATAAGGACACCTGGTGGTACGATGGTCAGCGCATCAATTTCCGTAGCGAGAATAGCGGCCGTCTGCTTGCGCTTCTGCGCAATAAGCCTTTTATTACCTTCTCAGAGATGGCAGAACAACTGTCGGTAAACCGCTCAGCCGTTCAGAAACAAATAGAAGGATTCCGCAAGAAAGGCTATGTGGACCGCCGCGATGACGGCAGCTGGCACGTTCTCGCGTTGAATTCGAGGACAGAATGAAGAGCAAATCACACTATCAAAGGTTTTTGATTGAATTGCAATTATGCGACAATAATCAATAATACAAGCTCGTTATTTGCAAAAAGGAAACAAGTAATGTCAAGAATCAAAATGAAACAAAGCTCAACAGGCATATACCACGTCATTCAATCAAAAACTTGTCTCTATGATTGCACATTTATGACAAGACTAAAGTCTATTCACCATATATCACTACTTGCATTCGCATTCTTTATCATTTCGTTTTATTCGTGCCACAACAACCACCCCATACAACTCGTACAGGCCGACAGCCTATTGCTCCATGGCAACTACTATCAAGCCGACAGTTTACTATCAATTTACGATAAGAATCCAAGTAACAAGAAGTCGGCACAGATGTATCGACAATTACTACGAATAGGACTTCTGTTTGTTGACGAGGAACTTACTGATAGTAATTTCGCTCTGGTTGACAGTCTGACTCGCTATTATAACCAAAGTTCCACTCCCACTGAATACGCAAAATCGCTTTGTTTCTTGGGAGAAATCTATAGGGTTAATGGTGACTTCCCCTCTGCTCTTGATGTATTTCTAAAAAGCGAAAAGATTGCAAGAGAATGTAAAAACGACTATGTGTTAGGATGGATCTATAATGAAATCGGTGATGTCTATTTTGCTCAAAGAATGTTTGATGAGTGTACAAATTACTATCGAAACTATTACAATATCGCAGTCAACCATCGCGACACTTTGCGCATGGCATTAGGGGCATGTCGTATGGGGATTGTCTTCACTATATATGACAAGGTTGACAGTATTATTCCATATTATCAAAAGGCAATAGAATTGGGTAACAATACCATCCGCCCAGAAAACATTGTGCCACACGCTATTAGAGCAATCTGTGACATTTACACACAGATAGGGGAATACGACAAAGCAAAGGCTATCATGCCAAGGGATTCTCTTTATGATTACGAATGGGCTTTTTGGCATTTGGGACAAAATCATACGGACTCTGCAATCTACTATTTCGAGAAGATTCATACTCGATTAGGTCTTCCAGCATATGAAGAATCTATCCGATATTTGGCTCAGCTGGAAGAAAAGCGAGGGAATATCTCAAAAGCGCTATCTTACTATAAGGTTCTTCCTACCATATCAGACTCTCTTAGAGCTCAGTCACGTATTGAGGAAACAAGAAGAATCAATGCCCAATACAATGTTAACCTTTTCAAAAGAGAGCGAGATGATATAGCATTGCGAAACCGCATCTCGCAAACTCTTTTGATAGTCGTCATAATCATTGCTGTCTTAGCAGCTCTTATCAGTGTATATGCATGGAGAGCCTATCAACAAAAGAAGGATTTGGAAATTATCCAAGAACGCCTTCTGCGAAAAGAAGAGGAGGGCAAACGCAAACGAAGTTCTGACCAAATAAAAGAGAACAATTTAAAGATTACTCTGCTTAAACAGCAATTATCAGAAGCGTATGAGCGAAATAACATAAATGCTGCAGATAGAATCAAACTAGACGCAGAACTGTTAGTAAAAGAAAACCAAAGTATTGAAGTTCGCCAGCAACGCAAGGAATTGGTCTATAAAGAGTTTTTAAAGTCGGAATTATACTCTCGTCTTATTAGTTGTGACAATGAGAAAAACGTTCATTTGTCAGAAACAGAATGGAACCAGTTAGCCCAATATCTTGATATCATCTATGACCATTTCAGAGGTCGTCTTCTTGGTCTTGCCGGACTATCAGAAACGGAACTTAGAGTCTGTTGTTTAATCAAAGTTGGCGTAACTCCAACCGCAATATCTATTCTTTTATTTAAGACTAAAACAGCCATCAGTATGCTTCGTCGACGTTTATATGAAAAGATAACCCACCAGAAAGGTTCCTCCGAACTGCTAGACGAGTTTATTAAGAATTTCTAGGGTTTTGTCATATGTACCAAATAATTCACAATGAGTTCACAAATTTAAGATGTTAACTCATTGTGAACTATTTCTCTTGGTCGTCTGTTATCTTTTCACCATCTTTGCATTCGAAACTTTTACCTCCAAAAAGCATGAAA
>JAILMS010000002.1 GCA_024692385.1 Prevotella sp. | reverse complement strand
GAGGAAATCATCAAACATCATGAGCGTGGTGGAATCGTGACCATCAGCTGGCACCCACGTAATCCGCTTACCACTATTGAGGGGGGTGGCAATGCCGGACAGAAGTTCCCTGAGGGAACGGCATGGGATGTCACCGACTCTACCGTCGTGAAGAATGTGCTGGAGGGAGGTTCCAAGCATGAATTGTTCCTGACATGGATGCAGCGCGTAAGTGATTTCCTGGCTCAGTTGAAGACCGATGATGGTCAGAAGGTACCAGTCATCTTCCGCCCATGGCATGAGAATACCGGTTCTTGGTTCTGGTGGGGTGAAAAACTCTGTACCGCTGAGGAATATAAAGCGCTGTGGAACATGCTGCAGGATAAGCTGAATGCTGATGGTTTCGATAATATGCTATGGGCCTATTCGCCTGGCATGGCACCTGACCTGACCAACGACAAGTACCTGGAGCGCTATCCTGGTGACGACCGCATTAGTATGGTAGGCATTGATGGCTATCAGTGGGGTACCAAGGAGGACTTTGTCAGTCAGTTGGATCAGAACCTCGCCATGCTTTGTCAGTTTGCCAAGGAACATGGTAAGGTGGCTGCTCTGACAGAGTGCGGACTGCAGAACCTGACAGATCCTACATGGTGGACATCGACACTTACTCCTGTGCTGGATAAGTATTCCATCAGCTACTTCCTCGTATGGCGCAACTATAAGAAGGAGTGGTTCGGTCCCTCACCATCACAACCCGATGCAGCGTATTTCAAGCAGTTATATGAGAAAGAGAACACGCTGTTCCTAAACGACATTACTACGAAATAACGATATAACGAAATAATAATCATGAATTTTCAAGAGAGAGTAAAGGCACTGCGTGCTCACCACGAGGCGCTGTTGACAAGAAAGAATGAGCCATTGGAGTGGGGTAATGGTATCTATGAGAAGTACAGATTCCCCGTTCTGACTGCCGAACACACGCCACTGGAGTGGAAGTATGACTTCAATGAACAGGATAATCCCTACCTGATGCAACGCATCATGATGAATGCCACGCTGAACTCTGGAGCCATGAAGTGGCAGGGTAAGTATATCTTAGTGGTACGCGTAGAGGGTGCCGACCGTAAATCGTTCTTTGCTGTGGCAGAGTCGCCCAACGGTATTGATAACTTCCGCTTCTGGGAGGAACCCATCACCATGCCTGATGATGTCATTCCTGCCACGAATATCTATGATATGCGTCTCACAGCCCATGAGGACGGTTGGATTTATGGAGTCTTCTGTGCTGAGCGTCACGATGACTCGCAGCCTGGCAACCTGAGCGCGGCAACAGCCACGGCAGGCATCGCACGTACCAAGGACCTGAAGACCTGGTATCGTCTGCCCGACCTGAGGAGCAAGTCACAGCAGCGCAATGTGGTGTTACATCCTGAGTTTGTAGACGGTAAATACGCTTTCTACACCCGTCCGCAGGATGGCTTCATTGATACTGGCTCTGGTGGTGGCATTGGCTGGGCACTGGTTGATGACATCACCAATGCTGAGATCAAGGAGGAGACAATCATCTACGAGCGCAAATACCACACCATTACTGAGGTGAAAAATGGTGAGGGACCGCACCCCATCAAGACTGCTAAGGGCTGGCTGCATCTGGCTCATGGTGTACGTGCCACGGCCGACGGTCTGCGCTACGTGTTGTATATGTATATGACAGCTCTTGACGACCCGACGAAGGTGATTGCCCGTCCGGGTGGCTTCTTCCTCGTCCCTGAGGGTGACGAATATTATGGCGACGTGATGAATGTTGCCTTTGCCAACGGTTGGATAGCAGATGAAGAAGATGGTGAGCACCAAGCTTCTGGTAAAGTGTTTATCTACTATGCTTCTGCCGACACTCGCATGCATGTGGCAACGTCAACGATTGACAGACTCGTCGACTATTGTATGAATACCCCAGAAGACGGCTACTATACAGCCGCCAGTGTGGAGACAATCAAAAAGCTAATTAATAAAAACAAAAACAATGGCTAGTTTAAAAGAAAAAATCGGTTATGCCTTGGGTGATGCCGCTGCGGGTGGTATCACCTGGAAAGTGATGTCTATCGCCTTCCCCTTGTTCTTTACCAATGTCTTCGGACTCACTGTGGCAGATACGGCAGCACTGATGCTGATAGCCCGTATGTTCGATGTAGTTACCGACCCGCTGATGGGTTCGCTGGCCGACCGTACACAGAGCCGTTGGGGTACCTATCGTCCTTGGCTCATCTATGGTGCCATACCTTTTGGTTTGATTTTCGCCTTGCTGCTCTATACACCTGACTTCGGACCTGTCGGTAAACGCATCTGGGCCTATTCCTTCTATCTGATGATGATGGCTATCTATACTGCTGTCAACGTACCTTATGGCTCTTTGCTGGGCGTGATGACTGATGACGATAATGAGAAGAACCAGTTCTCGTCATTCCGTATGGTAGGTGCCTATGCTATGGGCTTCATCACTTTGTTCGCATTCCCTTATCTGCAGAAGTTCGTAGGCGGTACTGACCAACATCAGTATGCGGTGCTGGGTGTCTTCTTCGGTGTACTTGCTGCTGCTGGTACACTGGCATGCGGCCTGCTGACCAAAGAGCGCTTGAAGCCTGTTCGCGCTGAGAAGTTCTCGTTCAAACCTTTTGGTGACCTCTTCCGTAACAAACCGTGGATTCTCCTGACGCTCGTCGGCGTATGTACGAATTTCTTTAATGGTTTCCGTTATGCCGTGGCTGGATATATGTTCGAATATATCATGCATGGGGAGGTGACATTTATGGGTTTGATAATCAGCTATACCTCATTCATGATGTTCGGTGAGGCAACCTGTATGGTCTTTGGCGGTGTGTCTCCGTTATTCACCAAATGGGTAGGCTCTAAGCGTATGGCTTTCATATGGGCAGGTGTCATCTGTCTGGTCACTTCGGTGCTCTTCTTCTTTATTCCTATGGATCCATCTTCTATCTGGCTGATGATAGCTGTTGTCATTCTGACATCTGTTGGTATTGGCATCTATTCTCCTCTGTTGTGGTCGATGTATGCCGACGTGGCTGACTATGCTACAGAGAAGAACGGCACTTCCTCTACAGGTCTTATCTTCTCGTCAGGAACCATGGCAATGAAGTTCGGTACGGCTATTTCCGGCTCGTTGGTAGCCCTATTGCTGGGCATGTCAGGCTTTATCTCAGGAACTGATGCTGCTGGACAGACGGTAATCACTATCACCGACCTGCCCTCCGTACAGTCTATGATATGGGCACTGTTCTCTATCTTCCCCGCAGTGATTGTTGTCGTGATGATAGGATTGCTATATCTTTATCCGATTAAGAAATGAACAATACCATCAATTTAATGAAACAGGAAATGCGGGATGTGTTGCAAAACAACATCCTGCGTTTCTGGCTTGATAAAATGCAAGACCAGGAACATGGTGGCTTCTACGGTCGTATCGACGGTAGCGGTGTCTTGCATCCTGAGGCAGAAAAGGGCGCCATCCTGAATGCCCGCATCCTGTGGTCGTTCTCGGCGGCTTACCGTGTGCTGGGGAATACTGAGTATCTGGATGCTGCTACCCGTGCCAAGGAGTATATCATTGACCACTTCATAGACCCTGAGTATGGCGGCGTGTATTGGAGTCTGGACTACAAAGGAGAACCACTCGATACCAAGAAACAGTTCTATGCTATTGGTTTTGCCATCTATGGTCTGACGGAATATGCCCGTGCTACGGGTGACCGTGAGGCATTGGAATATGCGCTGGACCTCTATGACTGTATCGAAGAGCATGCTTTCGACCGTGAG
>JAILMS010000162.1 GCA_024692385.1 Prevotella sp. | reverse complement strand
CTGATGGTGTATGGTAAGGGCATCCGTGACGTACAGAACGTAACCACAGACTATCCGGGTGTGGTGATTGACAGTCTTGTACGTCTCGACTCACCGAATTATCTGCTGGTGTATCTGAACCTGAAGGATGCGAAGCCGGGAACGATGACGCTGAAGTTTGACAAGCTAAAGGTAAACTATCAGTTGAAGGCGCGTGAGAAAAATGGGGCAGAGCGTAAAGGTTTCGACATTAGCGATGTGCTCTATCTGCTGATGCCCGACCGCTTTGCACAGGGACCAAACCATCAGAAACAAATCAAGGGCATGAGAACATATAAAGAAGATCGTAATGCTCCTTCGCTGCGCCATGGTGGCGACCTTGAAGGTTTGAAGCAGCATTTAGATTACTTCAATGATTTGGGTGTGACGGCATTGTGGTTTACGCCAATTCAGGAGAATGATTCGCCTGATCAGGGCCAGTGGTCTACCTATCATGGCTATGCCTGTACCGACTACTACCGCGTAGATCCCCGTTTTGGTACCAATGAGCAATATCGTCAGCTGATTGATGCCTGTCATCAGAAGGGACTGAAGGTGGTGATGGATATGATCTTTAACCACTGTGGTTTTGAACACCCATGGGTGGCTGACCAACCATCGAAAGACTGGCTGAACCTACCGGAATGGTTGGAGCAGTCAGGAGGAACCAGTGATTCACGTGGCACAGACTTTCAGCAGACCAGCTATAAACTGACACCTGTACTTGACCCCTATGCTTCAAAGGTGGACATGAAAGAGACTACGGAGGGATGGTTTGTCAGCACGATGCCTGACCTCAACCAGAACAATCCACACCTGATGCGCTACTTGATCCAGAATAGTAAGTGGTGGATAGAAACTGCCGGTATTGATGGCATCCGCATGGATACTTATCCGTATGCTTTCCGCAAGCCTATGGCAGCGTGGATGAAGGAATTGGACGAGGAATATCCCAACTTCAATACTGTGGGTGAGACGTGGGTAACAGAGCCAGCCTATACCGCTGCATGGCAGAAAGATAGCAAGCTCTCTGATGAGAATAGTTATCTGAAGACTGTGATGGATTTCTCATTCCAGGAGAAACTTGACTCAGCAAAGCATGAGATAACGGACGGCTGGTGGCGTGGCATGAACCGTCTGTACAATTCGTTCTGCTATGACTATCTGTATCCTAATCCCTCTAGCGTGATGGCATTCCTTGATAATCATGACACAGACCGCTTCTTAGGTGACGGACAGGATATCACGGCACTGAAGCAAGGCTTGGCGCTGCTGCTTACGGTGCGTCGTATTCCACAGCTGTACTATGGCACTGAGATTATGATGAACGGCACGAAGGCCGTTACCGATGGCCATGTGCGTAAGGATTTCCCTGGTGGATTCCCTGGTGATAATCATACTGCCTTTACCCGTGAGGGACGTACGAAGATAGAGAATGAGATGTTCGACTGGCTCAGCAAGGTATTGCATTGGCGTCAGGGCAATGAGACCATCATCCGTGGTTATCAGACACAGTTCATCCCTTATAAAGGAGTTTATGTCATTGCGCGTCGCTGGCATCGTCATGGCGTAATTACCATTATTAATGGTACGCGAAGTAATGCCACTATGGAGATGAAACGCTATGCCGAACTCTTTGATTCTGACCAGACGGAGGGTGAGGATATTGTTACTGGACGTAAGTATAGCTTGCGCGAAGACTTCCAACTGTCTCCGCGTCAGGCACTGATTCTGGAATACTAAGGGATTTATGCCGTGAGGTGGTCTAACAGCTCCTCACAGGCATCTTCTAATAGCTCGATAACCAGTTCGAAGTCGCGCTCCGTACCATAGTAAGGGTCGGGAATGGTCGACTGGTTGGGGTGACGATGCAGGTAGTCGGCCATGAGACGTATCTTCCGACTGTCTGCATCGTTTCGTGCTTTGGCGCGTATGGCACGGATATTCTCATGGTCCATGCCAATGATGAGGTCGAAACGGTCAAAATAACTACTGTCTAACTGTTGCGCACGGCTATGGAAGTCATAGCCATGACGGGCACCACACTGGCGCATTCTACGGTCGGGCAGGTCGCCGACATGCCAGGGGCCAATAGCTGCTGACTCTATATGGAACTGGTCGCTTAGTCCGCGCTCATCAACCAACTGCTGCATAATGCCCTCAGCAGCTGGTGAGCGACAGATATTTCCTAAGCAAACAAAAAGTAGTCTCTGCTTCATAACGGCTGCAAAAGTATAAAAAAATGTCTAGACAGACAAAAAATTGGTCGTATATTTGCTCATTACGAAAATAATCCCTAACTTTGCCTTGTTTATGACGAACTAATTTTAAATCTATATTACTTATGAAAACAAAATTACTTCTATTGTCGCTATTCATCGCTGCTGTCTGTGCTACTTGGGCACAGGGCCCCAATGGCTCAGGTACGTATTATCAGAATGCCAATGGTAAGAAAGGCGCTGCCTTGAAGACAGCGATGGGAAAGATTATCAATCCGCACCATAACATTGGTTACGATGGTCTCTATGAGGCATACAAAAAAACAGACACCCGTCTTGATGGTTATGTACGTGACTGGTACTCGAAAACGACGAATTATCGCCACGTTACTGACAAGGCTGGCAGTTATAATAGGGAGGGCGACTGCTACAACCGCGAACACTCTGTGCCGCAGAGTTGGTTTGGCAGTGGCGTCATTAAGAGTGATATTGTGCATGTGCTACCTACCGATGGTTATGTGAATAATAGACGCTCGAACTTTCCTTTTGGTGAGGTGGCAGATGCTACTTATCATTCGAACGGAGACTATTGCAGATTAGGCTCTTGCAAGACGGCAGGCTATAGCGGTACTGTATTTGAGCCAGGTGATGATATCAAGGGTGATCTCGCACGTATCTATTTCTATATGGCTACTTGTTATGAGTCGCAGGCTCCGTCATGGGGACACAGCGTGTTTACGGGCAGTACCTATCAGCCTTTTGCACAATGGACTTATGATATGTTGATACGCTGGGCAAAGCAAGATCCAATTGACGATGTGGAGAAAGCCCGCAATAATGCTGTATATGAAACTCAGCAGAACCGCAATCCATTCGTGGACTATCCTGGTCTGGAGGACTATATCTGGGGTGACAAGGCTGATGTGGCCTTCAGTTACGACAACTACACAGGTGGTGGCGGTGGCGGAGGAACTGTCACAGTGGCTATGCCAACCTTCTCGCCTGACGCGGGTACCTATTATAATAGTGTGATGGTAGAACTGGATTGTGCCACTGAGGATGCCGACATCTACTTCACTACCGATGGCGCCGATGCCTCTGAGCAGAGTAGAGCATATATGGGCCCCTTCGAGGTTACAACGACCTCTACCATTAAGGCTGTAGCCATCAAGGACGGCAAGCGCAGCGCTCAGGCTGAGGCAACATACACCATCAGACAACAGGGTGGTGGAGGTGAGGCACCAGTAGATAGTGAGATTACCCTGAACAACGAGTTCTTTGGAACCTCAATTAATGGTGTCGTAAACGCTACTAATGATGAAGACTTTACTGGTTCGCAAGATGGAATAGACGTAGTCTATGCTTTAGGTTCTGGCTCGCAGCGTATGATAACTACGTCGGAGGTGCGTCTTTATGAAGGTAATACCATTACTTTCAGTGTGAGCCAAGGAGTAATCACAAAGCTGGAGTT
>JAILMS010000101.1 GCA_024692385.1 Prevotella sp. | reverse complement strand
AATGCGGAGACCATGGAGAGTAGCGAGTGGTATGAGACTTCTGAAAGTATTATAAAAGACGGAGTAGCAAGAGATATCCGGGATAATACAGACTGGTATATCCAGAAGTGGCCTGTTGTTAGTCTTACCAAGACTGAGCTGTCTCTTAAAATCAATATGGATGTATTTAAGCTAAGCAAACAATAAAACAACTCTATAACATTAATTACTAATCATTATGAAGAAACTTAATTTCTGGCTTTGTGCAAGCCTTTTCGTAGCAGCTTTTGCACTGTGTGCATGTAGCAGTAGTGATAGCAGTAGTGATGGTGGCCCTGGCGCCCCTGGAGGTGGTGGTGGCTCTGGTAATCCAGACAACCCACGCAATGCAGCTTATTACGGTATGGTGGTTGATAACAATGGTATTGGCCTCAGTGGCGTAAAAGTTACTGCTGGTACCTTTAGCGCTACAACAGGTTATAGTGGTGCTTTTACGCTGGAAAAGGTTAGTGGTAGTGTGCTTACCTTCGAGAAAGCAGGTTATGCTAAGGTAGTTCGTCCTATCGCAGATAATGTCCGCTTTGATGTTGTGATGACGGCAGCCCAGTCTGATCCTGTTTCAACATCTACTCCTACCACTCTGGCTATTGGTTGGAACGGTGCAGAGGTTGACCTACCAACAACTTTCAAGGATAAGAATGGTAATTCTTATACTGGCGAAATTACTGCCTCTTCCGTGTATTTGGATCCAGATGATGAGACATTTGCAAACCAGATGCCTGGTGACCTTTCTGCAATCCGTACGGATAATAGCGAAGCTCAGTTGGTTAGCTATGGTATGGTAAATGTTGAATTGAAGGGTGCTAATGGAGAGGATTTGCAGCCAGATGGAGATGCAACCCTGAAATTCCCAATTCCTGATAGATTCAGTGCTAACCCACCGTCAGAGATTCCTCTTTGGGAGTTTGATGAAGCAACGGGTGTATGGAAAGAAGAGGGCGTTGCAATCCTTCAGGGTGGCTACTATGTCGGTACGGTA
Organism: Prevotella sp.; assembly: GCA_024692385.1. Classification (GTDB taxonomy): domain Bacteria; phylum Bacteroidota; class Bacteroidia; order Bacteroidales; family Bacteroidaceae; genus Prevotella. The sequence goes on along the minus strand of JAILMS010000101.1, from coordinate 5,957 downwards.
ACTCATTTCTCATGGCATAATCTGGACTATCCAGAAGCTCGCGCAACACTGAATGTCAAGGTCGTAGATGCTAATGGCAATGTTATCAAGGATTTGCCTGTTGACTTCGATGGTCAGCGTGAAGTTCTCACCAAGGCTGATGGTATCGCTTCCTGCACAGTACCTTCTAATACGTCAATGGTTATTCAGATAACCTCAGAGGCCTATGGTAACTATGCAACTAATGCTGAAGGTTCAATTGATCAGAGCAAGATTGTTAAGCAGACCGTCAAGCTGGATGCTCAAGAGAAGAAGACCATCACGCTGAAGATGCCTGGCAGAGCACCTATCATTAAGGGTAGTGTGGTAAATAGCGGTTCTGGTTCAAATGTTTGCCGTGTATGGTTGGTATACAACTATTATATGGAGACACCTTATGTAATTAGTGATTTGGATGGCGCTTTCACCCTCTATGCTCCTGTATCTTATAGAGGTGAAGCTACTTTGAAGGCAAGATTCGGTGATGGAACCATTGCTGAGCAGGCTATTACCATTACTGATGATGATCAGATTGTGAATTTTGCTGTAAATAACAGTAGTGCAGCAGGTGCAGCAGTTGTAAAGGTTACTGGTCCTGATGGCTTGAATGTTAAATATCAGTTTGTTGCTCCCAAGAATGGTGCAACCTATGAAGGTGCAGTTACAATCAGTGAGGGTACTTTGTCGGTGTCTATCAATAGCTATGAGCAGATGGAGGATGAACAACGCGATAAGAGTCAGATGTGGGGCGGCATTAATCTCCAGATTCCTAATTACGACTCCAGCAAGACATCGTTTACTGTCAGCAACTTTACCTATATGCTTGAAGGCCAAGGCTGGGTTCAGCTGAGTGCTAAGAATGTTCCTATCACCGTTACCAATAATAATGGTGTCTATAATTTCAAGATTAACAATGCAAGTGGTTCGCTGATTGACCGTGACCTCGGCTTTGACTGGGGAAGTGAAGCTGCCGTGAAGTTTAGCACGGAGTTTAGTGCGAAGTAATAAAGTTAACCTTTTCATAAAGGCTCTACAATAATTTAGGTTTTGAGGGGTGTGCCGTGATTGCACGCCCCCCCAAAAAACATAATGAAAACAATACAATTTTATTATGATAAAACGATTTTTGAAATTATCCTGCGCCTGTCTGACCGCTCTATTGTTGGCAGCGTGTGGCGGCAAGTCTGACACCAGTGTACTGGAGCAGACCATCGACTCGCTGCGTCAGGCCAACCAACAGCAGCAGAATAGCCTGCAGGAGATGACCACCTTTGTTACCACGCTTTCTGACGGCATGAATGCTATTGCCTATCAGGAAGATATGATTTTCAGCAATGGCGGCAATGAGGGTACCTCGTTAGACCGCGAACAGATTAAGTCGCACCTTGAGGCGCTTGCTGGCACTCTTGCCGAGCAGCGCAGCAAGATTAATTCGCTGACAGACTCGCTGAAGGCGCATGGTGCCGATATGAGCAAGATGCAGGGACTCATCGATAATCTGACACGACAGCTGGACGAGAAAGACAAGGTTATCGCCCAACTGCGTAAAGACATCGAACAGAAGAACTTCAGCATAAACGACCTGCAGCAGAAGCTGAAGGTGGCCATGGCTGGCAGTGCTCGCTTCGAGCAGCGTGCCGCTACTGCTGAGCGCGAGTTGGCAACTATCACCACCGGCTATGTGCTGATGGGCACCAAGGATGCCCTGCTTGATGGTGGCTACATCGACAAGCGCAAGCACATCCAGACGGAGACGATGCCTAAGGGCGACTTTACCAAGGTCAATATCTATAAGTTTACGGAGTTGGATGTTCCCAGCCGTTCTGTCAATCTGCTGACCGACCATCCGCGTAAGTCGTATAAGATTGAGAAGGTCGACAAGGAGAACCGCAAGTTGATTATCAGCAATCCGCAGCTGTTCTGGTCGTCGTCCAGGTATCTGATTATTCAAGTCAAATAACTATTAATACAACCGATTATGAAGATTATTAAGCTATTCACCGTTCTGTTCATCATGGCTCTGGCCGTGCCTGCAACAGCACAACAAGTAAAAGTGTTGGGTAAGAGTGGTACTACCTCTACTGCTACTGCCAAGAAATCAACCGCAGCCAAGTCTACCACTCAGAAGGCTAAGCCCGTAGCTAAAGCTTCGTCGGCCAGCAATGGCAGCCAGTATGAAAACGAGGGTCTCTCTTCTGGTGTTGAGTTTGCCTATGCTGGCAAGATGGAGGCCTTTGGCCTTGGTGTGCGCCTGCTCTATGGCATCAATGAGAATATCCGTCTCGACCTGTCAGACCACTACTATTTCAAGAAAGAATACAAGTATCTTGACGACCTCAACCTGAACGTGCACTATCTGTTTGATGTGGCCGACAATCTGCAACTTTATCCTTTGGCAGGTGTTACACTGCTGTTGTGGAAGGTTGAGTTTGACGATTATAACTTCCAAACCGACACTTGGTTTAAGAATAGTTTCTCTGACTCTAAGTTCGGTGTCAACCTCGGTGGCGGTGCTCAGTATGCACTGACCGATCAGCTAATGCTGAATGGCGAAGTGAAGTTCCAACTCATCAGCGATACCAACCAGCTGGTGCTCTCGGCAGGCCTTATCTATAAATTCTAACTGCTTGAGATAGACAATAAAAAGTAGCGCACGGGATTCTTTGTCCCGTGCGTTACTTTTTTATTTCCAGCTCAGCGTCATGGTTACACCTCTGTCGTTCTTGGTGTCACTGTTCTTTACATCCTGATATTCGAACTCTGGGTCTCCACGGTAGTTGCCTGCCGCCTCGTCGCCCACCTGAACCATCGTCTTGGTAATGTAGTGCTCCTCATAGCTGTATGTTGTTGGCTTGAAGTAGCCTTCTGCCACAAAGACGTGACGGTCGTTTTGCTCTTCCACAAACCCATCCTGTGTGTCCTCTGCACAATCTATGGAGAACTCCACATAGCGGTCATACCAGTCTTTCACGTGGCGATAGGTGTACTTCTTGTCCTTGTCGTAGCCCGTTACCTTGTACCAGCCGTATGAGCAGTCTACCAGCTGTTTGTAGTAACCGCTAATTTTCAGGTCTTTAGCTTTCATCATGTCTATCTTCGACCAGATAATGCCCTTAGCTGGGTCGTTCTCATCCACGAAATTGGCATCTCTAAACGGTACCACCTCTATACGGAACGAGATGTCGATATAGTAGCCATAAGGTCGGTCGAAGCGGTAGGCCTGCTTGGAATTAGGTGATGCGCCATCGCCAAAGTCTGACGGGCTGAGAATATTCTTATACTTGCCCGTAACCAGATATACCTGGTCTGACTCCTTGGTAAACTGCAGGTCGCTGGTAGATAGCGTAACCTTCTTGGCGCCTGCTCCCCAACCATTAGTAGCCTCAGTTACGCAATGCTCATCGCAATAGGCTGTGATGCCATCAATGGTAAAGGTCGTAAGGTCTACAAACGAGAGGTCGAATACTAAACCATCGCCATCGTATTCCCAACCTTCCTGTGTAACGGGGATGGTAATGGTATGAGCAATGCTCTCCTTGTCTTTCGAGAATTCAATGGTGATGTTAGTGCTGCGCGCGTCGTCCTCGTCATTGTCCTCAACAGTAACCGTAACCACCTTGCCTGAGCGTGTTACACTCACCCAGCCAGCTTCCTTGTTGGTCTTTCTGGCACGGTAGTACTTGTAGTTGGTGTCTATGTTGATGGTCTGCGATGACTTGTCGCAGGTAAACTTCAGCGCCGTTTGGTCAACGTTGGCATAGGGCTTGCCAGCTATCTTCTCCTTCTCGTCCGACGAGCCGTCTACCGTGTTCTTTTGGTCAGGCTTGGCGGTAATCTCCTTGGTAAACTTGTCGCCATTCTTATCCACTGCCGTTACATTCACCTCCTTCTCACCGTCAATGGTTATGGGCACGCTGGTGCCGCCCACACCCGCCGTGATGTTTCCATCCTCGTCAACGGCTACCACATTCTCTGCAGGCGACTCGCTGTCGCTATCATTCACATCGATGGTGGTTTTCTTGTTGCCCTCGTTTTGCAGTTGTTTGATGTATCTCTCAGAAGCCTTCTCCAGCTCCTTCTCCAAAGCCTCGCGCTCCTTTTCCGACTGCGTCTTGTCAGTCTTGCTCAGTATCTTCGAAGTCCAACTGGTGGCAGCAGCGCCTGTCGTTACTCCACCCGCAATCACGAGGCCCTCACGTGCTGCCGTGCTGCCTGCTATGGCATTGGCAATATCCTTGGGCCCCATGCCTGGCAGCGATGAGCGCGTGCTGATAACGGCCGTGGCCAGATTGGCACCTGAAGCCCACAATTCTGGCGCGGCTCTGTTCAGGTTGTCTGTTGGGCGCACCTTATGGTCGTTGGCGTATTCCCAGAGGCTGCCGCCTGCACCACCATCCACCCATAGCGACTGCGACGTGTTATACACCTCGCTATACATGGCCGAGGCAATCTTGTCGTACTTGCCCTCGTTCATCTTCTGAATCCAATTCTCGTAGCTAGTCTCGCTTTGTTTCCAGTTGTCGCTCAGGCTGTTGAATATCTCCCTGCCACCCTCTGGATTTTGTGCCAGCACGCCCAGCATCGTCTTGCGTGAGTTCTCGCCCGTGTTCTTCATCGTGAAGAAGAACTTCACCGAGCCCCAGGCAGCTCCTAAAATACCTCTTGTGGCATCGGGCGACTGCGTGTCGAGAATGTTCGAGGCCATCATCCTCTCTACCGATGCCTGATACTGCTCGTACTTCGTGTTAATTTCTGCCTCCTTCTTCGTCAGCACTTGCAGCTCTTCTGCACTGATATCACCGGCAAAGGCCTCCTTGCTGTCGCTGAGATAGGCCAAAAATATCGTGTTCTTATAGTCCTGAATGGCAATGGCCAGTTCGAGAAAGTTTCCAAAGTCTGTGGTGAAATCCGACGTGCCGATATAATTCTTGTATGACGGGTCGAAGCTGTCGTCTATTCCAGTGTCATACCATTCCAGATTGGTTATGTCCTCTGGCATTGTGTCATCACTGCTGCTGCAGGCTGTCATTGTCCAGACTGTGGTGGCAAGCAATAAGATGCTTCCGGAAAACAGTTTCTTCATAGTCGTTTCGTTTTTTAGTTATCAATTTATTTGCAAAGATAAGAGAATACCGCTCACGAGGTGTTGCATTATTGCAAAACTTTGTTGCAAAATGGCAAAAGGAGCGCCCATCCAGGTTTCCCTCTTTCCTCTGTATTAGCCTGATACGGAAAATTATACAGCTGATATGGGCCCGTTATACAGCTAATAATCTTCGTTTTTAGGCTGTCTCAGAGCGGTATCAGCCTGTCTCTCGCGCGGCGGGCGTCTTCCCCTCTTTGACAATGCAAAGTTACGAAAATTTGCAGCGTGGCGCAAAATTTTCGCCCCAAAACCGCCATTTTTGAGGGGTATTTTTTGCCCTAATTTTGCAAAAAAATCCGAAGCGCTCCTGCGAGGGTTATGCTAATTGAGAGACAAAGTATTAGAAACGGACGTTCGGACTTCGGACTTCGGACGTTAAGGTGATTTTTATTTTCACGGACGAATATCAATAATAATATAATATTATAATATTATATTATTATTGAATTAATTTTGATTTTTCATTTCTTTTCTCAGTTCTACTTTAATTTTGGCTTAACGTCCGAAGTCCGAAGTCCGAATGTCCGAATCATATAAGTTTTTCTATCCTATTATTTTTTGTAGTTTGCTCGATATTTTGTGACCAAAATAGAGGCATGTATATCACTTTATTGGTAGCACAGCGTGACTCTCCCCGTTAGTTGCAGCGGGACAGTCCTCGTGAGTTAGTTATATAATATGTAGCGAGTCGAGGAAAATGATAAGGATGGCGATGGGTACTAGCCAGCGCAGAATGACCTGATGATTGTTCACGGCTTGGCTGACGACAACGTACACTATCGCAACACTGCTG
>JAILMS010000007.1 GCA_024692385.1 Prevotella sp. | reverse complement strand
ACATTCCTCATCGGTCATGTAGTCGTAGCTGACGATATAGTCGCCCGACTTACCTATCGACGACAGAAATGAGAATACGGGATTCACTGCCGCATGATTCAGGAACTGGTTCTGCGAGAAATACACTTGTCCGATATTGGTTGTCGACTCACCCAGACCACCTCGAATGCCTATAACGATAGGACCTATCAATAGTAGTGCGGCAAGAGTGCCAAGCAGCCTATGGTGTACTGGTTTGAAGTGAGTACGCCACCAAGAAAGTGCTACCCAAATCAGAAGAACCAGTATCATTAACATTACCGATCTCCCTAGCAGATACCATGTAGTGACGCTAGCCATGGCCTCAGTGGGTGTCTCCAGATACTGCAGACACGAGGCGTCGAGTTTAAAATGCCAGAAGGGATAGAGGCTGGTATCTGCCACGAAAGCCAGCGCAAAGGCGATAGCCACCACCCCATTATAGACAAGGTACACGTAACGAGGCACCCTAACCCACAGCGAAATGGTCGTCAGCAGGAAGGGCAGTGCAAAGAAGTAGAGGGCCGTAGAGAGGTCGAGCGACAAACCATGCCATGCTACTGTGGCATAGTCACTCACAGAGAGTCCATCGCCACATACCAGCATAAACGCCCACTTGGCCACCACAAACAATGCAATGGTCACCAAATAGAATTTCAGCAGGTATATGGCTCTCTTCTTCACTCCTTACTCTTTCTCTACTATTTCTCCCAATAGCGTTGCACTGGTAGAGCCCGTAATCTTAACGCGAACCGTCTCGCCAATATGGTGGTTGCCCTTATTGACCACTACGGCCTTGTTTTGCTCCGTGCGTCCCATCAGCTGCTCACGGCTACGCTTTGAGAAGGCTTCCAGCAAAACATCAAACTCCTTGCCTTCATCCTTCTTATTCTGCTGGGCAGAAATCTCCGTCTGCAGAGCAATCATCTCATTCAGTCGGCGAATCTTCTCCTCATCAGCAATATCGTCGGGCAGATGCTTTGAGGCATAGGTGCCTGGACGCTCAGAATATTTGAACATAAAGGCAGAGTCGTAGCCTACCTCACGCATCAGCGAGAGCGACAGCTGGTGGTCTTCCTCTGTCTCTGAGTGGTAGCCTACAAAGATATCTGTTGACAGGCCACAGTCAGGAATGATGCGACGGATGGCTGCCACACGGTCCAGGTACCACTCACGGGTGTACTTACGGTTCATCAGCTTCAAGATACGGTCTGAACCACTCTGCACAGGCAGGTGGATATGCTTGCAGACGTTAGGCATCTCAGCTACTACGCGCAGTGTCTCGTCACTCATATCCTTCGGATGACTCGTGGTAAAGCGGATACGCATTTCAGGAGCCTCCTCAGCCACCATTCTTAATAACGTTGGGAACGTTATTACTTTAGAGTGTTGAGTGTTGAGTGTAGAGTTTTCTACCGATGTAGAGGGCTGCGCGGTAGCAAACTCTACATTCTCAGTTCTACACTCTACATGATAAGAGTAGGAGTTTACATTCTGTCCCAGCAGTGTTACCTCTTTGAAGCCACGGTCACGCAAGTCTCGCACCTCACGCAAGATGCTCTCCACGTCTCTTGAGCGCTCACGACCACGGGTGTAGGGCACGATGCAGTAGTGGCAGAAGTTGTTACAGCCACGCATGATGCTCACAAAACCGCTAATCTTCGCACCGTGCAAGCGCTGTGGCACGATATCACGATAAGTTTCCGTTGTCGATAGCTCGATATTCATTGCCTTATGTCCCAGCTCAGCCTGTGCTATCAGGTCGGGCAGCAACATATACGAGTCTGGGCCAGCCACCAGGTCGCAGTGGTGGTTCTCCAGCAGGTCGTCCTTCACGCGCTCAGCCATACAGCCCAGCACGCCTATTATGAGTTTACGCTTACGCTTGATTGCGTCCAGCGCATCCAGACGGTGATATATCTTCTGTTCCGCATTGTCGCGAATAGAACAAGTGTTCAGGAATACGGCATCAGCCTCATCCAGTGTTTCTGTAGTCTCGTAACCAGCCATCTGCATGACTGAAGCCACTACCTCAGAGTCTGCCACATTCATCTGGCAGCCATAAGTTTCAATATACAGTTTCTTCATAAATAGCCTTTTTCAGGGTGCAAAATTACAAATAAATAAGGTAAACACCAAATTTACTTGCATTTTCCGAGTGTGACATTAGTCGGAATCGCTGAGATTATTTTTTAATAACCTTCAAACCGTTTCTAACATAGAAGCCCTTAGGTAATTGGCGATAATCGTTACCCACGCAACGACCGTCAAGGGTATAATAGTCAGCAGCAGTATCGTCACGATATTCTGTGACAGCCTTAATTCCAACCGTTTTCTCATTGACAAAGTCGAAAGTAACAACGCCTGTTGACTCGTCTTCATTAATGTTAACCAGCTGGAAATAGGGAGTTTCTTCGCCATTATAGAATCTATAATTAGGCAACATCTGCTCAGCCGTCAGCGTCGTTACCTGACAGGTACCTGGGAAAGGAGAACCTTGCATACTTGCGATATACTCGGCTTGCGTATAGGGTTTGCCAGGACCAAACTGATAGCCATTGATGAGAATACTATCGGCAGGAACGATGCAGACACGAGGAACTTTGGGGGTATTGTTCGGATAGTCGCTCATATTCACCGTATTATATGCATAGGCGATATGCCATACTAACAGGCCATGACCATAGCGGAAACCAGTGGTATGAGTTGCCTTGTCAGCCATCTGCACATTCTCAATCATCATCCACTCCTCATCATTGGCACCATTGCCAAACTTGTAAGCCTTACCTCCTTTTACGAGAGGAGTCAGTTCGATACCCGCCTGCGAATCAGTTAGCTGTTCTACCTCAATCCAGCCCATCGCCTCCTGTTCCCATACAGTATAAGGCACAGGGGCATAGCCACTATTGGCATATTCGCCATAGTCCATCACGTCAAAGAACTCTGGTGACTGGTTATTGATTTTCGCGTTATCTCGTGTAACATACAAGTCGGGCAGGCCCATACCATGTGAAAACTCATGGCAGAAAAGGCCTATGCCATTGATATCAGTACTAGTCGCCCACATCAATTCTGGACTGCAATTCATATAAGTAACGCTAACGCCATCATTGGTTTCCACGCCTCTATATGAGCACTTGGGCCACAAGGTATTGGCGGGGTTACCGCTTACACTCTGTCCAGAACCCGCATAGATAACACACACCAGTTCAGCAGTACCATCATTATTATTGTCGTAGTCCCTAAAATCTACTTGGTCATCAACTGCCGCAATGGCGTCGTTGCAGAACTGATTGAAATTTACGTCTTTAGTATTACCCATATCCTTACCATAATAGCCCAATGAATCTGGCAAGGTTACAGGACCTATCACATCAAACTGCGGAGTGAACTTTCCTTGGCTTGATAAATCGAAATATCTCTTAACTCCCACAAGGTTCCTGGATTCATTATGTCCCATATCCTCCTGGAGTTCACCATTCATATACTGTTCAAACTGTTCCAATGGCGTCTCGCTGCTAAAAGAAAAATCAGAGAAATTGACTAAGATGACGAGACACTTAGGGCTACCAGAATGAGGGAAATATCCCTTGTTGGTTACCTGAGCTCTGCGAGCAGTTTCCCATGAACTTTCTACCTTCTGAAAGAACAATTTCTGTCGTTGTTGCTGAAGCAGACAAACCTGTTGTTCCTCCATACTACGCTGGCAAGGTTGGTGTGCCACCAGGTGAGAAGGGATAAGTCCACCATCCTCCTCAATCGAAGCAATGTAGTAGCCCTGCAAGGTTTCTAACACGATGGTGCCGTCTGTAGTGGTCAGCCACGACTGATGTTCGTCACCATTGAGGATGAGCGTTAATTGTGATCCATCAGGCTGACTAACTATAAATGGTTCGCTATAAGCCCTTGCAGCGCGAACGGCAAGGACGGCCAGCAAGACTAATATGCTAAGGAGCAATCGTTTCATCATTCAATTATAATCTGATTCCTATTTCCGATGCAAATATAATGATAATTTGGAGAACTCGATTATATTTGTAGCTTTATTTAAGTGAATTTATAAAAAAGCCTGCGGAGAATAATGTGTTCTCTGCAGGCATTCATCATCTTTGTTGTCCAAGGCGGATTCGAACCACCACAAACAGAACCAAAACCTGTTGTGCTACCATTACACCATTGGACATCCGTGCTTTAAGCGGGTGACAAGGATGGTGCAAACCGAGAGCAGAAAACTCGCTTTTTTGCCGAGGTGAAGCCCATCCTCGCAGTCGAATTTAAAAATTCGGCTGCAAAATTACGAAATATTTGGCATACCGCCAAATATTTCGCAACCTTTTATTATTTAACTATCAAAAGATAATAGTTCTTCTTACCCTTCTGTGCAAGCAGGTACTTGCCGTCGATCAGGTCCTCAGCAGTAACAGGACGATTCTGGTCGGTCAGCTTCTCCTTGTTCAGTGAGACGCCACCACCCTGTACCATCTTACGCATCTCACCCTTTGAGGGGAATACGGGAGCAACAGTAGTGAACAGCTCGATAGCGGGCTGACCCAGCTGGTCCTTGCTAATCTCAAACTGAGGAACACCATCGAATACATCGAGGAAGGTCTGCTCGTCGAGCTTCTCCAGTCCCTCCTTGGTAGACTTACCAAAGAGCAGATTGCTGGCTTCGATAGCTGCATCGAGGGCCTCCTGAGAGTGTACCATGATGGTTACCTCTTCAGCCAGACGTTTCTGCAGCACGCGACGACCTGGATCCTGCTTGTGCTCCTCAACGAGGGCATCGATGGTCTCTTTCTCCAGCGAGGTGAAGATCTTGATATAGCGCTCGGCATCGTCGTCAGAAACGTTGAGCCAGAACTGATAGAACTTATAAGGTGTGGTGCGCTTGGGATCGAGCCAGATGTTACCGCTCTCGGTCTTACCAAACTTCTTACCGTCGCTCTTGGTAATCAGCGGACAGGTGAGTGCGAAGGTCTCTACCTCGTTGCCCAGTGTGCGACGAATCAGCTCAGTACCTGTGGTCATGTTGCCCCACTGGTCGTTACCGCCCAGCTGCAGCTTCACGCCATAGTGCTGATAGAGATATAGGAAGTCGTAGCCCTGCAGCAGCTGATAGGTGAACTCGGTGAATGACAGACCATCGCGGGCAGTACCGTTCAGACGCTGCTGAACACTCTCCTTGGCCATCATGTAGTTGACGGTGATGTGCTTACCTACCTCACGAGCAAAGTCGAGGAAGGTGAAGTTCTTCATCCAGTCGTAGTTATTAACCATCAGGGCAGCATTAGCGTCCTTGCTCTCGAAGTCAAGGAACTTAGCCACCTGAGCCTTGATGCACTCCTGGTTATGACGCAGCGTCTCGTCGTTCAGCAGGTTGCGCTCCTGAGACTTACCTGAGGGGTCGCCAATCATACCTGTTGCACCACCCACGAGGATAACGGGACGGTGGCCGCAGCGCTGCAAGTGGCG
>JAILMS010000160.1 GCA_024692385.1 Prevotella sp. | reverse complement strand
TCTTACGGTGAGTACACCACAGGTAAGCGTATCTCTGGTATTGTGAACGCCCTGACTGGTATCTTCTTCAAGGCCGGTATGGCACTGGGTGGTGTTGTTCCCGGACTGGTACTGGCATACGTTGGCTTCAATGCTAAAGAGACTGTTCAGACTCCATTTGCCGAACAGGGTATTCTGTGGCTGGTATGCGTCATCCCTGCCCTGCTGCTGGGTCTGGCTATGTTCATCATTTCACGCTATGAGCTGACCGACGAGGTAATTGATAAGATTAATATGGAAATTGAAAAACGTAACAAGTAAAAATTATTCTATGAAAAGACTACTCCTATCCGCTATGGCCGTTGCTACGCTGAGCAGCGTATCGGCACAAGGCCTTAAAGATGCTATTGGCAAATACTGTCTTATTGGTGCAGCAATTAACCAGTGGCAGAGCGACGGACAGGTTCCTGAAGCTGATGCCGTTACCGACAAGCATTTTAACTGTGCTGTTGCTGAGAACTGCATGAAGCCAGAGTCACTGGCTCCTGCTGAAGGCATCTTTGACTTCCGTGTGGCAGACAAATTCGTTAGTTACTGCAAGCAGCATAAGCTGAAAGTATTGGGTCACTGCCTTGTATGGCACTCTCAGGCTCCTGACTGGTGGTTTACCAACGGCTATGCCGCTTCTCCAGTATCGAAAGAGGTTCTGAAAGAGCGCATTATCAAACACATAAAAACCGTGGTAGGCCACTATAAAGGCCAGATTCATGGTTGGGATGTTGTTAACGAAGCTATCAATGACAACGGTACTTTCCGCAACTCTCACTACTACAGACTGCTTGGTGAGGAATTCATTGAGATTGCTTTCCGTGCTGCTCACGAGGCTGACCCCGATGCTGAGCTCTACTACAACGACTATTCAATGGCTGGCGCTGCCAAGCGCGAGGCTGTTTGCCGTCTGGTAAAGAACCTGAAGGCTAAGGGTCTGCGCATTGACGGTGTAGGTATGCAGAGCCACAACGGTTTGGATTACCCCAACCTGGAAGAGTATGAGAAGAGCATCGATGCTTTTGCTGCCTGTGGCGTAAAGGTAATGATTACTGAGCTTGACCTTAATGTGCTGCCCAATCCACAGGGCTTTAGCGGTGCAGATATCGCCCAGAACTTTGAGTTACAGCAGAAGTACAATCCTTATGTTGACGGACTCCCCGCTGCCAAGGCAAAGGAGGTCGACAAGCGCTGGATGGAACTGTTCCAGATCTACTACAAGCACCGTCATCAGATTTCACGCATCAACCTTTGGGGCGTTAATGATGGCGGCTCATGGCTGAATGGATGGCCTGTCAAGGGACGTACCAACTATCCTTTGCTGTTTGACCGTCAGTATAAGGAGAAGCCCGTTATCAAAGAAATTATCAAACTTTACAAATAAACTATTATGGCAAAATTACCACGTTATCTTTTCCCAAAAGATTATATGGCTGACCCTTCAGCCAACGTATTTAACGGACGCCTGTATGTTTACCCCAGTCATGACTGGGATGCCGGCGAATGTTTCGACGATGATGGCGGCCACTTCCAGATGCGCGACTATCACGTTCTTTCATGGGATGATGTAGAAAACGATGAAGCTACCGACCACGGAGTAATTCTCGATGTAGACCAGGTAAAATGGGCCGAGAAGCAGATGTGGGATAATGACGTCGTAGAGAAAGACGGCAAATACTACCTCATCTTCTCAGCTAAGGGCTACGACGGCGTATTCCATCTGGGTGTAGCTGTTGCTGATAAGCCCGAAGGTCCGTTTGTTCCTCAGGAGCAGCCTATCCGTGGCTCCTTCTCTATCGACCCCAGCGTCTTCAAGGACGATGATGGCAAGATCTACTGCTATTTTGGTGGTCTGTGGGGTGGACAGCTCCAGTGGTGGCACGCCACCTATCATGGCTTTGATGCTATCCCTGGCAAATACGGAGATAATAACGGTCTCATCGACCTCGGTCCCGCTCCCGATCATAAGACACAGCTCTTTGCTAAGCCTGATGCTCCTGCCATTCCCAGTGCAGTAGTACGCATGAGCGATGATGTGCTGCAGTTTGCAGAGGCTCCACGTCCTCTTATCATCGTAGATAAGGATGGACAGCCCCTGAAGGCTGGTGATCCTCACCGCTTCTTCGAGGCCAGCTGGATGCATAAGTATAACGGTAAGTACTACCTCTCCTACTCTACTGGTGACAGCCACATGCTGTGCTATGCTATTAGCGATAATCCTTATGGTCCTTTCACCTATCAGGGTGTTATCCTTGACCCCGTTGTAGGATGGACCACTCACCACAGCATTGTAGAGTATAAGGGCCAGTGGTACTTGTTCTATCACGACTGTGTACCTTCTAATGATATTACGCACCTGCGCTCATTGAAGGTTCAGCGCCTGTTCTACAACGAGGACGGCACAATCAAAAAGGTTGTGAATGAGTAGTAACAACTAACTTAACTATTATAACGTCAGCAACTGCAAGCTGGTTGGAGCAAACAACTCCTGCGCCACGTCTTGCAGTTGTTGTTTTGTTATAGCATCAATACGTTGCAGGAGCTCGTCGATATTACGCTCACGACCATAATGCAGATAGTTCTTGGCAATATCAAGAGCAAACTGCTCACGGTTATCACAAGCAATGGCTATCTGTCCCTGCAGTTGGCGCTTGGCAGTTGCCAGCTGACGATCCGTCAACGGATGCTGCATCACCTTGTCAAGCTCACGATGTACCAGTCGCAGACAGCGTTTGACATCATGGTGGTCACAACCAAAATAGACTGACCAGCAACCCGTATCGCTATAGCTAACCATCGAACTCTCCACCGTATATACTAATCCATTCTTTTCGCGCAATGAGAGGTTCAGGCGGGCATTCATACCAGGACCACCCAACAGGTTATTCAACAGATAGAGTGGCAGGCGGCGCTCGTCATCATAGCTATAGGCTCTGCTGCCCAACATGATATGTGCCTGATGATGCTCCTGAGCGGACTTCGCTGTCGTTTCTGCCTGTGGGAAGGAAGACGGTTGCTGAATAACAATATGGTTGTTGCGCTCACCAATCTGTTCCATACAGCGCTCCAGACGCTGCACCAGTCGCGAGAAGTTCACATCGCCATAGGCAAAGAAGATGGCATTCTCCGGACGATAGTAGCGCTGTGTAAAGCGGCGTGCATCAGCACCAGTGAAAGACTGCACTCTTTCACGCGAACCTAATATATTATGACCTAATGGATGGTTTTGGAATATCAGATTCTCAAATTCATCGTAGATAAGTTCTGCTGGTGAGTCGTTATAGCTCTCTATCTCGTCGCAGATAACATCTACCTCATGGCGAATTTCTTCCTCCGGATAGACGCTACAGAAGACAATGTCGCACAACAGGTCGACTGCCCTATTCAGATGATCTTTCAATATCGCTGCATAGAACACCGTATCTTCCTTATTGGTAAAGGCATTGAGGTCGCCCCCCACACTCTCCAAACTGTTGAGTATCTGGATGGCAGAACGCTTCTGAGTACCCTTAAAGGTAGTATGTTCACAGAAATGAGCCAACCCATCCTCACCCATCGCCTCCTGACGGGCACCGGCATTGATGCCGATACCACAGTAGACCACCTTTGATTGAGAGGGCAGATGAATGATGCGTAGCCCATTAGCAAGTGTCGCAATATTGTATTTTTCCATAATTGCCTGCAAAAGTAGGAAATAATTATGAAATAGAGCAATCCTGCAACAATTTTTTTGGGAGTTAATACACAAAAAGACCTCCCCAGGTACCCTAATCGCTGAAGATACCGTTATTTAAAGGTATTTCAGAGTGGTACCTCTTGTTTGAAGAGGTACCACAGACCTACCATAGACCTACCCATTTTTCTCCTTCGAAATAATCATAATTATCTGTGAAGGGGGTACCTCTATACTACCTCTAGGATACCTCTTCAAACAAGAGGTACCCTTCCAGAACCCCTATCTACACAGGTGGTTTGGAAGATTGGGGTACCTGGGGAGGTCTTTTTGAAAAATGGTGCAAGATTTTCCCCTACGGCATCATGCTAAATAATGTGAAGCTCGTAAATAGCTACTTTAGTGATGCAAAACAGTTACTTTAGGAGTGCTAGATAGTTACTTTAGCGTTGCTACTACAGCTATCTTGCGCGCCAGTTAGCTGTATACGGAGCTGTATCAGCCTGTCTCAGAGTTGTATTAGCTGTGGCGGAAGCAATTTTTTCACTTTCACTTTATTTTGTACTTTGACTACGTCGAAAGTACTTTCGCTCGACAATAAAAACAAAAAAGTCTTTATTTGTTTTGTATTGTCCTCGCTTAATCGTACCTTTGCAGACAAAAAGCTAATAGTATGCGAAAAGTGATTGGAATCGGAGAGACGGTGCTGGACATCATCTTCCGTAACGAACAGCCTATCAGTGCAGTACCTGGAGGCTCTACCTTCAATGCCATCATCTCTCTGGGACGGTCGGGCATCAATACCGGTTTTATCAGTGAGACGGGCAACGATCGCGTGGGTCGTAACATCATCCAGTTTCTGCGTGACAATGGTTGTCAGGCAGATAGTGTCAATGTATATCCTGACTCTAAGTCACCCCTGTCGCTTGCTTTTCTCAACGAGCAGAACGATGCGGAGTATGTGTTCTATAAAGACCATCCCCACGATCGCCTGGACTTCACCTATCCTGAGATACAGCCCGACGATATCGTACTCTTTGGCTCCTACTATGCGCTGAACGATGTTATCCGCCAGCAGGTAAAAGGTTTCCTTGACTATGCCCATGAGCGTGGTGCCATCCTGTACTACGACGTTAACTTCAGGTCATCTCATCAGCATGAGGTGATGAAGATTACGCCTAACTTGCTGGAGAACTTTGAGCTGACGGATATTCTGCGTGGCTCATCAGAAGACTTTGAGGTGCTGTTTAAGAAGAACGACCCAGAGGCTATCTATCGTTCGCAGATAGACTTCTATACCAAGAATTTCATCTATACTCAGGGCGCTGGCAGCATCCATCTCTTTGCTAACGGCGGACTGCACAAGGAATATCCTGTAGCACCTGTGGAGACGGTAAGTACCATTGGTGCGGGCGACAACTTCAATGCCGGAATCGTCTATGGCCTCATCAAGAATAAGATTACTCGCAAAGACCTGGAGAACGGACTCACTGAGGAGCAGTGGGATGCTATTATCACTACCGCTCAGCTGTTCTCTGCCGAGGCCTGCAAAACGCTCTTCAACTATGTTTCTACTGAGTTTGGTGCCCAGCGTAAACAGGAGTTAGAAGAGGCTCTTGCACAGGAAGAAGAACAATAACTATAACTATTATACTATGCAGAAAATTACTGAAAACATTTACTATGTTGGTGTCAACGACCGTAACAAGTCGCTCTTCGAAGGTTTGTGGCCACTGCCTAATGGCGTGAGCTATAACTCATATCTTATCGACGACGAGAAAGTGTGCCTCATCGATACCGTTGAGGTGGACTTCTTTACACAATATATCGAACATATCCAGGAGGTCATTGGTGACCGCAAGGTAGACTATCTGATTATCAACCACATGGAGCCAGACCATAGCGGCTCTATCGCCCTCATCAAGAAATACTATCCAGAGATTCAGATTGTCGGCAACAAGAAGACTTTCCAGATGATGGAAGGCTTCTATGGCATCACTGAGGGTACCATAGAGGTGGCGAATGGCGACACTCTTGCTCTTGGCAAGCAGACGCTCAGCTTCGTGCTCACGCCGATGGTACACTGGCCGGAGACGATGGTAACGCTGTGTGGCACTACCCTATTCAGTGGCGACGCCTTTGGCTGCTTTGGTGCCCTGAATGGTGGCATCATCGACGCACAGATTAACTGCGACACCTATTGGCTGGAGATGGAGCGCTACTACAGTAACATCGTAGGCAAATACGGCACTCCCGTACAGAATGCCCTGAAGAAGCTGGCCAACGTGAAGCTCGACTACATCTGCGCTACCCACGGACCTGTATGGCATGAGTATATCGACAAGGTGATTGCTATCTACGACCGCCTGTCGAAGTATGAGACTGAGCCAGGACTAGTTATCTGCTACGGCACGATGTATGGCAATACCGAACGTGCCGCTGAGGTGATAGCCCGTGCAGCTTCTGAGGCTGGCGTGAAGAATATCGTAGTCTATAACGTCTCTAAGACCCACCACTCGTATATCATCCGCGACGTATTCCGCTATAAGGGCCTCATCGTAGGTGCTCCCACCTATAACACTGCCCTCTATCACGAGATGGACGTGCTACTCAGCGAGTTGGCTGGCAAGGATATCAAGAACCACCTGCTGGGATGGTTTGGCTCTTACGGATGGGCATCAAAGGCCGTTAGCGAGATTGCCCGCTGGAATGAAGAGAAGCTACACTACGAGCAGGTAGGCGAACCCGTAGAAATCAAACAGAGTCTGACGCCTGAGACCAAGGCACAGTGCGAGGCACTGGGTCGTGCAATGGCAGAAAGACTGCTTAAATAATTGAGAATTGAAAATTAAGAATTAAGAATGTCATTAAAATGTGGTATTGTAGGATTGCCTAACGTGGGCAAGTCCACCCTATTCAACTGTCTGTCGAGTGCAAAAGCACAGGCAGCCAACTTCCCCTTCTGTACGATAGAACCCAACGTAGGTGTCATCACCGTTCCCGATGAGCGTCTCACCAAACTCGCTGAGCTGGTTCATCCTGGACGTATCGTTCCTGCCACCTGCGAAATCGTTGATATTGCCGGCTTGGTAAAAGGTGCCTCCAAAGGTGAGGGCTTGGGTAACAAGTTCTTAGGAAATATCCGTGAGACGGACGCCATCATCCACGTGCTGCGCTGCTTCGAGGATGAGAATATCACTCACGTTGACGGCACTATCGATCCTATCCGCGACAAGGAGATTATCGATACTGAGCTGCAGCTGAAAGACCTGGAGACTATCGAGAGTCGTCTGGCTAAGACTGAGAAGGCCGCTGCTGCCGGCAACAAGGACGCCAAGGTGGAAGTAACCGTGCTGAAGGCCTACAAAGAGGTGCTGGAGCAAGGTAAGAATGCCCGTATCGTGGAGTTTGAGAGCAAGGACGAGCAAGACTGTGCCAAGAACCTGTTCCTGCTGACTGCCAAGCCCGTGCTGTATGTCTGCAATGTTGGCGAGGCTGATGCTAAAAGCGGTAATGCCTTCACTCAGAAGGTAGAAGCCCTGGCGAAGGAAGAAGGTGCCGAGGCAATGGTTATTGCTGCCAAAACAGAAGAGGATATCGCTGAACTCGAGAGCTACGAGGATAAGCAGCTGTTCCTGGAGGAGCTGGGCCTGGAGGAGAGTGGTGTCAACCGCCTCATCAAGAAAGCCTACGCCCTGCTGAACCTCGAAACCTTCATCACCGCTGGTGAGATGGAGGTAAAGGCTTGGACCTATAAGAAAGGCTGGAAGGCTCCACAGTGCGCTGGCGTCATCCATACCGACTTTGAGAAAGGATTTATCCGTGCTGAGGTCATCAAGTATGACGACTATATCCAGTATGGCTCTGAGGCTGCTGTCCGCGACGCTGGTAAGATGGGCATCGAGGGCAAGGAATATGTCGTACAGGACGGTGACATCATGCACTTTAGATTTAATGTCTAATGGAACTGCTTTATATCATTTGGAATCCAAGCTTGAGCATCGGACCTTTCCGCTGGTACTCCCTGTGCTGGCTAATAGGTCTGGCATTGGCTTATTTTGTGGTAAAGCACCTGTATAAGGAGCAGAAAATCAAGGACGAGCTGTTTGATCCGCTCTTCATCTACTGCTTCTTAGGTATTCTGATTGGTGCCCGCCTGGGACACTGCATCTTCTATCAGCCTGACTACTTCCTGACATCAGGAAAGGGCTTTGTAGAGATGCTGCTGCCTATCCACTTCTTGGCTGATGGTGGCTGGAAGTTTACAGGCTATGAGGGACTGGCCTCGCACGGTGGTACGCTGGGCTTGATGATTGCCCTGTGGCTGTACGTCAAGAAGAGCAAGCTGAGCATCTGGCGCGTACTGGATAACATCGCTATTGCTACGGGTATCACCGCCTGCTTTATCCGCTTGGGCAACCTTATGAACTCAGAGATTATTGGTAAGATAACAGATGTTCCCTGGGCGTTTATCTTTGAGCGTGTAGATACGATGCCACGTCATCCAGGACAACTCTATGAGGCTATAACCTACGCTATCTTGTTTGGCATAATGTGGTTCCTGCATAAGAAGATGTCAGCGAAGATAGGCAGCGGATGGTTCTTTGGCTTCTGTCTGACCTATATCTTCACCTTCCGCTTCTTCATCGAGTATACCAAGGAGATTCAGGAAGCCTTTGAAGCCTCGCTACCCATTGATATGGGACAGATACTCTCTATTCCATTCATCATTATCGGAGTGGTCTGCATGCTGAGGAGTTGTCGAAACATCGAAGCATCGAAATAACGATATATCGAAGCATCGAAACTTCGAAACATCGAAGTATAAAAAGCAATCGCCTCAGGATTATTTTCCTGAGACGATTTTTTTGATGTCATTTAGTTTATTCAGCGCATCCATTGGCGTCAGATTATTGATGTCAAGGCCCAATATCTCATCGCGTATCTGACTGAGCACAGGGTCATCCAACTGGAAGAAGGAGAGCTGCATACCCTCACGGCTCTGTGCAATTTCTGCAGTAGGCTTACCAACACTGCCTACCTGAGCATTATCGCTCTCCAACTGCTTCAGAATGACGTTAGCACGCTTCACAATGCTCTTAGGCATACCCGAAATCTCTGCCACATGGATACCAAACGAGTGTTCTGAACCTCCACGCTCCAGCTTACGCAGGAAGATGACCTTGCCATCAGCCTCTTTCACACTGACATTATAGTTCTTGATGCGCTTGAAGTTCTTCTCCATCTCATTAAGCTCATGATAGTGCGTAGCAAAGAGTGTACGGGCCTGAGCCTTAGGATGTTCGTGCAGGTATTCTACGATGGCCCATGCAATAGAGATACCGTCGTAGGTAGAGGTACCTCGTCCCAGCTCGTCAAAGAGTACCAGTGAGCGAGGTGTGACATTATTTAATATGTTAGAGGCCTCCGTCATCTCCACCATAAAAGTTGATTCACCCAGAGAAATATTGTCGCTTGCGCCTACTCTCGTGAATATTTTATCCACCAGACCGATTCTCGCGCTCTCTGCGGGCACAAACGAGCCTATCTGGGCCAACAGCACAATGAGTGCCGTTTGACGCAACAGCGCCGATTTACCGGCCATATTAGGACCTGTGATAACGATAATCTGCTGACGCTCCTGGTCAAGGAGGATATCGTTAGGCACATATCGCTCACCCAACGGCAGCTGTGTCTCGATGACAGGGTGGCGACCCTGCTTGATATCTATCACGTCGCTGCTGTCAATGACAGGACGCACATAGTGGTTCTCTTCAGCCGTCTTGGCAGCGCTCAGCAGACAGTCAAGAAGGGCAATAACGTTGGCGTTCTGCTGTATCTGTGGGATAAACTCCTGGGCAGCAACGATAAGTTCGTTGAACAGGCGTTGCTCCAGCGACAGAATCTTATCCTCAGCACCCA
>JAILMS010000148.1 GCA_024692385.1 Prevotella sp. | reverse complement strand
CATTTTCAACGAATAATCCACCATTTCTATACATTATTTAATATAAAAAGAAAGAAGAAAGCGCATTGGAGCTACTTTAGTCCACTTTCCCTATTGTCAAATGCTCATTTCTCAAATAATTCGTCAATTATTTGGAACTTTAGATAATTCTTGCTATCTTTGCCATTGAATATTGTTGAACCAAATAAAACTGTGATGCCTATGGGCTGAGATTAATATAAATTGGACATATAGGATGAATATCCACTTTTAGTTTCTTGTTTCCGAAAGATTGGGGAATTGGAAGGAAATCATCAAGAACGGGAAAGTTGGAGTTCACGCCAAATGGCGTGGGCTTTTACTCGTTTAAGATGATTAGGTTATCCCCAACACCTCGGAAACGTAGACGAAGTAAATTGTCCACGTTTTCTTTTTGTGTGTAATAAACCAATTAAAAAATATAAAACCATATTATTATGAAAAAGTATTTTGCTGTATTAATGCTGGTTATTGCTTTTGCAATGCCTTCCCAAGCTCAATTAAAATTTGGCATTCAAGCTGGTCTGAATTTAAGCAGTGTATCCACAAAAGATTATGCCGATGATGTGGAAAGTCAAACAGGATTCTTTGCAGGACCAACTGTAAAATTTACATTACCAGTAATCGGCATTGGATTTGACGCTGCCATTGTCTATGACCATCGTGAGGGTCTATCTAAATGGGGAACTGTCAAAGCTCAATCCGTTCAGATTCCTATTAACATTCGCTATGGTTTTGGAGTAAGTAGTATTGCTGAAATATTTGCTTTTGCAGGTCCACAATTTGGTATTGTCGTTGAAGATGGATATGATTTTGATCTTTCGAGGTCTTTTTCATTAAATAGTTCAAATTACAGTGCCAACATAGGCATTGGAACAACTTTACTCAGTCATATTCAAGCAAAAATAAATTATAATATTGCACTAAGTGAAACTGGCACATTTGAAATGAAAAAAGGTTCCACATTTGGAAGTGTTAAAATAAATACTTGGCAGGTTTCTTTAGCTTATTACTTTTAAGAAATCATTTCACAATTAAAATAATATGAGAAACAAGAAATATCTTTTCACGGGGTTAATGGTGTTATTGTTATGTGGTAGTTTTGTATCATGTAGCAAGGACAATGATGATGACAAAAATTCTGAATATACTGAATTTGCATCTTTATTTCAAAAGACAGATTATTATGTGAACAATCTAAGTAGCTATGGTAGTGGAGGAGTAAAATCAAGCGATAGCTCTGATGGGAAATACACAGTATCTATCATAGGAAGATTGATAATTGTGAAAAAGAATTATAGTTCAGGTGCCACATATAGCAGAATTAAAGAGGCATTGGAATACCATTATAAAGGAAATACTAAAGTAAAAGATGTGTTCTTAAATAATGGAGGAACTGTAACAATTGATTGTCGAAATTAATTTTATTGTTTAACCTAAAATAATTATCAATTATGAGAAAAGTAAGTGTCTGGGGAATTATCCTGATGTGTGTAATGTGTGGCGTTTCTACTTCTTGTGGTGATGACAAGAGTGACGACTCTCCTACTACTTTAAGTGTTAATCCATCAAGTGTGAGTTTGTACTACGAAGGAACTCAACAGCTATCAGCCTCTGGCGTAACTAGTTGGTCTTCTGAAAATGAATTTGTTGCAAAAGTAGATGCAAAAGGATTAGTAACTGCAAATCATGTTGGCAGCACAAACATTCTTGCCAGCAATGGCAATGCTATGGGCAGATGCGCTGTAACAGTAAAACCAAAATATAATTGTTATGACACTCCACTGCTTAATTGGGGAGCATCAGCAAGTGCTATCAGCGCAGCAGAAACGCATACTGCAAGCTCAAGTTCAAGTAGCACTTCGCTCGGATATGGTTATACGAATGGCTCTGTTACTTCAGTTGTACTATATATGTTTGAAAACAACGCATTAAAGTCAGTTGGTGTTCTAGCCTCTTATTCTAACTATGCACAAATTGCTTTGTACCTGTTAGAGCGTTATCAGCCAATAGCAAAAGACGACGACGGCAACTATTATTTCATCGACTCTATGGACACTAAAACTGCTAATAATGTAATCGCCTTGTCTACTACGACTGTTAGCAATTCCAAAATGACCATGGTATTATATATGCCGAATAGTCAAAAAGCAAGTGCACCACAAAGAAGAGCACAGATGAAAGACTTTCATATTCCAGAAGATGTGTTGTCAATCTTATTAGAACACTAAAAGTATTCTCTTATTATTATCATCAAGCGCAGCAATAAACAGTTGTTGCGCTTGATTGTTTTACAAAAGACCTAACCACCTAACCCAATCTTTCGGAACACCGATGTGTAAAGGGTTTGAGAGGGTTACCTCTTGTTTTAAGAGGTAACCCAGACCTAACCCAAAGGTTACCTCTGGGTTAGGTCTTATTTGAAGAGGTAACCCTCCAGAACCCCTATCTACACAGGTGTTTTAGAAGATTGGGTTACCTGGGGAGGTCTTTTTGTGTTTTCTCTGAAAAAAGTTTTTTCGCAAAAATATGTACCCTTGTACCATGACAGGCCGCAATCCCTTTGTGCATCGGCATTTGAGATATGGTACATGTTCGCTGAACATGTACCATACTTGTACCACACTTGTTGAAGTGTGTGAAGTGCACCCCAAAAGTTGGACACAACTTAATTCTCTAATACTAAGAATGTGAGATGTATGGTACATGTTGCTCCAACTTGTACCATGCGCTGAGCCCTTTATTTATCGGAGTTTGAAGGGTGTTATGGTACAAGGGTACATGTTTTGCAAGATTTTGCTCTACAGCGTCGTGTTAAATAATGTGAAGCTCAAAAATAGCTACTTTAGCGATGCCAAACAGTTACTTTAGGAGTGCAAAACAGTTACTTTAGCGTTGCTACTACAGCTATCTTGCGCGCCAGTTAGCTGTACTCGGAGCTGTATCAGCCTGTCTCAGAGTCGGGTTAGCTGTATTTGCGGGCTGTTTTTTTGTTAAAGATTTGGTGGTTTCAGGGAAAATGTTTATATTTGCAATTTGAAAGTGATATAAATACCAATGATGAAAAGACTGTTGTTAGCTGTGGTGGTAGCCACGATGTGGACGGTGAACAGCCGTGCACAGATGTTAGCGGCCAATATTGATGGTCTTTGGCTTGCCACTCTGACTCCCAATATCGGTGCTGAACTGGTGGTGGGCGAGCGTAGCACACTTGGTTTGCACGGCCTTTTTGCCGTTAAACCACTGGGCAAGGATGCCAAGATTTATGCCTTGCAGCCCGAATACCGATTCTTCTTCTCGGGACGTCCGATGTACCGTGAGTTTATCGGTATTGGCGCAGTTGGTGCTACTTATGATATCACATGGAAGGGTAAGGTTTATGACGGTACGGCATTGGGCCTGGGACTGACCTTTGGCTATGTGCTGCCCCTGAAGCCACGACTGAATATTGACTTTCATGCAGGTTTCGGTTTTATCCGATATAAACAGAAGGAGTATTTTGAGGGCGACCAGTATGATGTGGACTATATCTTCGATGGTGAGCAACGCCCCAATGCCAGTGGTTATGTGCTGTTGCCGACTCGAATAGGTGTGAGCATAAGCTATATCTTACGATAGTGAATAGCGAATAGTGAGAAAAGACCTAAAACTACGAATATGAAGAAACTTGTTGTACTGATATTACTGATGACGGTGACTCTGGGCTTGATGGCTCAGAACCCTGAACCTGTGAATATTAAGGTGAAGGTAACTGTGCACAACAAGGAAAACCAGAAGGACATCAACGAGCGTGTGACATATTCGCGCATGCTGACGAAGAAGGAGGCTCAGGAGGCTCACGCTGCCTTTGAGCGCCTGACGGGTGATAAGTCGCCCAACGATATGAACTTCGACATGGACCAAGAGGCCAAGGTGAAGTTGCTGATGAAGAAATATGGCTTCATCGAGAAGAATAGAACGTCGGCAAAGGGCTATGTAGAGCTTAGCACAGCTACGACGATGTGCTATCTGTTTATCACCGCTCAGGAAAACAAGGTGTCGGACATTATGGAAGTAGTGCCTGGCAAGACGGAATACAACCTCACCATCAATGTGCAGCGTCTGCAAGAGGTGTTCGCCGAGGGTAAGATGGGTGAACGCGAGGAGATTGGCGGTGGCACGGGCGACCCTGACGACGGTAATGAGTATTTCCGCGTGAAGATGAAGCTACTGAAGGGTAAGGCTCGCAATAATGCCCGTATGATTATCCAGACCTATGCTGTAGACTGCCAGACTGACGATACACTGGCTTTCTGTCAGCCGCTGGTATATGAGGGTGCCCAGTACCATGAGTTGCAGAACAAGCGCATGGACTATAACTATTTTGAGAACGACTCACTGGGAAAAGCCTATCAGGCCAGCACTATATTGGAAGATGGCGACTATATCAATATTGATACCACCATCGTCTACAAGAAGAAGGATAAGAATGCCAGCTTCCGTGGTCCGTTCAAATACATCATTGAAGACTATCACCACATCTATACAGAAGGAAGCAGTAGCGGTACTTGTCTGCGCTTCCGTCCGTTTAAGTTCTTAGACTTCACGCCCGCTCTGGCTGAGATGGAGCTGACGGAGGAGTTTAAAGAGGAAGCCCAGTCGCAGATTGCTGATGAGAAGCGTGATCTGGCGCTGAGCTTTGAGGTGGGTAAGGCCGACCTGAAAGAAGACTCGATGAACACGGTCAACATGAACAAACTGGTTGATGAGTTGCGGTCGTATGGCGATAAGCTGCTATCCCCCAGTATTCAGGGTATGGCATCGCCAGATGGTAATATGAAGAAAAACCAAGAGCTGGCTCAGCAGCGTGCCCAGTTAGCAGCCCGCATCATTCAGCGCTATCTGCCCAGTGGTCAGCGTGTGGCCTCTACCAGTGGCGTGTATACTTGGAATGACGTCATTGAGCGACTGGAGAAGAAAGGTAAGAAGGATGAGGCTGAGCAGGTGCGTGCAATCACCAGTAAGACGGATACGCCTGACCGCGAGTTGCGTCTGCTGGAGTTCTATGAGACGGATATCGTTCCGATTTTGGAGAGCATGCGTGTGATGAAGGCATCCTATAAGTATATCCGTGAGAAAGTGCTGACACCCCAGGAGGCTGTCGACGAGTTCCACCAGAATAAGGAACTTTACAAGCAGGGAAAGAAGCGCTTCTCGAATGGTGACTACTGGAATATCTTCAACAACCTGACGGATACCGTTGAGATTGATACCTTGACGATGATGGCTTACCGCGATATTACCCGTAATCCGGAGTACGCCACTGAGAACAGGATAGCCCCGTATGTATGTAACCGCGTGGCCCTGATTAATCTGAAGAAAGGTACTCCCAATGCGCGTATCTTGGAGCCTTTTATCGACCTGACTAAGCGTGGCGTTAATGCCAAGAAGGCTATTGACGATATGTTGACCATCACCGTGAACCGCAGGGAGATGTTGCTGAATCAGGCCGTGACGTACTATCAGGAGTTGAAGATGGACTCTTGTAAGTACTTCATCAATTGGCTGAAGCGATACAATGCCAGTGATCCGGCTCTGGAGAGTCTGGAGCGTATTATGAATCTGAAGTCGCTGCACTATAACAATAGTCGTAATGCCGAGCAAGAACAGGAGTATGAGGCTGCCAAGAACTACGTGCTGAACATCAGTGACGAGAATAAAGCCATCCTCTATTCGGAGATACCCGACTGGGGTAATACCAAGGGCGCTATGGAGTATGTCAGTTTGATGCCAGACGAGATGGCTAAGAAATGGTACTTGAAAGGTATCCTATGGGCACAGGTGGCTTGGCGCGAGGTAAGCACAAAACTGAAAACTACTCCTGGCATGGAACTCGACGCAGAGGTGAGTGTGCGTGAAGAACTGGAGCCCAAAGAGAAAGAGGATAACTCTGACAAGCTGGACATCGGAGGAGGCTTCTTCCTGTTAACGGAAGATGAGGAAACTGACCTGATGGCTACAGACTATAACCGCTATGCCCTTTATAATCAGCAGAAGGAACGATATATGGAAGAGCACGGCGGACAACTCCCACAGATAGAGAAGAAAGAGAAACCCAAGAATCCTGATGATGACATCGAGATAGAGGGTATTCCGTTCTATCTGGCTTATTTCCAGCACTGCTTTGAGATAGAACCGCAGTTTAAGCGCATGTACTTCAACGAGGCTCATGTGCCTGAAGACCTGCGCAAGATCTACAAATATAAGAAGAAGGATATTCCTGCTTATCAGAAACTGTTCCGACTGCTGCAAGCTTATGAGGAACGTAAGTCGCAGGAAGCCTTGGAGAAACTGAACGCTCCTGCTGGGCAGGAAGAAAACAAGAATGCTGATGAAGAGAAGAAGACTACTCCTGATACTGCTGCTTAGTAGCACCCTGCTATCTTTCGCTTCACCGCGAGTTTTGGAGCCCATGCACTTGAATATTGCACCACGCGACACAACTGACTTTGGTGAAGACGATGACGAAGATGACGTCAAAGTCGTCAAGAAGGCAGATGCAGACAAGCCAACAGAGAAGCCCAAGATAGAAGGAATGAACGCAATGGACTATGCTCTATCGCGTCGCCATCGTGCCTATGGTGAGGAGTTTGGCAAGAGTTGGGACGATCACCTCTTTGTACAGGCCGGTCTGGGATTGGAACGCATGGTGGCCCCGTCAGACAACTATCGCTTTAATACGTTGAGTGCCGTACACGTTGGTGTCGGTAAGCAGTTTAACAGATACTCCACTGCCCGTGTGCTGTTTCAGGGTGCGTGGGGCTACCAACAAGGCAAGGACCGCTTGTTTACCAAATTCGGCGTACGCCTGGAACATCTGTTTAGCCTGTCGTCGTACTTTAGCGGTTTCCGTCCCTCACGACTGTTGGATGTTTCCACTATCTTTGGCGTGGGCGCTCAGTACAGTAAGCTGAGTTTCAAGAATTCCCTCTATGAGGAAACCCTGCAGAAGCAGATAGAGCATAATGAGGAAATTGGTGAGACAGAAGAGGCTGAACTGATTCGCCAAAGCATACCGAAAGACCAGAGTGGTATGTCGATGGAGGGACATATGGGTCTGCAGTTCCGCTTCTTTACGGGTCCGCAGGGCTATGTCAACATTGAGCCATATATCGGTGTGGCCACCGACAAGATGGACCTCAGTAAGAACCAGAACTGGCGCAAGACGGATGTGTTCTATGGCGTCAATTTCAATTACATCTATTATATTCACAACAACTTGTCGCCGCGAGAGCGCAAGTTCTTTATCAAGAACCGTCAGGATGGTGACGAGGTGGATGTGGACAGTACGCAGTTGCAGACTTGGCATCAGCCTTGGTTTGTGGAGTATAGTAATGGTGTAGACTTCCTGGGCAACAGTCAGCTGGGTGCTGGTAAGTCGCTGGGTTCAAACATTTCGCTGAGTGTAGGCCGATGGTTCTCACCAGTAATAGGATTCCGCCTGACGGGATCGGTGCACCAGACTACTTGGCGACAGAGTTTTATCCAGACGTCGGAGGCCGGCGAGACGCCTGTTCATGGGTACATCGCCAATATGCACAATGTCTATACAGGTATCCGTTTGGATGCACTGTTCAATCCCTTTGGTCTCTTCAAGAGCTTCAGATGGGATAACCCGTATGGAGCATATATCGTGGGTGGTGCTGAATATGGTTGGGTGGACAAATACCAGACAGAGCGCCTGAGCACACGCAGTGAGGCATATAATATCGGTGCTCATCTGTGGTACCAGTTGAGTGATGGTCTGCATGTCTTTGTAGAACCGCTCTTCAAGCACTATGTCTATAAATTGCCGTACACCAACGTTGACTGGAACAAGAACTTTACAGATAATGGATTCTCGCTGAGTGTGGGCCTGCAGGTGGCAACACGTTCGCAGCTGTTCCGTCGTCATCATGATGAAGATGGAACGTTTGAGCCGCTACGCCAGATACGTGGTGGTGTGGCTGGTGGTTTCTATATGATTCATACCAAGGAGAATTTCGAGGGTGATGGCGGCGTAGGACTGAATGCCAAGGCCTTCGCTGAATACCACCTAACCCCGATTCATGCTGCTCGTGCTTCGTTTGAACTGGTCAACATGAAGCATTCGAACATTTGTGAGTTCTATGATACTAACTTAGATAGTACCACGCCAGAGGGTACAACGATTACCCGTTATGGTATGTGGAACCACAAGTTCAAGTTGGGACTGATTAGTGTTGGCTACCAGTGTAATCTGAGCAATCTGATGTGTGGCTATCCTTCGTGGCGCCGCTTTGATATGAGTGTGTTTGCTGGTCCTACCTTGATTTTGGCCATGGGCGATCAGTTCAACCTGTCACCTGATGAGGAGCTGAGGCAGAATCACGAAGTGACAGAGAAAGATCCGCTGAGAACAGAGGGCGGTATTGGCGCACACCTCGGATTTAAACTACGCTTCAAGGTGATTCCTCATATCTCGGCAATCGTAGAGCCCACCTTATATATGTTGGGTTCTGCCAAGTTGCCAAGTGTTGACTTCTTGACGGTGAAATATCTGCATACGCTGAATGTTGGTGTGCAGCTGGAATTGTAGATGTGTGATGTATGAAGTAAGATGTATGAAGTTATGATACGAAAGATTATATTCCTTTGCAGTATGTTGCTGCTGGTTGTAGCACCCGTGAAGGCCCAAGATGATGAGAAGGCCGCAGGTGCTGCCATAGATACCATTATCCGTGTGTTCTCGGAATACGAGATAGTGGACCGCTTTGTGGCTGACATCTATAGCAAATATGAGAAAGACAAGGTAAAAGCTCCCATTCTGGCAGCGCGCATCGCGAAGGCATACTATAACTACGTGATGGTTCCTGGTAATCCGACACCACAGTTCCACCGCCGAGATGTGGCTAAGGCTTTTGAGTATCTGGATAAAGCCATTGCTATTGATCCAAAATATCCTCAGTCATACCTTGTGGCCAGTGATATTTTCTATAATGAAGCCAAGATAGATACAGCACTGATATGGCTTGACAAGGGTATAGAGGCGAATCCTACTGACTCGTCACTCTATATTGAGTCGGCCAAGTTGCTGGCTTTCAATGATCCAGAGGCAGCCGTTAACAAGTTGATGGTGCTGAAGCAGCGCGATTCAACGTTCCAAGTGGATTTGCAGTTGGGACGTCTGTACTATAAACTATATAGTGATCATGGTCAGTTGCCGATGAAGGAGTTGGCCGAGACTTATGGCCGAGTTTATGATAGTGCAGACAGACAATTGTTGAATCTTGGTGACCTTGGTGCCTTCTCACTGGGTTTGCAGTGGGCCAGCGAATTGGGCGACGAGCGTTTTGCCAAACTCTATGAGGTGACATCGTATGGTATAGATCTCTTCCCCAAGGATTTCGGTTTGCGTAAATTCATGTTGGTAGGATGTATGAATACCAAGAAGTGGGATGAGGGTATCAAGACGGCAGAGTTTATGTTTGCCATGCCTGATAGCGTAAAGAAAATAGATGCTGATGATTATCTGTACTATGCCACCTGTCTTGCAGGAAAGAAACGTTATGCAGACGCCATTGCCCAGTATGAGCATGTGTTGACAATGGATGATGCTTCAGCGACGAAGAAGTCTCAGGCAGACAGAGCTATCGTAAGTACTGTTTCTACACAGGT
Source organism: Prevotella sp. (assembly GCA_024692385.1). Lineage (GTDB taxonomy): Bacteria > Bacteroidota > Bacteroidia > Bacteroidales > Bacteroidaceae > Prevotella. The sequence continues at coordinate 8,250 of JAILMS010000148.1, read as the reverse complement.
GGGTGAACTGCGACAGATGGGTGACTATGATCAGGCTATTGCCATCATCGAACCTATGGTGCAGCGCAACCGCGACAAGGATGCACAGAATGATAATCTGATGATTGCCTATGCCACCATATACACTGACTGGGCTGCGGAACTGAACGGTCAGGAACGACTGGATGCAATTCGTAATGCTGTCAAGGTGTTTGATGAGGCTGCCACTCATTCGGAGCTGAATGCAAACATGTTCCTACATCGTTGCTGTTACTATAGTATGGCATTGGATCCAGAACTAAAACAGGGATTAGGTATGCCCTATGCTCAGAAACTGGTGACTAATCTGGGTAGCAAGCGTGACCTGGAGTCTGGCGAGAAGCGTTATCTGCTGTTAGGTTATGAGTATATGATGCGCCATGAATACTTCATTAAGAAGAATAAGAAGGCTGCTATCTCATGGGCTGACAAGATGCTTGACGTAGATCCTACCAATGAGCTGGCTCTTCGCTTTATCACTGCCTTGGGCGGATAACCGATATCTTATGATTGAAATGATGCGGAGAATATTATTGTTTGGTTGTCTGCTGATGACAGTGTCTATGGGGGGCTTTGCCCAGACACAGCGACAAGTGGACTCGTTGCTGAATATCTGCAGACCATTGGCTGAGACGGATATCAAAGCGGCAGAAGCTAAACTACTACATTTCAAACAGCAATACTTTGGATTCCCTGCTGAATTGTATATTGCCCAACTCTATGACAAGGCTGACAAGAAGGGAACGGAGTATCGCGCTGAGGTGGCTCATGCCTACGACCAGATGTCGCTGTCGCTGATGTCGCGAGGTGACATGGAGCTATATATTCTTAGCTTGTTTTATAGTGGCCGCAATGATGCTTGTGCGAAGAAAGCCAGAGAGGCGCTGACCTATTATCCTCAAAGCCTGCCACTGAATAGATATTTCTTCCGTTCACTGGTCTCGCAAGGTCATTATCGTGAGAGCCTGACTGCTTATGAGAATCTGACACATGCTCAACCGGCTATTATGGAACATAGTGATACCGTGCACTATAGTGTGGCAGTAACGGGATGGGCTCGCTATCTCTATCAGCAAGGAAAATACAAAGAGGCTGCTCAATGGATGGAACCCTTTGCCCAGCAGCGTCGTCAGAATGGTCAGATGACGGATGATGTTACCATGCAGTTGGCCAATATCTATATTGAGTGGGCCAAGGAACTGGAGGGGCCTGAGAAGGAACAGATGCTGTTGAAGGCCGATGCACTGCTGGCACAGCGCATTCCTGAGACCACCATGAATGATGACCTCTTTGCCTATATGCGGGTGCAGATGATACAGTTCCAGTTAGACCCAGAGGCTCATAAGGGTACTGCGCTGCCTGCCATCCTGCAGATGGAGCAGGTCTTCAAGAAAAAAGCTGACCTTGATGAGCGGCACAAAGAACGTCTGGTAACAGGCTACCGCTATCTGATGAGCTACTACTTTATCGAGAAAGAAGATTATGCCCTGGCAGCACAATATGCTGACAAGATACTAGCCCTGTATCCTGCTGACGACGCAGCTACCCAAGTGAAAAAACTTTATAAGAAAATACAAGCGTAAAGGTTACATAAAACCTTGACGCTTGAGAGTCTCTATGAGTCCTGCCGACATGGCTTCGTTATCGCGCTTGGTATAACGTATGTCGGTAAAGATTTGTGCCAGTGTCTCTTTCTGGTTGATTTCGCAGAAGTGGCGGTTCTCTTCTAAGTGCTCCTTGTAGTTATAATAGGTGTCGATGTCCTGTGGCGTGTAGTCACGGTAGGTCTCGCTGTGAACGAAACTCTCAACAGGCAGGCGGTCGGAGAGGGGAGGCTCTTCGGCTGGCCATCCTACAGTCAGCGTGGCAATAGGCATAACCAAGCGCGGCAGTTGGAGAATATCAATAATCTGTTGAGGCTGATAAATGGTGGTGCCAAGATAGCAATAGCCCAGTCCTTCCTCATCCATGAGATTACATAGCGTCTGTGTGTAGAGCAAGGCGTCGATAGCAGCATTCTGGAAAGAAAGAAGGTTGTTGTAGCCCGGCGTGGCTTGGCGCTCCTCACACCAGCGTGTGGTGCGGTGGAAGTCTGCACAGATCGTTAGTACTACGGGAGCTTGTGTCACCATAGGTTGATTGAAGTGGGCAGGAGCCAGACGCTGTTTCATCTCTGCATCTCGAGTGACAATGACACTATAGAGCTGCAGATTGCCCATAGTCTGTGTGCGACTGGCCTCAGTCATAAGGCGATTCAGAAGTTCGGCGCTCACTTGGCGCTCGCTATATTGACGAATAGTTCGCCGTGTCAACAGATTTTTCATAGTGCAAAATTACGAATAATAACTGAAATGGAAAACATTTTGGTAAAATTAATAGTGAAAGTTGTCCGAAAATGGAAACTTCTTCGTATCTTTGCATGCGATAAACGTTTATTGATTATTATGACAGAAATGAAGGTGACGCTGGTGGAGCGCTTGGCTCATCGTATGACGGCCGCAAGCCAGCACACGGAAACCCCGCTGACAGAACAGCAGGGTCAACACTTGTTGGAAAAGATGCTGGGAGCGCTGACTGCTGATGAACAGTTGTTGGTAACCACAGCAGCAGATGCTGCCGTTAAGGATGTCGTACAGAACCAACGCCCTGAGGTGACGGAGATTCGTCCAAAGGAATTGGAGTGCGATGTGGTACGCTTTCAAAACAATAAAGATAAGTGGGTGGCGCTTGTGGGCTTGCTCAATGGCTATCCTTACGAAATCTTTACTGGTCTGCAAGACGATGAGGAAGGAATTCTCTTGCCAAAGTCTGTTACCAAGGGCAAAATCATTAAGCAGGTCAATGCTGATGGCTCAAAGCGCTATGACTTCCAGTTTGAGAATACCCGTGGCTATAAAATAACTGTTGAGGGCCTGTCAGAGAAATTCAATCCTGAATATTGGAACTATGCCAAGCTCATCAGTGGCGTGTTACGCTACCGTATGCCTATCGAACATGTAATTAAATTGGTATCGTCGCTGCAGCTGCAGTCAGAGAGTATCAATACATGGAAGAATGGCGTGGAGCGTGCGCTGAAGAAGTATCTAGGTGACGGTGTGGAGACTGCCGACAATGACGATAACGCAGAGTAATATCCAACTGCATGACATGCGCTTCTATGCTTATCATGGCGTGATGGAGCAGGAGCGAAGCGTGGGAGGCGAATATCTGGTTTCTTTAGATGTAGAGACTGATTTGAGCCGGCCAGTAATGACTGATGCGGTCGAAGATACCGTGAACTATGCAGCACTATATGACGTGGTAGCTCATGAGATGAAGCAGCCATCAAAGCTTCTGGAGCATGTAGCCGGTAGGATTGCACAGCGAGTATTAGGCGATTTCCCGCAGATAGAGAAACTTACTGTCCAGATTACTAAATGTAACCCTCCGATGGGTGCAGATTGTAAGGGAGCGAGTGTGACGTTGAACGTTGAAAATTGAAAGCTAAAAGTGAGAAGACTATACATATTTATATTATTAATGTGTGTGACAGCAACCGTTTTTGCTGCCAGCAAGCGGTTTACACTGGTCATTGATGCTGGCCATGGTGGCCACGATGCTGGTGCTGTAGGCGCGCTGACTAAGGAGAAAACCATTAATCTGAATGTAGCATTGGCCTTTGGTAAATTGGTGGAGCAGAATTGCCCTGATGTAAAGGTGATATATACTCGTAAGACGGATGTATTCATTCCTTTGCATACTCGTGCTGACATTGCTAACAAGAATAAGGCAGACTTGTTTATATCCATTCATACCAATGCCTTGCCTAAAGGCCGTATCTCACGAGGCTTGGAGACCTATACGCTGGGTATGCACCGTGCTGCTGACAACCTTGCTGTGGCTAAGCGAGAAAACGAGGTAATTCTCTATGAGAAGGACTATAAACAGCGCTATCAAGGCTTTGATCCCAACTCGTCAGAGAGCTATATCATGTTTGAGTTCATGCAAGACCATAATATGGCACAGAGCGTGGAGCTTGCCAAGTATGTGCAGCGCCGTACTTGTGCGTCAGCAGGTCGCTCGGATAAAGGTGTCAAACAGGCTGGCTTCCTCGTGCTTAGAGAAACGTCGATGCCCAGCTGTCTGATAGAACTTGGCTTTATTTCTACACCTGACGAGGAGCAATTCTTGAACTCTTCTGCTGGTGTCAGCCAGTTGGGCCGTGGTATCTATCAGGCTTTCATGGACTATAAGCGTAAATATGATACCAATGTGAGTGTACCATATAAGGCTGAACCTCAACAGGAAGTAAAGATACCTACTGTTGTTCCTGAAACAGTTAAGCCAGAGCCTAAGCAAGAGGCTAAGCAGGTCGTTAAACAAGAGCTACAGCCAGAGGTCAAGAATGAGAAATGGGATACTGTTGTGCAGATAACTCCTCAGGTGGAGAAGCCTGTGGCTGCCACTGTGGAGAAACCTGTTGCCTCTGCAGAGAAACTGCAGACTACTGGCCTCATCTTTAAAGTACAGATTCTGGCAAGCGGTTCTAAACTGCCGTCTTCATCACCGCAGCTTAAGGGACAGGAGAATGTAGATTTCTACGAAGAAGGCGGTCTTTATAAGTTTACTGTCGGTGCCTCGGCAGACTATAATGAAATCTATCAGTTGCGCAAATCTCTTCTTGAGAAGTTCCCACAGGCTTTCATTATTGCCTTCAAGAACGGACAGAAAACAGATGTGCGTCAAGCCATAGAGGAGTTTAAGAAAAGAAAGAAGTGATAAAGTAAATAGATAAAGGATATGAAATTTACAAAGGAAATTAAGATAGCATTGGCATCGATACTTGGTGTCGTCGTGCTATTTTTTGGCCTGCAGTTCCTGAAAGGACTGAGTGTATTCTCCAGCGATAATACCATGTATGTGGCTTTTACGGATGCTACAGGATTGGCAGTTTCCTCACCAGTCTATGCTAATGGCTATCGAGTGGGCGTGGTAAAAGCGCTCGACTACGATTATGACCCACACGGAAAAATCGTGGCTGAGATTGGACTCAATAAACAGATGCGCGTTCCTGCCGGTTCGCGTGCTGAGTTGGCCAGCGATCTGCTGGGTAATATCAAAATTAACCTGGTATTGTCTGACGATCCACTGAATATGATTGCTGTAGGTGATACCATCAGTGGTGGTATGGAACAGGGTATTATGAGTAAGGTGGGTGATATGCTGCCTGTCATTTTGGATATCGCACCCAAACTTGATAGTATTATGGTTAGCTTGAACCAACTGTTGGCTGACCCCGCTTTGCGCAATACTTTGCACAATGTCGAGGGAATGACGGGCAATCTGAATGCTACCAGTCAGGAGCTGAAGCTTCTCTCAGCTTCGTTGAATCGTGAGGTCCCTACCACGTTGAACAAAGTCAATGGCGTGCTAGATAATACCCATCAGCTGACACATAACCTGACACAGCTCGATATCGAGGCCATGAATGCCAAGGTGAATCAGACGCTGGCTAATGTGGAACAGATGACACAGAGCCTGAATAGCAATGAGGGTACTCTTGGCTTGTTGATGCGCGATAAGTCGCTCTATAACAACCTGAATGCTACGGCTGCCAGCGCAGACTCACTGCTGACAGATTTGAAGGCACATCCTAAACGCTATGTGCATTTCTCGATATTTGGAAAAAAGGACAAGTAAAAAGTTTCTAATTTTTAATTTGTCTAAATAGAAAGGTTGATAAATATTCTTGTCGCTGAAACGTCAAAAGTGCTTGATTTTTCATACCTTTAGAACTATCAGTATAAAATGCATGCACACCATAAAACGGGTGTGCATGCATTTGTTAAGGTATTGAAATACAATATGTTGCAATTCTGCAAGCAGACAAAAGAATAAAAAAGTCTTAAATATGGCATAACGCTCGAAATATGAGCGAATTACGTATTTTGTTCTTGGATGGTATCAAAAACAAGGATTTGTTTGTTTGAAAAAAAATTGCGACCTTTGCAATCGAGAACAATAACCGAAGACTACAAATCGTCTTTTTGTTAGATTAAAAATAGTAACGCCGCATGGTAAATAATCCAAAGGCGCTTTGGGACAACTGCCTTAACCTGATTAAGGAAAACGTCACAGAGCAGCAATATAAAACATGGTTCGCGCCCATCGTGTTCGAAAGATACGATGAGGAGAGTCGGACTTTGCTCGTGCAAGTACAAAGTATGTACGTGTACGAGTATTTGGAGCAGTACTATGTGAACTTACTAAGCAAGGTGTTGACGCGCTGCTTCGGACAGAATGTACAGTTGACTTACCGTGTTGTAACAGATAAGCAGCATAATATTAGTCAGCAGATTCATGGCGAAGAGCCTTCTACTATTGAACCAGCGCCACCTACTAATCGTGGCAATAAGTCGCCCACGATTATAGATGCAGCAACGCCTGAGTTGAATCCTCAGTTGAATGTTCATAAGACATTCAATAATTATATTGAAGGTGATAGCAATAAGTTGCCACGCACGGTGGGCTTGTCTATTGCTGAGCATCCAGGAAAGTCGACCTTTAATCCATTCTTTGTCTATGGTCCGTCAGGTTGTGGTAAGACCCATCTTATCAATGCTATTGGCGTACATTGCAAGGAGATGTATCCTAAGAAGCGTGTGCTGTATGTCTCTGCACGTCTTTTCCAGGTACAATTTACGGATGCCAGTCGCAAGAATACGGTGAATGACTTCATCAATTTCTATCAGAGTATCGACGTGCTGATTGTGGATGATGTACAGGAGTGGGCAACTGCAGAGAAAACGGTGGCAACATTCTTCCATATCTTCGATCATTTGTCTCGTCTGGGTAAGCAGATTATCTTGGCTAGTGATCGCCCGCCAGTAGATTTGGGATGGTTGCCTGAGCGTATGCTGACACGTTTCTCAAGTGGACTGATTGCCGAATTGGAGAAGCCCAACGTACAGTTGTGTGTTGATATCCTGAACGCCAAGTGTCGTCGTGACGGTCTGAAGATTCCTGCCGATGTTATTCAGTTTATTGCTGAGACCGCTAATGGCAGTGTGCGTGACTTGGAGGGTGTGATTAACTCGCTTCTTACCTATTCGATTGTCTACAATACCAATGTAGATATGCGTTTGGCAGAGCGTGTCGTGAAGCGTGCTGTAAAGGTTGATAATAAGCCATTGACCGTCGACGATATCCTTGAGAAGGTATGCAATCATTACAATGTGTCGCAGCAGAATGTCTTTAGCAAGAGTCGTAAGCGTGACTATGTAATGGTACGTCAAATCTCGATGTATCTGGCACAGAAGTATACCAAGATGCCGGCATCACGTATCGGTCAGCTCATTGGTGGTCGTGATCATTCTACTGTTATCCACAGTTGTTCTACGGTAGAGCAGCGCCTGAGAGTGGATAAGTCATTCTCTGCTGAGCTCTCAAGTATTGAAAATTCGTTTAAACTTAAGAAATAAAAAACTTCCAACCCGTCAGGCTGGAAGTTTTTTTATCTCAATTCTTAATTCTCAATTCTCAAAGGTTGTCTTTCTCGATATCCTTGAAATATTTGTAGGTGGCAACTTTTAACTCGTCGGTGGCAGGCTCGTCAGCAACGATGATACCGTGCTGGTGCATCTGCAGGGCTGAGATTGTCCACTCGTGTGTGACAGCTCCTTCGATGGCAGCCTTCAAAGCACGGGCCTTGTGGTGACCGTTAACCAGAATCATTACTTCTTTGGCATCCATTACCGTACCAACGCCAACGGTTAAGGCCAACTTAGGTACCTTGTTGACGTCGTTGTCAAAGAAGCGGCTATTGGCAATAATGGTGTCAGTAGTCAGTGTCTTTACACGCGTACGGCTGGTCAGTGAGCTATAAGGTTCGTTGAAGGCAATATGACCGTCAGGACCGATACCGCCAATGAACAGGTCAATGCCACCAGCCTCACGAATCATCTCCTCATAATGGGCACATTCAGCAGCTAAGTCTTTAGCATTGCCGTTGAGGATGTGGATATTCTCTTTAGGACAGTCGATATGGTTAAACAGGTTGCGAGCCATAAATGAGTGATAACTCTCAGGATGCTCCTCAGGAAGTCCTACATATTCGTCCATATTGAACGTCAGTACATTCTTAAATGACACACGTCCTTCCTTATTGGCCTTTACTAAGCAGGCATACATACCTTCGGGTGAAGAGCCGGTAGGTAGGCCTAATACAAATGGTTTCTCCTTGGTAGGCTTGAA
>JAILMS010000119.1 GCA_024692385.1 Prevotella sp. | reverse complement strand
TCTGGCGCGACTATCAGTATCTGACAGCTCCACAATGCAACTTGGGACTGCAACTGAAATACACTTTCCTCTTCCCAGGAACAAAGCTGTGCACTCATATTCGTGCTGCCTTTGACTATCGCAGAGCCTCGATTACAGACGACACTCCCTCAGGGTTCTACAATCCACAGCGCACCACATTTACCATTGCCACAGGACATACATTCTAAGAAGACAACACACAATTATTACATTTTTATATTTATGAAAAAGAAACTACTGATGATGGCTTTTTGTGCCATCGGCATGCTGACGGCCAATGCGGCCTCAGACACTATTACTGTGCGTGTGAAAGCCATGCATTGTGAACATTGCGGACAGAAAGTAAAAGCAGCGTTAGGAAAGAATCCTGGCGTAGGCCCCTTGGAGTTTAACTTCGAGCGCCATACCGTGAAGATTGCCTACGACCCACAGAAGACGGATGTTGACAGCATCTACCGTAGCATAGCTGCCACCAAGCGTTACGAGGCAACACCCTACGACCCTAACGAGAAGATTGCCGAGACTTTCTCTCTACGCATCGACGATATGCACTGCCAAAAGTGCGTTGATCGTATCGCCCAGCAACTAAACGGCATTCAGGGTATGGACTCTATTGCTGCCGACTTGCGCAAGCATAGCTATTTCATCCGCTATGATGCCAATCGCACTTCGCAGGACGAAATTCGCGCCAAACTTGTCAAGGCAGGCTATACACCCGTCTACTACTATGACAACAAGCGTGTGGACTATGCCTACTACCTGATTTCTGCTGAGTCTGCCAACGACGATGCCATAGAGACTGTCCTTGCTCTCGACGGCGTCAGCGATGTCAATGTCAATGCTCGTCGCAAGTCCATGGCCATTACCTACCTGAACGACAAGACCACTGCCGAGAAGCTGCTCAGCGAGGTTCAGAAGGCAGGCATCAAGGCCGTACTTCCCAAACCCCACGAGTGTTCAGAGGAAGAAAAGAAATAACCTCTTCGGATAATAAAAAAAACGTCCCAAACTCAATTGTGAGCTTGGGGCGCTTTTTTATACTGCAGTAATCGTTGCTTATTTTACGACAACTTTCTTACCATTGATGATATTGATACCCTTCTGCAAACCATCCAGGCGAATACCCTGCAGGTTGTAGATAGAATTATTAACTGTGAATTGTGAATTGTGAACATTCTCGATGCCAGTACCAGTAACCTTTTGTAATTTAGCACTTGCCCAGATTTCTGCATAGCCTACACCACCATTGTATGGCTGATTGGTGCTCACCACAGCATAGATCTGTTGGGTCTTTGGCAATGCAAAAGAGGTGCTGCCTACAGTCTGCCAATCGCTCCACAATGTCATAGCCTCTAACTGTTGTGTTTCAATATTCTCTGACAACAAATAGATATAACGGTGATTTCCGTCAGTATCTTTGCCAAACAAAACATAGCTCGATGCGGGTTCCTGGAACTCCTTGGTCGAGACAGGGTTCCCAGTATCAAGAACCCATCCCAGTCGGATGTTTTCACCGTTCTGTTCCACTGCAATTTTCCAGTCGGCATCATAGGTATTAGCACCTCTAACCATCAGCTGTTCAGCATGACAGTCGAGTGAGGTTCCATCCGATGAGGCAGAGGCTGTAAAAGCAATTTCCTCGCTGCCACCCTCAAAAGGACTGGCAACTAATTTCCAACTGCCAACAAGTTCCTCCAGATTCTGTGCAGACGCCTGTCCACTCAAGAGCAGACAGGCGCTACATAGCAATATAGCTTTTCTTATCATTCTATATTCTTACAATGATATTCTATTTAATAACAATTTTCTTGCCATTGATGATATTCAGACCTTTCTGTAAACTGTTCATACGAATACCCTGCAGGTTATAAATCTGCACGTCTTTGACATTGGCAGCATTCACATTGCTGATACCTGTTGCTACTTCCTCCATGCTGATGGGCAACAACTGATTCTTAGTTGCTGATGAAGCAGCAAGAATGGCAACGATGGTAACGTTATTCATCTCAGCATCGGCAGCAAACTCTACCTTGTGCAACTGCTGGTTGGCGGTCTCTGCACCATTAGCAACATCGATACTGGCATCGCCTTGTGTCAGTACGCCCTTGTTGGCACCAGTAGCCTTGAATGAAGCGCCCTTAATCTTTACAACCTTGTTCAGGTTTGCTGCAACGTTTACTTCGGCCAGTGTACCTTCAATCATCGCAGGCTCACCAAACGGAGTCTGTGTGAATTCACTATTAGGAGTATCCTCAGCTTCCTTCATCTGTGGGTTGCCACTGGCTACACGCTTCACGACATAGAAGAAGCCATTGACCTTGTTATTAGCCTCCAGATACTTATTTATCAGTGATATATACTGAATCCAGCAACCTGCCGAAGCATCCTGAATCCACATGGTGCTATAGCCATCAGCAGAGATACCTGTCAGTTCGGCATCTGTCAGCGTTACTTTGGCGTATGTACCTACTTCAAGTGCATTGAAAGCGGCAATATTGGCACATTCTACATAGTTGATAGGAGCCAAAGCGACAGTAGCATCGCCCTTAGCAGCCAGTGTTACAATTGCATTGGCCAAATAGGGAGTAGCCTTATTCAAGAAGCGCACGCCCTCAGCATCGCCAGTCCAAATCATACCATCAATAGCTCCACTAGTAGCATCGAAGTCGATAGAACTATTGCCTGCAGCAGTAAACGTTATCTTCTGAATAGCATACCCCTCAGGAGCGCGGAACGTCATGGTGGCATACTCCTTATACATGGTCATGCATGCTCCACGGTTGGCATCTGTATAGAAACGTGTAGGAGCAGAACCAGAAACCAACTGCAACTCTACATTATCAACTACATAGTCCTCATTATAAATATAGCCAGCAGGATCGGTAATCTTTGTGCCTAAGGCATGCAGACTCTCGTTCGTAAAGTCGAACGTCACCTCTGTGGGCTGTGTACCAGCAGCAACGATAGCATCAGCAGAGATAGGCATCAGGAACCAACCTGTCATGTAGTATATGATGACACCAGTAAACTTACTGGCTTTCTCTGGCCATACATAGTCTGTAGGCAGCACGCCCATATAGTCGCGAGCCTTGATGTCCAGTGTATTACCCTCAGCGTCCTTCAGAGTCTTGTTCTGACCACTACCACTGATGCTGACATTTTCCAACGTAATCAGACGACCGTAGTTTGCCTGCGTAGTAGCCTCGGCACCAGTCATCACAGTACCCACTAATGCGGTGGCAGTAGCCTCAAAAGTGGTAGCATCGGTAGCTGTCAACTGGTATTCCACGGCCACTGCTGGGTCGTTTATATAATCAATGCCATTGTCTGTAGACTTCGTGCCGATGATATATCCGTTGAGTGCAGTAGCAGCAGTCAGTTCTACACCCTTGATGACTGTGGCGCCAGTAGCATCCTCTACATAATAGCTACCACCTTTCACACCATTCACGCGAGCGTTAGTCAGTGTCAGTTTGGCAACCTTGCCGTCCTCGATAGCGTTGAAAGCAGCAATGTCAGCAACCTCTGTGTCGTAAGTAACTGCACCAGGTTTGACAGTCTCGTCATTCTCATCAGCAATGGTGACAACAATCTTCAGCATCTGGCGATTTCCGTTGTTGGCATGATTGAACACCACCTCAGTAGCATTGCCTGTCCAGACGTTATCAGCCACAGCGCCGTTATTGGCAGTCAGGTCGAACGTGCCACTCTTCATGGTTACAGCAATCGCTGTCAGCGCCTTTCCCTCAGGGGCATTGAACTTGATGGAACCCAGCTTATAGACATAGAGGGCCGTAACGCCATTGTTGTCCTTCATCAGACGACAGGGCTGGGTGGCATCACCCTGAATACCTGTCAGTGAGACACCGTCAACCACCAAGGGTTGTGTCAGATTGCCATCAGCAAAATTGGCTCCCTGACCCACTGGCCAGTTGCCATTATTGTTTTCGAAATCAAAGGTAATTTCCTCTGCACTGGCACTCAGTGCTGCGAGGAACACGAAAAATAGCGTAAAAATTTTCTTCATAAACTATCTATATTTAATAATGTGTACTCTCTTAGCGGATAGCATGGCTATCGCGCTGCAAAAGTACACATTTTCTCAATACCCTACAATCGCTAAAAGTAGGTATTTTGAGAGGGTTATTTTACGTTGCCTACCTTAATCAGATATTCACCAATCTGTACGGCATTCAGAGCAGCGCCCTTACGAATCTGGTCGCCTGAGAGCCATAAGGTCAGTCCGTTCTCATCAGAGATATCCTTGCGCACACGACCTACGAATACGTCGTCCTTTCCAGCAGTCTCCAGCGGCATGGGGTAAACGAGGTTGGCGGGGTCGTCAACGAGCGTACAGCCAGGAGCGGCAGCGATAGCCTTCTGAGCCTCCTCTACGCTGATGGGCTTCTCTGTTTCAATCCACACACTCTCTGAATGGCTGCGCAGCGAGCTTACGCGTACACAGGTGGCTGAGCACTTGGCATCGGTATGCATAATCTTCTGCGTCTCGTTATACATCTTCATCTCCTCCTTGGTATAGCCATTGGGCTGGAAGACGTCAATCTGCGGAATCACGTTGTAGGCCAGCTGGTGGGCAAACTTCTTGATGGTCTTCACCTCACCCGTCTCTACCATTTCCTTGTACTGCTGTTGCAGTTCGGCCATAGCAGCGGCACCAGCACCCGAGGCGCTCTGATAAGAGCTGACGTGGATGCGCTTGATGTGTGAGATGTTCTCCAGTGGCTGGAGCACAACGACCATCATGATGGTGGTACAGTTGGGGTTGGCAATGATGCCACGAGGACGGTTCAGCGCATCGGCAGCATTGCACTCAGGCACTACCAAGGGCACATCGTCGTCCATGCGGAAAGCACTCGAGTTGTCAATCATCACAGCGCCATACTTGGTGATGGTCTCTGCAAATTCCTTTGAAGTACCTGCTCCAGCAGAGGTGAAAGCGATATCAATGTCTTTAAAGTCGTCGTTATGCTGAAGCAGTTTCACGGTCAGTTCCTTACCACGGAAAGTATATTTAGTTCCGGCAGAACGCTCAGAACCAAACAACACCAACTCATCCATTGGGAAATTTCTCTCGTCTAAGAGGCGCAGGAATTCCTGGCCTACGGCGCCTGAGGCACCTACAATTGCTACTTTCATAAGTC
>JAILMS010000082.1 GCA_024692385.1 Prevotella sp. | reverse complement strand
CTGTGTCATCTTCAACGATGGCTGTCATGATGCCGTTTACAAGAAAGAGAATCGTCAAAAGAACGCTATCTATGTACGTCACGGCGAGAAGCTCGTCTTCGGCGAGAACAATGAGTTCGGTCTCGTACAGCAAGGCTTCGGCCTGAAGGTTGTCGAAATCGGCAAGGATGGCTACACCCTCGACGACGTACTCGTTCACGATGCCCACTGCGAAGACAACACCCTGCAGCTGAAGCTCGCCCTGATGGGTAATGGTGATGGTTTCCCCGTAGCTCTTGGTGTCATCCGCGACGTTGACGCTCCTACCTACAACGATGCCGTACATGCTCAGCTTGCTGAGGTCAGTGCTCAGAAGAAGTATCACAACTTTGAGGAGTTGCTGGAAACCAACGATATCTGGGAAGTTCGCGAGTAAGTGAGAACAAAACGAATTTATTCGTTCTGTCGAACGTGAGCGAATTCGAAACGAAGTTTCAAGTTAAGTAAGCTAAAGGATTAGCATAAACGAAAAAGGTCTTTAAGGTCACCAAGCCTTAAAGACTTTTTTATATATAATAAGGTTCTATTTCATTTCTTCTGCTTCTGCCTCAGCCTCTGCTTCTTTTGCATGCTGCTGGGCCAGGCTCACCTGATGGCGATAGACAAGGCAGGCAACAATGAAGTATAACACCACATGAAGCCAGAGAATACGATATTCCGTGAGCACATCGCTCAGTGTTCCACCCATAGAGTTAAGACGGATATAAGCACGTACACCAAAGGTTGAAGGGAACAGAGTCGACACGCCCTGCCAGAAGCCAGGAATCTCAGTCTGTGGCCATGATACACCCGTCAAGAACAACAACGGTACAGAGACGAACACCATTATCAGCATCACATTCTCACGATAGCGTACCAAACAGCTTACCGTGATACCAAAGAAGATACAGGCTAACGTATAGGGTATCATGATGGCCAACAGGTCCTGCCAATGCGCCAGACAAGGGAAGTGGAACATGCGTGGCACAACAACAGTAAGCCATGCGCCCATCAGGATATAAATCATAAGATAGCACAGGGTCTTACCCAGCACTATACGGAATGCACCATGATAATATCTCTTTGCTGGCACCAGATCTTGGAACCGATTGCTTTCGCGGGCAGTACCTGCTGAGAGTCCTATACCAAGTACCAATGTCTGCTGAATAATTAGCATAAGCACAGCAGGCAGGACAAACGAGCCATAGCCACCAGCCGGACTAAACAAAGCCAGCCCGTCAGCATCCAACGGCTTCGCCTGTATCTCTTCCTCACGCTTGGTATATTTACCAGATAGCTTAATCTGGATTTCGCTGTTCATCTCTTGCGAAACCATGACTGCCGTCTGATAGGCAGCCTTATAGGCCAGCACCAGACTCATATCACAATAGACGCTGACAGTAGCCTGCTGCATGCGGTATATACGCGTCTGAAAATCTGAAGGAATGTAATAGAGTGCCCTGGCCACATTACGTCCTATCAGCATCCTGGCCTCATCAATATCATCCACATAAGCCACCACCTTGACATCAGGCGACGCATTACACATACGAATAAACTGGCGACTCATCTGCGAATGACTATTGTCAACGACCACCACAGGGACTTCACGCACAACCTCATTATTATATATCCACGAATAGAGCAATGGATATATCAAGGGTACGACGACGAAGAAGATGATGACACCCTCATCCTTAAAGATCCGACGCAATTCATCACGCCAGATGCGTGCTGCATCGCGACAGCCTTCTATAATGGTTGTGAGGAGTCCTTCTACGTTCATATGTTTTGGTCGTTAGGGAATATAAACATAAGTGAGCATCGCATTCTTAATCTTTCCTGCCACCATCATCGGCAACAGCATAAAAGCTAACATTGCAGCCACATGCCACCAACATTCAAGCAGTGAAAAGTCGTTAAGAACACAGGTTTCATAAATCACACAATAATGATGCAGGGGGAAGAGCCATGCCAAAGCCTGCAAGGGAGCATCCATTCCCATCACGGGGAATGCCGTGCCAGCCATTGAGAAACTGAGCACTGCCCACAGCGAGCTAATACTCATCGACATACGCAACGAGGGCATTAGTCCAAAGGCAAAGATACCGAATCCCATAGCAGCAAATACCATCAGTAGGTTGAGCAACACAATCATTCCCGTACCTCCTGGATGTGGGAATTCAAGGACGCCAAAAACATAGAAGCTATAGCTGAATACTAACGTGAGCCATATCAGCAGATGGGGCAATAGTTTACCAACCAGCGTTATCCATATGCGGTTACCGCCTATCAGCATAATCTGCTTACCATAATTAAACTTCAATTCCGTACCAATGGCATAGGTCGTAATGAGAAAAATAAACAGCATCATAATGCCTGGCACCATCATTGTCGACAAGAAGGCATTATAGTCGGTCGTCGGGTTGCCTATCTGATGCAGATCAATAACAATGGGTTGCAGGAATGTCTTAATCTGGTCGTCAGTATATCCACGAGCACGCATCGTAGCCTGCCCTACAGCCGCAGAGCCCAATGCTGTAATCGTCTTCAAATCACGGAACACCAATGAACCAGCAGTTACCGACGTCATGGTATAATAGAACGAAATCTTAGGCTGACGGCTACTCAGCAAACGCTCAGTAGTTCCTTTAGGGAAATAGATGAAGCCATATATTTCGTTATTCTGAATGGCACGACGCGCAGCACTGACAGAAGGATAGCTGGCAACCACTTGACTAGTCCGAAAAGCATCCAAGCGTCGAATCAAGGCACGTGTTGTCGACGAATTGTCCAGGTCTACCACACCGACGGGCATCTCCTGTGGCTGTCCGCTCTCCAGCATAGAGGTGAAGAAGAACATCACTGCCAGCGGGAATACCACCATGCAGAATACGTAGATAGGGTTGCGCATAAAAATCTTGCACTCCCTCACCGACAACTCGTATATCCGACGCAGCACCAGCAACATCGTCAGTTCTTAATAACCAGACTCATTCCAGGACGCAGACCCTCAAACTTCTCTACAGGGCGGGCTTTAACCTCAAAGGTCTTCAGGTCGTACTGACCATTGGCCTTCGTGGCACGCCACACAGCGTATGAGCCCTCATCTTTCAGAGAGAATACCTTCAATTGGATATCCTTATTGAAAGCAGGAACAAAAGCAGTAAACGTTTCGCCCACCTTCATGTCTGCCAACTGGTCTTCACGGATACTAAACGTTCCCCACAAATCTTTCATGACAGCAATGGTCATGATGGGCGAACCAGTACCTACCAACTCGCCCTGCTTAGGATAGATGTCCATCACCTCTCCCTCCATTTGGGCAATCTGTACCGTTTCGTGGATATAGGAATTAACTTCCTGCACGGCACCCTTGGCGCGTCCTACCTGAGCAGCAGCTGCAAGTTTATCTTCACGACGGGCACCATTAACGGCCATGTCGTACTGACTCTGAGCAGCCTGCATCTGGGCCTCCATAGCCTTATACTGGGCATACACCTCATCGCGCTTCTGTTCACTAACCACTCCCTCATCGAAGAGGCGCTGGATACGCTTGTATGATTTCTCAGCAATCTCCACACCAGCCTTGGCCTGCTGTAAAACATTGTAAGCACCACGAATCTGCTCTTCACGGGCACCATTCTGCGCCTTCAGTTCAAGAGCCGAGGCAGCATCCTGAGCACTCTGGGCCTGCTCCATCTTTGCACGCACCTCAGGTGCATCCAGAATAGCCAGCGTGTCACCGACTTTCACGAAATCGCCCTCCTTAACACGTATCTCCAAGATACGACCAGGCACTTTGCTCGACACACGATACTCGCTGACCTCTACTTGTCCTTGGATGACCTCTGCCTGACGTGAGAAGGCAAAGAATCCGATGACACCAACGATAACCACCACTGTGGCAAAACCTATAATGGCCAGCAGGATGTTATTATGTTGTGTTTTTGCATTCATTTTTAATATATCTCTTTATATTTTACTATTCACTTTTTCCTATTCACTAGCGTAGCGTACCCAACGACTTCTGCAGGTTCACACGACTCAACTGCACATCGATCTCGGCATCAATCAGCTGTGATTGTGCCTGCAGCCAAGCAGTCTGTGCCTCCATGACAGTCGTCGACGAGATAACACCCTCTTGGAAACCTAAGTTAGCTGTTCGAAGATTCTCTTCAGCTTTCTGCTGACTTGCCTTTGCCATCTCCAACTTCTTATTAGCCTCATTGACACGGAAGTTGCTTTGACTAACCTGCAGTTCCATCTTCTCACGGGCTTCCTCCAATTCCAATGTGGCGATAGCAGTAGCGCCCTTTGCAGCACGCACCTTATAAGCTACGTCGCCCCAGTTCCAGATGGGCACACGCATCATTACCGCGATATTCCATGCACCACTAAACTTACGCTGGAAGCCGTTATACACATTAGGATTCGATGCTGAATAGCCACCTACCAACAGCACCTGAGGCAGATTAGCGGCCTTGAGGAGATTGGTGCTCTGATGACTAATATCAACAACGTTCTGTAACATTTTCAATTCAGGACGATATTCCAAGAAATCACCTTTCCGGAAATTCTCCGTAATACTTACCGTGACAATCTGCTCCGTTTCTTCGTCAGCCAGCGTAATCTGTTCATCGACTGGCAGTCCGCAAAGTTGACACAGCAGCATCTTCGACAGTGTCAGTCCGTCGTTGACCTTCATCACGGCCATCTCAGCTTCGTTAACCTTCACACTGACACTCAGGCCCTCAGAACGAGTTGCCACACCTTCGCGAATCATCTTCTGGACGTCACCATCCAGCTTCTTCACCAAACCAAGGAATCCCTCGGCCAGCCTCTGCTTATGGCGCAACGAAACTACTTGCCAATAAGCCTGATCAATCTGGTAGAGTGTCTCTTGGCGACGAGCTTCAGCAGAGTTTGCTGCCAGTTCTTCGCCTAAGTCTGCCATCTTGTTCAATGCAATGATAGCACCACCCATAAAGATAGGTTGTGTAACAAGGACAGCACCACCAAACATGTGACGCGTATCTGTGTGTAACTCATCGACAATACCCTGACCAATCTGATTCAGCGTACCTGCCATACCACTCATCATGGATGTCACAGGAGCCGTACCACCAAACAAGGCACTCAGCACTGGCATTGCTGATGCCAGCCCCGTCTGCATCTGTTTGACGCCGTTAGTTCCCAGATTCGACAGTGTCTCCTTGCTTTCGTCGCTAAGAAGAGAAATCTCCTTGCTAGTATACAGGTAGCCACCCGCAGCAGACACATGGGGCAAATATTTCGTACGCGCTGACTTACGGATGTTCTTAGCAACCTCCTGCTTGACACGCTGCACGCTCATTTGCTTGTTGTTGCGTAGCGCCATAGCCCTACAACTATCAAGGCTCAGAACGCGCTGAGCCTCAACAGTGTATACTACACTTGATAACAGAATAAGACCTATCAGTCTCTTCATACCTTATTTCTCGAACGTGAAATTTCTTGAGCCAATCAAATTACCATCAGCAAAGATGCTAACGTTATAAGAACCACCAGGCAGAGTTTCATTGATGGGCCACATGGCAGTTACTGAAGTTTCTTCACCACTATAGTCGATAGAGCGCTTCATGGTATAAGCTAACTGACGGTCCTCGTAGCTGAATGAGCCACCACCATTAAGCACCTCACCCATTGGAGTGGTCACACGGATAAAGATTTCACGAGTGCCATTGGCGGCAGTCACGTTACGGGCAATATTGAAGGATACGAGCAATGTGCGGGCCTTCTTAATAGTTTTGTTGTGCTTATTCTTCTTGTTCAGTGGGGTCAGCGAGATATTAGTAGCATTCAACTGAGAGGCAATAGCTACTTTCTCTGACAACGTCATATTGCTGGAAGCAAGAGCCTGATTCTGCTGGTTAGACATCTCCAACTCCGAGCGCACACGATTGTTCTCATCCATCAGCTCAGCATTCAGCTGGTTCAGCGAGTCAATCTGGAGCACATAGCTACGCAGAACGGCACGTACGGTAGCCAGTTCTTTCTTCAAACGAGTAATCTCGGCAGCATCCTCAGCCTTGGTATGACGCAACTCTTCCAGCAATTGCTTCGTGCGCTCCTGCTCACGAGTCAACTGTGCAACGATTGAGTCATTATTGATACGCGTTTTCATCTCGCTGTATTGGTCAGCAAACTGCTGATACTCATTTTCCATTTCCTGCTTCTCGAGTACAGCCAGTTCCTGCATGTCTTTGTTTACCTGCTTCTCCTGACTGAGACTATAACCAAGATAAGCTACACCTGCAACCAATAATACGATGAGAGCCACTAAAAGGCCAACAATTTTCTTATTATTCATAACCTATAAATGATATTTTGTTTTACGAAAACACGCTGCAAAGATAAACTTTTTCTACGAATTACCAAAGAAAACTTGGTAGTTTTGAATTTATTTACTATATTTGCAACATTATTAACGCATAAGGAGAGTGTGCCAATGGCTATATGCAGATGGCTATACAGGGTTTACGACCTCTACAGAGACGGCTTCCGCCACATGACGTTAGGGCGAACGCTGTGGGCTATCATCCTGATAAAGCTATTCATTATTTTTGCCATTCTAAAGGTATTCTTCTTTCCTAATTATATTAGCACACATGCCGATGAAGGCAAGGAGTCTGAATTTGTTGCTACCAAAATCCTAAAACAATAAATGCTATGAATGACTTACTATTAACAATTGACAGCAGTTCTATCGATTGGGCGAGGGCACAATTTGCCCTGACAGCCATCTATCACTGGCTCTTCGTTCCCCTGACATTAGGTCTAGCCGTCATCATGGGCATCGTCGAAACCTGTTGGTATCGTACTCGTGATACGTTCTGGCGTGATGCCGCCCAGTTCTGGCAACGCCTTTTTGGTGTTAATTTTGCCATGGGTGTGGCTACGGGTATCATCCTGGAATTTGAGTTTGGCACCAACTGGTCCAACTACTCTTGGTTTGTTGGCGACATCTTTGGTGCACCATTAGCCATAGAGGGTATTGTTGCCTTCTTCATGGAGTCCACCTTTGTCGCTGTCATGTATTTTGGATGGAAGAAAGTGTCTCCCGGCTTCCATCTGGCTGCTACATGGCTGACAGGACTTGGTGCCACCATCTCTGCATGGTGGATTCTAGTGGCCAATGCATGGATGCAATATCCTGTAGGCTGTGCCTTCAATCCAGACACCATGCGCAACGAAATGATTAATTTCCTCGATGTGGCACTATCACCCTTTGCCGTTGATAAATTCTGCCACACCGTCATCTCCGCATGGATTATCGGTGCGATTTTCACAGTTGCAGTTTCTTGTTGGTATCTGATGAAGAAGCGTGAAATACGCTTAGCCAAGGAGAGTATTAAGATAGGTGCTATCGTAGGACTTATTGCCTCATTGGGCGCTGCCATGACTGGTCACAAGTCAGCACAGAGTGTAGCCGAGGTACAACCCATGAAACTCGCTGCCATGGAGGCATTATACAACGGTGGCACCGACGTTGGCCTTACTGCTGTAGCATGGATCAACCCATTCAGCCAACCCGATTATGAAACAGAGGAGTCTGCACCGCTGAAGATTGAGGTGCCCTATGCGCTGTCCTTCATGGCCACCAATGACATTCATGGCTATGTGCCTGGCATCAACGACATTCTGAATGGCTATACAAGGCCCGACGGTACGGAAGAACCCGCCATTGAAGAGAAAATCATTCGAGGCAAAATGGCTATTGCAGCGTTGGCCGCCTATCGTAAGGCCAAGAAAGAAGGAGCAGACGAGCCTACACTTGCCTCTCAACTTAAGATTCTCAATGAGAACATGCCCTATTTCGGCTATGGCTATGTAAAAGACAAGCATGATATTGTACCTTTCATACCTGTCAATTTCTGGGCTTTCCGCATTATGGTAGGACTGGGATGCCTGTTTATTCTCTTCTTTGCCGCTATTCTATTTTCAGTATACAAGAGAGACATTGCCGCTCTTCCAAAGTGGCACTACTGGACAGCTATCATCCTGGTCCCCCTTGCCTACATCGCTTCAGAGAGCGGATGGCTGGTAGCCGAGTTCGGTCGGCAGCCATGGACTATTCAGGACATGCTACCCACATGGGTGGGCGTAAGTGATATCGAAGGCAGTTCGGTAGCACTGACTTTCTTCCTTTTCCTCTTCCTCTTTACCTTGATGCTCTGCGTGGAAATCAATATTTTGCTTAAACAAATTAAGAAAGGGCCACAATCATGACATACGACTTCCTACAACACTACTGGTGCTTCTTGGTATCATTATTAGGAGCACTGCTTGTTTTCCTATTGTTTGTACAAGGTGCAAACTCCATGGTTCGTTCCATCGGATATACAGAAGAAGGAAGAAGACTCGTCATCAACTCCACTGGTCGTAAGTGGGAGTTAACCTTCACCACACTGGTCACCTTCGGCGGTGCCTTCTTTGCCTCCTTCCCCCTCTTCTACTCCACTAGTTTTGGCGGAGCTTACTGGTTGTGGATGGCTATTCTTTTTACCTTTGTGTTACAGGCCGTCAGCTATGAGTTCCAAAACAAGTTGGGTAACCTATTAGGTCCGAAGACATTCCAGTGGTTTCTCATCATCAACGGTCTTGTTGGTCCGTTACTACTAGGAGGTGCCGTTGCCACCTTCTTTGAGGGTAGCAATTTCATCGTTGAGAAGGGCAACCTGATAGACACAGAGTCGTTTACACCCATCATCTCGCGCTGGGCCAACGCCTCTCATGGACTCGATGCACTACTCAATCCCTGGGTGCTGGTATTCGGACTGGCAGTCATGTTCCTTGCTCGCATCCTGGGCTGCTTATACATTATTAATAATATTAACGACGAAGATGTCCGCTCGCGAGCCAGCGTGCGCCTGATAGGTGCTACGGTTCCTTTCCTTCTGCTCTTCATCACCTACATGATTCACCTACTATTGAAGGATGGTTACGCCTACGATGACGAAGGCACCATCTTCATGGAGCCGTACAAATACCTCCATAACTTCGTCGATATGTGGTATCTGGTCGTTCTTTTCCTAGTGGGTGTCGTCCTCGTACTCTACGGTATCATCAAGACACTGCGTTCAAAAGACTATATCTACGGTATCTGGCCTGCTGGCATTGGTGTCGTGCTGGTTGTACTTCCACTGCTGCTTTGTTCGGCATGGAACCACACAGCCTACTACCCCTCTACCGCCGACCTACAGTCATCGCTGACCATTGCCAACTCCTGCAGCAGCGAATTCACGCTACGCACGATGGCTATTGTCAGTCTTCTCATTCCCTTCGTACTGATCTACATCGCCTATGCATGGTATGCACTTGACAAGAAGAA
>JAILMS010000076.1 GCA_024692385.1 Prevotella sp. | reverse complement strand
TCAGCTCGGCATCTTGGGCTTGTTTTTCTTCACGCTCAGCGTCTTCAATGACTACGCAGAGGTACTTGGTATAGCCGTGCACTGTCTTGCTCGCAAACTCCATGTTGGTCATAGCCTTGCCGATGTTCACGGTGTTATAGTTGGCTTTTCCAATCGTCAGTCATTCTATGCTTCATTTTTCAGGAATCTGGGTATTACACCACGCGGCTATCGGATGCAGCATCTCAAACAACATCCATCCTTGAAAGCTAAGGCTAAACCCAAACGTAAGAAGTGACGTTTTTATTCTTCCCCGTCTATCTTTTTAACACATATTTCTCAAAAACAAAACGAGGAACCTCATTGCTGAGATTCCCCGTGAGTCCTTTTG
Source organism: Prevotella sp. (assembly GCA_024692385.1). Classification (GTDB taxonomy): domain Bacteria; phylum Bacteroidota; class Bacteroidia; order Bacteroidales; family Bacteroidaceae; genus Prevotella. The sequence continues at coordinate 7,317 of JAILMS010000076.1, read as the reverse complement.
CAAGGCATATAGAGAGTTTACGGAGTTATCTGCGTCCGAAGTGACCACCATTGCCACGATTCGTATTCATTGCCATGTGACGCTCTGAGCCGTAACGGTCATTATGTGCAACTGCGGGCTTTCCGTGATGCGGAGCCGGAGCTGGTGCATTGCGATGTGCAGCTGGAGCGTTGTGGTGAACGGCAGGTGCGTTGTGATGCACAGCGGGCTCGTTCACGTGACGGTCTGCATAGAAGCGAGGGTCACGATGGCTGTTGCCGCCCCTGTAGGTAACGAATACCTTCGGGTGTGGGTTGAAGAAACGCCCTCTGTCATAGTGAGAGTACACTGCGAATGTCCAGCCGCCAGCCTTCCAAGCCACAGGGCGATAGAAGTGAGCCAGAGTAATGTACTTGTCGTACTGCCAGCTGTTCAGCACGAAGCGGAGGTCAGCGTTGCGGCGATCCCACCAGATGCCGAAGACATCACCGTGTCCGTTAAGACTCATCAGGTAGTCGAGGTTGATCTCATAGACTGCCTCATACTGTGCAGCGGTGAGGTTGAGCTCGTAGGCCATCTTGTCCGAGAGGAACAGCGCCTCGTGCTTTGCTGCGTTATAGCTCATTGCGTTGGCTGAGATAGTCATGACCATCATCACTGCCAGGATCATCATCTTCTTCATATCTTAACCTCCTATACTTTAGAGTTTGACATTTTGTTTCTTGTTCACGGTGCAAAGTTCGGAATTAAATGGTGGTTTTGCAAAGGATAAACTCTAAAATGATAGGGGTAAAGTCCTAAAGGTTCGGGGGGATTTTCCTCAATTATGAATCTGGTTAATAAGTATATACCTAAAATCCGCAGATAATTTTTCGCGTGTCTGATTTAGCCCTTGCTTGTGACGATTCTGTCTGACTCTGGGCTTAGAATCGCTTGACATGACTTGTATGCCGCTCGGCACGGATGTAGAACTTTTCCGTATGCAATCAGAGTGCTGCGAAGTCCTAAGTGTGAGTCTATCACATAGGACAGAATAGAGTCGAATTTGTCCAAAACGAAAAATATTCCACCAAAAGCGGTGATTTTCTCAGTTTTTGTTGTACCTTTGCCATGTCATTGATGATTTTGCTTGTCTTGATTTGCAGCACTAAGGTAAGTGAAAAATCTGACATAGCAAAATAGTTAAACTAAAGTGCTGCGAAATTTGGGCTATTATAAGATGAAAACTATAAAACTAACAAAATCACTACTACTGCGGACATTATGCATGGCACTACTGGATTGCGGTATGCCTGCAACAGCCATATGGGCACAGAGCCCGTCGCTTAAGACAGTTCAGCGTCAGGGCGACACCATTCAGGTGAGTATCAATAACTATTATGGTGACAGTCCCACAAAGACAGACGCACCAAATACTGTGACCCGCGAGAGGATGAACAAAGGTATGATCACCAACTCGCTCGATGCCCTCAGCGGTCAAGCCGCAGGTGTGCAAGTGCAAACGGGCGGCAACCATGAGGCGATGCTTTCGGCTGTGCGCGTGCGTGGTACCACATCGCTCACGGGTGGCAACGACCCGTTGGTGGTCATCGACGGTGTGCAGTCGGACATCGTCACGTTAAGCACCATCTACCCTGCCGACATCGAGAGCTTTACCATCCTGAAAGACGCCTCAGAGACATCGCAGTATGGTAGCCGAGGTGCTGCGGGCGTCATACAAGTGGTGACGAGAAAGGGTAAGGCCGGACAGTTTCACATAGCCTACAACGGTAGCGTGGGTTTCGAAAGCACCTACAAGAATCTGCACATGCTCAACGCCAACGAGTTTCGTCAGGCGGCCAGCAATCTGGGGATGAGCATCATCGACAAAGGTGCTAATACCGACTTCACGGAAGCACCCCTCCGCACGGGCCTTGTACAGAATCACCACTTGGCATTCGGAGGTGGTTCGGAGACGGCTAACTATCGTGCCTCTATCGGTATGACCAACCACAGGACAACAGTCGAGAACTACAACCTGCGTAACTACATCGCCAAGCTCGACTTGCATCAGAAAGCTTTCGACAACCATCTGACAGTAGATCTCGGCGTGCTAGGTTCCATACAGGACAATAATGTCATCCCCTTCAGGCAGAAGCTGTTCTATTCAGCAGCCACTTTCAACCCTACCTTCCCGGCAGGCACTAATGCCACAGGCGGCTACGATGACGTGACTGAAGCCTGGTGGATCAACAATCCCTACGCCCTGCTCACCATGAAGGAGGATGAGGAAAACTCACACGTGAATGTCCACGCGAAGGCAACAATAGACCTGGGCTACGGACTGACGCTGACTGCCTTCGGTAGCTATTCATATACCGACATCGGCAATGCCCACTATTATCCCACCTACGTGTGGAGTCATGGTGAAGCCTATCAGGGTGACAGAACAGTTATGGAGATGTTGGGTAATATAGCTCTGAACTGGAGGGCACGGATAGCAGAGCGCCACCAACTGGAACTGTTAGGACTGATAGAGGGAGGAAAAGATAAGGATAAAGGATTCTATGCCACTTCGTCGAATTTCAACACCAACGACTTCGGTTACGACAACCTCTCTGCAGGGGCCCTAAGGCCTTGGGAAGGCACCAACTCTTTCAACTACAGTTCGAGCATGATGTCCTATCTGTTGAAGGCGCAATACACCTTCGACGACCGCTACACGCTGAACGTCAGCACCCGTCTTGACGGTTCCTCAAAGGTGGGCGCGAACAATCGCTGGGAATTCTTCCCCTCTGTCAGCGCCGCCTGGAACATCACGAAGGAGAAATGGATGGAACCGCTGAAGCGATATGTCTCGAAGCTCAACCTACGTGTGGGCTACGGTAAGAGTGGTAACCTTGGAGGCATCGACGCCTTCCTGTCGCAACAGCTCATTCGCCCCAACGGCGTGGTGAGCGTGGGAGGTATGCCTACCACCACCTTAGGCATCATACACAATGCCAACCCCGACTTGGGATGGGAAATCAAGCGCACCTTCAACATAGGTCTGGATATGGCCTTCTGGGACAACAGGATTGTACTGACTGCCGACTCCTATACCTCGCGCACAACGAATATGCTCTATAACTACACCGTCCCTGTGCCACCCTTTACCTACGACCACCTGCTGGCTAACCTCGGCAAGATGCGTAACCACGGTCTGGAGATAGGCTTCGGCATCACACCACTACGCCAGAAGGACATGGAGCTGAACATTAACATGAACTGGACTTTCGAGCGCAACAAGCTTGTAACCCTCAATGGAGAATACCAAGGACAATACCTGACGGCGCCCGACGTGCAAGGCATCAGCGGACTCTACGGAGCCGGCTATCATGGGGCGAGCGATGTGTGCTTCCAGATTGTAGGTAAAACCCTGGGAGTATTTTATCTGCCACATTGCAATGGCTTTACGATTGCAGAAGATGGTTCGAAGCGTTACGACCTGACATCCGAGCGATACATCTGCGGACAGGCAACGCCAAAGGCGACTATGGGTTCCAATTTCGCCTTCCGATACAAGCAGTTCGATATCACGATGCAGGTGAACGGCGCCTTCGGCCACAAGATATACAACGGTACGGCGCTGGCATACATGAATATGGCCTCGCTGCCCAACTACAACGTGATGCAGGGAGCACCCGAGATGAACATCCAGGACCAGGACATCAGCGATTACTGGCTGGAGCCTGGCGACTACGTCAACTTTGACTATGTCACGCTGGGTTGGAATGTCCCCATCCGCTCCAGATACATTAGCAAGCTGCGCGTGGCATGTTCTGTCAATAATCTCGCCACCATCACTTCTTATTCGGGTCTTACGCCTATGATCAACTCATCGGTAGTCGACTCTACACTTGGTGTTGACGACAAACGAACCATCCCACCCTACCGTACCTATTCACTCGCACTAAGCATACAGTTCTGAATAATTACGTTCGCTAATTGATAATTGAAAATTGATAATTGAAAATGAGAAGACATATTACCCTCATCATCATCGCCCTCGCCTTCACGTCGTGCTCGCTTGACGAAACTCCAAGCAGCGAACTGCCCGAGAGTGCGGCATACACATCCAAGCAGAACTTATATCTCAACACCGTCGCCACCTTATATAATTACATTGGCGGATATGAAGACGGTCAGGGACTGCAAGGTACTAACCGCGGTATTTACGACCTGCAAACCTTTGGCAGCGACGAAGCCATGATACCCTTACGCGGCGGCGACTGGTATGACGGTGGCCTATGGGAAGCAATGTATAAGCACTCATGGGCAGCTGGTCACGACCTGATGAAGAACTCGTGGCTATACCTCTATAAGGTTATCACGCTGTGCAACAGGTCGCTGGAGACCCTCGACGCCCACAAAGACCTTGCAGGCGAGCATTATCTCACCTGGACAGCAGAAGTGAGAGCGCTCCGAGCCATGTATTACTGGTATCTAATCGACCTCTTTGGCGATGTGCCCCTTGTGACTAACAGCAGCATATCGATGAACGAGGTGAAGCGCGAGAAGCGCATCGTGGTGTTCAAATTCTGCGAAGATGAACTCCTTGCCGTTACCAACTTCCTGTCAGACGAAAACAGCACTCGCGAGGGCGACTATTACGGACGCATCACGCAATCCGTCGCATACTTCATCCTGGCTAAACTGATGCTACAGTCGGAAGTATATACAGGTGTACCGCGATGGGTCGATTGCATCAACTATTGCGACTATCTGCAAAATATGGGTTATAGCCTCGAACTGATCTATAGCTCTAACTTCCTCGTTTACAACCAGAACTCGAAGGAGAATATCTTCACCATTCCGATGGACAAGAACCACTTCTCCAACCAACAGCAGAACATCATCCGTTCCTTGCACTATCGTCATGCAGCAGCCTATGGATATAACGGGGAGAACGGTACTTGCGCCACGCTGAAGACCCTACAGGTGTTTGGATATCCTGACAATATGGATTCCCGTTTCATCGACTGTTACCACTTCTCATACGTCTACGGTCCAGAAGGAGAACCCATCTACGACCGAGCAGGAAATCCCTTGAAATATGAGCCCGACAAAGTGCAACTCGACCTTAGCGGTTCGCCGTATGTCGAAACAGCTGGTGCACGAATGTACAAATATCAGTTTGACAAGAACGCCATTAAGGACGGCAAACTTGTTGACAATGACATCGTTCTCTTCCGCTATGCCGACGTGCTGTTGATGCGCGCTGAGGCTAAGGTGCGACTAGGACAGGATGGCAGCGCTGACTTCAATGCCGTCAGAGCGCGCGCTGGAGCGGAACCTCGTGAATGTACCCTCGACAACATCCTCGACGAACGCCTTTTGGAACTCTGTTGGGAAGGTTGGCGCCGACCAGACCTCATCCGCTTCAAAAAATACAAGTCGCTCTATGAAGGTCCTGATGCCATCGACGAGTCTGACGGACACACCACCGTATTCCCGATACCTGCCGATGTGCGTGCACTCAACAACAACCTAACGCAGAACCCTGGGTATTAACCTTCGTTTACACGAATCTGTCTATGTGTCTCTTTACGGGCCTCGCGCCAGCGGGGGAAATACTTGTCCATAAGGGTATGGAAGCGAGCGTTGTGGCTAGGCTCCAAGAGGTGGCATAGCTCATGAACCACGATATGCTCGACGCACCATTCCGGCAACAGCAGTGATGTCAGGTACCTGTCCCTTGACAGCTTGGCAAAATATGACGATAATTCACTAATTCATTAATTCATTTCAGCAATGGGGCTGTGGCCCCATGGGGATGCACCAGCGGCGGGGCGAGGAGCCCCAAGAGCGAGGGGCGGGAGGGAACAATGCGTAAGCGAGCGGGACGAAATAGGGAAACACCTACAACACTTTAGGGGAAATCCCTTTGCTATCGCTGGGGAAAGCACTACCTTTGCAGCGTAATAGTAACAAATAAAAACCAACCAGTGTATGAAAAATCTTTTAGTATGCCTGCTTATGGCAATGATTGGCGCAAGCGCCACAGCACAAACGGACCAGAAGGAGTATAAGACGTTTGTGAAGAATGATCATCATGTGTATTACTGCACTCATAATGGCGTGACAGTGGTGGTAGACCCCACAGTGGACGGGCTGTTTGAGCCACACATCACCATAATAAACGAGAGTGGCCACGAGTTTCTGTTCGAACCCAAGAAGATTACTGCCCAGGCATACGGAATACCTGGCAACACGTATAAATCGACCCGCTATCGCGTGGAGCGATTACTAGAGAAGGGCGACACTCTAGGTTTCGAGAAAGATGTGCTGACCATCTACACGCCAGAGAAGTATCAGAAGAAGGCGAGCCGCACACTATGGTGGGCAGGACTGATAACTGAGACCGTGATAGCGAGCGCAGAGGCGATAGGGGCGCAAGACAGCGGCACCAAGGTGGTGAACGAGCTGCAGCGCGAGGAGCGCATGGGCGACTACCGCCAAGCCAACAGCGAGATAAAGCGCTACTGCGAAAACTACTGGCGCGCCAACACGATATTCAACGGCGAGGAGCACGAGGGATTTATCGCAATAAAGCGCATAAAGTCATCGCACATAATACTAGACATACCCGTGAACGGCGAGAACTTCCACTTCCTGATAGACGACAAAAAGCACTACTAAAATGAAGTTTTTGCCCGAATAGTTTGGTGGATTCGGGGGAATGATGTACCTTTGCAGTGCGGATCTGAAACACAGATGGCCGCCCTGTGAGGTGCACGTAGCTGTGCTTAATTGGGAATGTGAGTGTGAATCTCCAACTGTCCCGCAGCAGTGAACTCCATTATGGCTCTTAAGCAACGAGGCCATTGTCCCCCCTAAGGATGAGAAGGCGCTTGAGAGTGGAGCAAAGTCTGAAGACCAGCCTGACATGGAAACCAGCCGAAGCTCTCGATGTAAGGGCACGAGGCACAACAGTTTTTTAAGTATGGTATACGTAGGCATTGTTGTTGCAGAATTCGTTGTTCCTTCCCTTGGTGTGGCATTACTTATCAGGTCTTCCCTCCACAAGGCATCACGGATCTGGGTGTTCGCAGATTAGACTCGCAGATTCGTTGAACGGATTTGCGCGGATGAACTTTTGTGCTTACCTTTGCACCAGAAACAAGAAAACGATAGAATTTTCAGAAAGTTAGTTTTTTCATACATTTATAGGTTTTTGTTAGTATAGTGATTAGTAATTGGTTGGAAAGGAATTAGGGTCGCAGTGATGCGACCCTAATTATGTTATTCTGCCTGGACTGGCTCTAACTTAAAGAGCTTGTCGCTAGGACGAATCTTATCGGTGACGGCTATCGACAC
>JAILMS010000042.1 GCA_024692385.1 Prevotella sp. | reverse complement strand
CATTGCGAAGGCTGCCAAAGAGGCAGATGGCAAGACAATAGGCGTAGTACCCAGTATTGTGGAGGAAACGGGACGAACATCGCAATATAACGACCACGTATTGACGTGCAACAACCTCAGTGAGCGCAAGCAGTTGATGCTTGATGAGAGCGATGTATTCATTGCCCTGCCTGGTGGCGTAGGCACCCTCGACGAGGTATTCACCGTAGCTGCCAGCTACACTATCGGCTATCACCACAAGCGGGTCATCCTATATAATATGCTGGGCTTTTGGGATGCCACCATCCATATGCTCGACGACCTACAACAGCGGGGCATGGTGCGTGGCCAGTGGCACGACTACATCTTAGTAGCAAATAGTCTCGATGAAATCGAGCAACTTTTAGCGGAGTGCTAAGGCCTTATTCTCTGCTGCCTCCATCTGCTCACGCTCTCCTGGTCCCTTATCGTTTTGACCACAAAGGTGTAGAATACCATGGATAATGACACGGTGCAGTTCCTCGTCATAGTCTTTGTGGAAGAGTTCGGCATTGGAGCGAACCGTGTCCAATGAAATGACAAGGTCGCCATTCAGCACATCGTCTTCGCAATAGTCGAAGGTGATGATGTCTGTATAGTAGTCGTGCTGCAGGTATTCGCGATTGACAGCCAAAATGTGTTCATCGTCGCAAAACAGGTAGCCCACCTCACCGACTTTCTTGCCATAGGTAGCTGCCACCTGACGAATCCATGCCGTAGTCTCGCGGCGCTTGATATTAGGGAATTTGACGTTTTCTGAGCTGTAAGTAATCATCTTCTAACTTTCGATTAAATCATCTACCATTTATCATTTATTTCTTCTTAGGAAGATAAGCAGAGACATCTACACCAAAGTGCTGCAACTCGCGCACCATCGTCGATGAAATGGACGAATACTGCGGTTCAGAATAGAGTAGGATGGTCTCTATACCACTGAGTTGGCGATTGATATCAGCCTGTTCACGCTCATACTCGAAGTCCTTGACAGAACGCACTCCCTTCACAATGAAGTGGGCATTCTCTGCACGGGCAAAATCGACTGCCAAGCCATAATAGGGTTTCACTTCGATGCGTGGTTCATTACAATAGAGGTCGGCAATAGCCTTAATGCGCTCCTCGGCACTGGGCATGTCAGGCTTATGCACCTGGTCACCCACTACACCGATAACCAAGCGGTCGAACAACGGCAACGCCCTCGACACAATGGAATCGTGTCCCGCTGTGAAAGGATTAAAGCTACCTACAAATACTCCTGTTCTCATACTATTCTCCTTACTCAAAGAGATTTTGCTCCATAATGTTACCACTATACGGATTGCGTCCGAAGTGCTTATATGCCAACTCTGTTACCATACGACCACGAGGGGTGCGTTTGATGAAACCCTCCATGATAAGGAAAGGCTCATAGACCTCTTCGACGGTGCCAGCATCTTCACCAATGGCTGTCGCTATGGTAGTAATACCTACGGGACCACCACGGAACTTGTCAATGATAGTTAGCAAGATGCGATTATCTATCTCATCAAGGCCATACTGGTCGATATTCAGTGCTTTCAGAGCAATCTTGGTGATATTGGAATCGATACGACCAGTGCCTTTTACCTGTGCAAAGTCGCGGACACGACGCAACAAAGCGTTAGCAATACGGGGTGTACCACGTGAACGGCCGGCAATCTCCAGCGAAGCATCAGTAGTGATAGGTACACGCAGAATGCTTGCTGAGCGCTCAATGATTTTCTGCAGTGTCTCCGGATCGTAGTACTGCAGATGCATATTAATGCCGAAACGAGCACGAAGAGGTGCAGTAAGCAATCCACTACGTGTGGTGGCACCCACCAGCGTAAACGGGTTGAGGTCAATCTGGATGGAACGTGCCGAAGGACCCTTGTCGATCATGATATCAATGCGATAGTCCTCCATAGCCGAATAGAGATATTCCTCTACAACGGGCGACAAACGATGAATCTCGTCAATGAACAACACGTCATTCTTCTCCAGCGACGTCAGGATACCAGCCAAATCACCAGGCTTGTCGAGTACAGGGCCAGAAGTAATCTTAAAGCCCACTCCCAACTCATTGGCAATGATATTTGATAAGGTGGTCTTACCCAATCCGGGAGGACCGTGCAGTAACACGTGGTCAAGAGGTTCACCACGGTATTTAGCAGCCTCGACGAATACTTCCAGATTCTCTACAACCTGCTGCTGACCGCTGAAATCATTAAATGCCAGCGGGCGCAGCGCGTTTTCGAATTCCTTCTCACTCGACGACAACTGCTCTTCTCTGATGTCAAAATCTTCGTTCATCGTTGTATTTTGCTTGCAAAGTTACGAAATATTTTATAATTCGTAATTGCAAATCGTATTTTTTTGTATCTTTGCAGCATGAAACATATATTACTATTCACCTTTGCCATCCTGATGTCGATAGGCATCAGCGCATCTACGACCCTTCCCATTCAGGGAACTATCATCAAACCGACACATCCTGACATTCAGTATGTTGGACGTATCTGCTTTAACAACCCTGAGCGGCCGCGCTTCACTTATCCCGGTACACAAATCAATACATGCTTTACAGGAACATCGTTGAAATTGTGGGTAAAACCAAGAAGTGGCTATTTCATGGCACAGATTGACGAGGCAGCACCCTTCAAGGTGGCTGTCATGGGTGAGCGCGATTCAGTAGTCACGCTGGCTACCGCACTACCACAAGGCAATCATCAGCTGCGACTGATGTATGTGGTGGAAGGTTATGAGTTGAAACCAGACTTTCGCGGATTTATCCTCGATGAGGGTGCGCGCCTGCTGCCACCACCAGCACTACCTCAGCACAGCATCGAATTTATTGGCAACAGTATCACCTGTGGCTATGGTAACGAGAGTGTGGTAGCTCCCGATCCGTTTAAGTATGAAACGGAGAATCACTATTTGACCTATGCACAGATGACTTGCCGCGCCTTGGGAGCTTACGCCCATGTGGTGGCACGCTCCGGTATTGGTGTCTATCGCAGCTATGACGGTCCGAAAGAGGGAACGCCAGAGAATGTGATGACAACGGAATATGAATATACCAACCTCTACGACCGCAGTGAGCGGTGGGACTTCAGTCGTTTTCAGCCTCAACTGGTATGTATCAATCTGGGAACGAACGACCTGTCTACCAACAACTACGATACGGCCCTGCTAAAAGCTGCCTATCAGCGCTTCCTCAAGCAGGTGCGTAACCATAATCCAAAAGCTAATATTGTGTTTCTTTGCGGATCGATGCTCAATGGAAAGGAACTGAAAATTGCGCGCAGAATACTTGACGAGGTGACAGAGGAAGCTCATCAGCAAGGCGACGAGAATGTCTATCGCTTTGACTTCACACCGCAGACTGGTGAGTTAGGATTCGGTGCCTCGTGGCATCCTTCGTTGAAACAACACGAAAAGATGGCCGCCGAACTGACGACCTATCTCCGTAAACTCATGAAATGGTAATACTTCCTTAGAGCAGGCTCTTGACAGTCTGCTCTAAGTCTTTAATATTCTGTGCACGACCTACGATATTGTTGCCGCGGTCGATGAGGAAATAGTCAGGAATAGCCTGGACGTTATAGATGGCAAGTGTCTGCGACTGCAGACCTTCTGCATCACGAACATTAATCCAAGGCAGCGCTGCTGTCTGCTGCTTCCAGAAGTGTTCATCAGGATCAAGGCTTACCTGATAGACTTCCAGTCCCTGAGCATGGTACTTGTTATATAACTCACGGAGTTGGAGAATGCGAGCAGGTGAGTCCTCGGTGGCAAAAACGTGGAAGTCGAGCAATACCACTTTGCCCTTTAGGTCTGACAACTTGCGCTGCTTACCATTGTTGTCGCGAAAGGCGATATCGATAAGGCCTGCAGATGACACCTTGCTGGCATCAATGGTCTGCGCACGGGCTGCATCGTTGATACGGATATTGTTCATTCCCTCAATGGCAATGTTGTGCAAGTTAGCACCACGGGCAGAATTTGGATAGAAGCTGTCCCAACTGGTAGCAACAGCAGCAAAGGCCTTGATATCCTCACGATCCGCACGGGGATTGAAGAGCAGCATATCGCCCAATGTCTGGAACAAGGCGAAATAGGCATATGCCTTACCGGGCTCAGCATAGATATAATTCTTCTTGATGTCTTCCTTATATTGCTGAATCAAGCCCATAATGCTATCATTGGTAGCCTGCACGGTCAAGTCTTCATTATCATTGATGGCAATGGCACGCTTGCGCAGCTCAATCTGCTTGAGTGCCAGTTCTTTAATCTTCAGACAGTTATCAGAACCACTAACCTCATATTCGGTAGCCATCTGTGGATATTGGGCTTTGATGGTCACCGTCTCGGTTGAGTCGATAGACACGTTGATGATTTGCCCTGCAATGCGCAGACGATAGAACTCAGGAGCCTCTTGGGCGTCGCCACTGAAACTGAAGGTGCCGTCTTCATCCAAACGAACAGAGTCGACAACGGTAATCTCTTCAATGCCCACATTTTCCAAAAAGAGCAATGAATCCTTGGCGTTGCTGATAGAACCCTCTACATGGAACTTCTTCTCGCTACACGATGCGATGGCTAATGCAGCCATAGCAATCATCAAATATTTTTTCATGTCTTGAATACTAGTTTTTCGATTTTAGCTGCAAAGGTACGATTAAGCGAGCACAAAACAAAAGAAATTATTCTTTTTTTTGTCAAGCGTGAGTACTTTCGCTGTATTTATACGACAAAGGTACACGTTTTTTCCTAAAAAACAATAATTCCACGAGGAATATTCGTTTATTATTATAATAATGTGTATCTTTGTGCCCAATTTGCAAACGATATGCAAGTATTTTTTATTTTTTAGATGTTTTATACAAGATGAACGTAATTACGAAAAGTATTCAGTTGCCTGATGGAAGAACCATCACAATTGAGACCGGGAAAGTGGCAAAGCAGGCCGATGGCAGTGTCATGCTCCGCATGAACAACACTGTACTGCTGGCTACTGTTTGTGCCGCAAAAGATGCAGTTCCCGGAACAGATTTCATGCCTCTGCAGGTTGACTACAGAGAGCAGTATGCCGCCGCAGGTCGTTTCCCCGGTGGTTTCACCAAGCGCGAGGGTAAGGCCACGGACAATGAGATTCTGACGAGCCGTCTGGTAGACCGTGTGCTCCGTCCGCTGTTCCCCTCTAACTATCACGCAGAAGTTTATGTCAACGTAATGCTGTTCAGCGCCGATGGTGTTGACCAGCCCGATGCTTTGGCAGGTTTTGCTGCATCGGCCGCGCTGGCATGTTCAGATATCCCCTTCGAGTGCCCCATCTCTGAGGTTCGCGTAGCCCGCATCAATGGTGAGTATGTTATCGATCCTACCTTCGAGCAGATGAAGGAGGCCGATATGGACATCATGGTAGGTGCCTCTGCTGAGAACATCATGATGGTAGAAGGTGAGATGAAGGAAGTATCAGAGCAGGATCTGCTCGGTGCCCTGAAGGCAGCTATGGATGCTATCAAGCCCATGTGTGAGCTGCAGAAGGAGTTGAGCAAAGAGCTTGGCAAGGATGTTAAGCGCGAATATAACCACGAGGTTAACGACGAGGAGTTGCGCGAGCGCATGAACAAGGAGCTCTATCAGCCCGCCTACGACGTTACCAAGCAGGCTCTCGAGAAGCACGCCCGTGCTGAGGCCTTCGAGAAGATTCTCGCTGACTTCAAGGAGAAGTATGCTGCTGAGCATGCTGACCTCACCGAGGACGAGCTGGAAGAGAAATATGCCATGATGGATCGTTACTACCACGACGTAGAGCGCGACGCTATGCGCCGTTGCATCCTCGACGAGGGTATCCGTCTCGATGGTCGTAAGACTGACGAGATTCGTCCTATCTGGTGCGAGGTTTCTCCTCTGCCCATGCCTCACGGAAGTTCTATCTTCACTCGTGGTGAGACACAGTCACTGACTACTGTTACACTGGGTACTAAGCTCGACGAGAAGCTCGTTGACGATGTACTCGACAAGAGCTACCAGCGCTTCCTGCTGCACTACAACTTCCCCCCATTCTGTACGGGTGAGGCTAAGGCACAGCGTGGCGTAGGTCGTCGTGAGATTGGTCACGGCCATCTGGCTTGGCGTGGTCTGAAGGAGATGATTCCTGCTGACTTCCCCTACACCGTTCGTGTAGTCAGCCAGATCATGGAGTCTAACGGTTCTTCTTCAATGGCTACTGTTTGTGCTGGTACACTGGCTCTGATGGACGCTGGTGTTCCCATGAAGAAGCCCGTTTCTGGTATCGCTATGGGTCTGATCAAGAATCCTGGTGAAGACAAGTACGCTGTACTGTCAGATATCCTCGGCGATGAGGACCACCTGGGTGATATGGACTTCAAGACCACTGGTACTAAGGATGGTCTGACCGCTACTCAGATGGATATCAAGTGCGACGGTCTGTCATTCGATATTCTGGAGAAGGCTCTGATGCAGGCTAAGGCTGGTCGTGAGCACATCCTGAAGTGCATCACTGATACTATCGCTGAGCCACGTGCTGAGCTGAAGCCTCAGGTTCCTCGCATCGTTCAGATCGAGATTCCTAAGGAGTTCATCGGTGCTGTCATTGGCCCTGGTGGTAAGATTATCCAGCAGATGCAGGAGGATACCGGTGCTACTATCACTATCGACGAGGTTGATGGCGTTGGTAAGGTACAGGTTAGTGCTCCTAATAAGGAGAGCATCGATGCCGCACTTGCTAAGATCAAGGCTATCGTTGCCATTCCTGAGATCGGTGAGGTTTACGAGGGTACTGTTCGCAGCATCATGCCTTACGGCTGCTTCGTAGAGTTCATGCCTGGCAAGGACGGTCTGCTGCACATCAGCGAGATAGACTGGAAGCGCCTCGAGACTGTCGAGGAGGCCGGCATCAAGGAGGGTGACAAGATTCAGGTGAAACTGCTGGAGATTGACCCGAAGACCGGTAAGTTCAAACTGTCACACCGCGTACTCATCGAGAAACCCGAGGGTTATGTGGAGCGCCCTGCACGCCGTGAGCGTGGCGACCGCCCCGACCGCGGTGAGCGTCGTCCCCGTCCAGAGCGCGGCGACCGTGGTGAGCGCCGTCCGCGTCCCGAGCGTGGCGAACACCGTGAACGCAATGACGAGTATCATGAGCCAGCTCAGGAGCCGAAGGGTTTCACTGACGACCTGGACAAGATGGACTTCTAAACAAGTCACACACTATAATGACAATCCCGATAGTCTGGTGACTATCGGGATTTATAAATAAAAGATGTATGAGCAACGGACGACTGCTATGGGCTGACGACGAGATGGAACTGCTCCGCGCCCACCTGATTTTTCTGGAGAAGAAAGGTTACGAAGTAACAACGGTGACAAACGGTACCGACGCTATCGAGGAGTGCCGACAGCACACCTTCGATCTGGTGCTGCTGGACGAGATGATGCCCGGCCTCAGCGGACTGGAGACGCTGGAGCGCATCAAGGAACTGACGCCGCAGACACCGGTGGTCATGGTGACCAAGAGCGAGGAGGAGGATATCATGAACCAGGCCATAGGTCAACAGATAGCCGACTACCTGATCAAGCCCGTGAACCCCAACCAGATACTGCTGACGCTGAAGAAGAACATTCACCGCAAGGAGATTGTCACCGAAACGGTGCAGACGAACTATCAGCAGCAGTTCCAGCAGCTGAGCATGCAGATTATGGACTGCCGGACATGGGATGACTGGACGGATGTCTATAAACGACTGGTACGATGGGAACTGGAACTGTCGGCAACGGACTCGCAGATGACGGAGATGCTGGACATGCAGAAGAAAGAGGCCAACCACGGTTTCGCCAAGTTTGTGAAGCAGCACTACATGCAGTGGATGGAGGGCGACAAACACCCCATGATGTCGAACGAAATCTTCAAGACCTGCATATTCCCCAGACTGAACGACGGCGAGAAGGTGTTCCTGATCGTGCTCGACAACTTCCGCTACGACCAGTGGAAGATGCTGGAGGGAGAACTGGCTGAAGAGTTCGAGATAGACGACAACGTGTATTGTTCGATACTGCCCACCGCCACCCAGTACGCCCGCAACGCCATCTTCTCAGGACTTATGCCGGTACAGATAGCACAAATGTTTCCCGACCTGTGGGTGGACGAGGACGAAGAGGAGGGCAAGAACCTGAACGAGGAACCGCTCATCCGCACACAACTGGAACGCTACCGTCGCAAGAATTCGTTCTCATACAACAAGATCAACACATCGGCAGAGGCAGAGAAACTCATGGCACAACTGGACCTGCTGTGGAAGAACGACCTGAACGTGGTGGTGTTTAACTTCATCGACATGCTGAGCCACGCCCGTACCGAGTCGAAGATGGTGCGCGAACTGGCTAACAACGAGTCGGCATACCGCAGCATCACCCTGTCGTGGTTCCGCCATTCGGTCATCAGTGAACTGTTCCGCCGACTGGCACAGACGGACTGCCGCGTGATGATAACAACCGACCACGGCTCGATACGTGCCACCAATCCCGTGAAGATTGTCGGCGACCGTAACACCAATACCAACCTGCGCTATAAGTTAGGCAAGAACTTAGGATACGACGCGAAGGACCTCTTCGTCATCCGTGATCCGCGCAAGGCCTTCCTGCCCGCCCCTAACCTATCGACGAGCTATGTGTTTGCGACGGATGACGACTTCTTCGCCTATCCCAACAACTACAACTACTATGTCAGTTACTACCGCAACACCTTCCAGCACGGTGGCATCTCCATGGAGGAAATGATTATTCCCTTTATTGAGCTGAAGAGCAAGGGGAAGAGGTGAGAGAAATTGAAAATTAAAAATTAAAAATGAAAATCATTATTCAAGATATAGAACATATTGGCGAGGCAGCACAGCAGTTCGTAGCACAGATTGGCGACCGCCGCGTATTTGCCTTCTACGGTACGATGGGGGCCGGCAAGACGACATTCATCAAGGCTATCTGTGAGGCATTAGGCGTCGAGGATGTCATCACGTCGCCGACCTTCGCCATTGTCAACGAATATACGGCGGAGGAACAACGCATCTTCCATTTCGACTTCTACCGCATCAAGAAACTGGAAGAGGTGTACGACATGGGCTATGAGGATTATTTCTACAGCGACTCTCTATGTTTCATAGAGTGGCCGGAACTGATAGAAGAAATACTCCCCGACGATGCTGTCCGTGTCAACATCACTGTTCAGACGGACGGCAGTCGACTACTATCAGTTAATTAAAGTTTATTTCGTTACGGTATCAATAATGAACAAAAAAGTGTCAGAACTTCTGCCAAAAAATTCTTACTTTTGCCCCGAAAAATAAAAGCTGATGCACAACATGAATCGTCAACTGTTATTAATTACTGCTCTGCTGTCAGCATGTATGATGTGGGCTGTCAGTCATGAGACCATCTACCAAGGTCCCAAGAACATCGGAGACTGGGGAACATTAGAAATATCAAGTTTGAAATTTCACAACTTGGAGATTGGCGACACAGTATATGTA
>JAILMS010000041.1 GCA_024692385.1 Prevotella sp. | reverse complement strand
TTCAGGTCGCGGCTCACGCCGGCCTTGTCCAAAATCTTTGCTGAACTACTTCGACCAATACCATAGATATAGGTCAATGCGATTTCGCCACGCTTCTCCTGGGGCAAATCTACTCCAACAATTCTTATTGCCATTGTTTGTTACTAAAAATGATGATGTTAAAATTCGAATTTTTGCCAAAAAGCACGCAAAGGTACGCAGAATTCTTGAGATTCCGCTACCTTTTTATGCTTATTTAACATAAATCTTTAACCCTGACGCATCTTGTACTTAGGGTTCTTCTTGTTGATTACGAACAGGCGACCCTTACGACGTACGATTTTGCAGTCTGGGGTACGCTTCTTCAATGATGCTCTTGTCTTCATGTTATTTGGTCTCCTAATTATTTGTATCTAAATACAATTCGTCCTTTTGTCAGGTCATAGGGACTCATCTCTACCTTGACCTTATCACCGGGAAGTATTTTGATGTAATGCATGCGCATCTTACCCGAGATATGGGCGATGATGGGCACTCCATTCTCCAACTCTACACGGAACATTGCATTGGACAAAGCCTCTACGATTGTTCCATCCTGCTCTATAGCACCTTGTTTAGCCATATATTAATATAGTTTACCTTCAATACTCTCTACTTCTTCGAAAGAAGACAAAATCTCTGCCTGACCTTTGCGAACACACAGTGTATGTTCGAAGTGAGCCGCAGGCTTACCGTCGCGTGTACGGATAGTCCAGCGATCCTTGCCATCCAGATAGATATCACGCTTACCCATAGTTATCATCGGCTCGATAGCGATACACATGCCAGCTTTAAGCATAATGCCATTGCCTCGGCGTCCATAGTTTGGCACCTGCGGGTCTTCATGCATCTCATGGCCAATGCCATGACCAGTCAACTCGCGTACGACACCATAACCATGTGCTTCGCAATGTTCTTGTACCGCACTGCTGATATCACCCAGATGTTTGCCTGCTACTGCATTCTCAATACCCTTATAAAGGGATTCCTTCGTGGTGCGGAGCAACTCCTTAACCTCTTCGCTAACTTCGCCTACACAGAATGTGTAACACGAATCGCCACAGAAGCCATTGAGCAAAGTACCGCAATCGACGGAAATGATGTCACCGTCTTTAAGAATGGTTGTGTCATTAGGCACACCATGAACCACGACATCGTTTACCGAGGTGCAGATGCTGGCGGGAAACGGCCCTCCATATGGATTGGGGAAACCCTTGAAAGTAGGAATCGCTCCATTGTCGCGAATGAATTCGTCGGCAATTTGGTCCAACTGGAGGGTCGTTACACCAGGCTTGATATGTTTTGCCAATTCGCCAAGAGTCCTTCCAACAAGTTGGTTGGCCTGGCGCATCAGCTCTATTTCATCTTCAGTCTTCAGAAAGATCTTCATACTGAACCTTAGTAGGCACTAACTCCGCCACGTCCGTGAATACGACCTGAGTTGAGCAGACCGTCGTAGTGACGCATGAGCAGATGACTCTCAATCTGCTGGAGTGTGTCAAGCACAACACCAACAAGAATCAGCAGTGACGTACCACCGAAGAACTGAGAGAACGCATCCTGCACATTGAGCAGTCCTGCGAGAGCTGGCATAATAGCGATGAAGGCGATAAACAGCGAACCAGGCAATGTGATGCGTGACATCACGTCGTCAATGAAGTCAGCTGTTGGCTTACCAGGCTTGATGCCAGGGATAAAGCCGTTATTGCGCTTCATGTCTTCAGCCATCTGCGTAGGATTGAGCGTAATAGCAGTATAGAAATAGGTGAATGCAATAATCAGGAATGCAAAGATGATGTTGTACGTCCAGCTATGATGATCGAGCATAGAACGTACGAACCAACTAGCATTCTCCGGAGCTGCATACTGTACGAAAGCCAGTGGAATGAACATCAGTGCCTGAGCAAAGATGATAGGCATTACATTAGCAGCGAACAGCTTCAGGGGGATATACTGACGAGCACCACCAACCTGCTGGTTACCAACGACACGCTTAGCGTACTGTACGGGAACCTTGCGGACACCCTGAACCAGTACGATGGCTGCGCATACTACCAAATAGAGAATGATAATCTCAACGAGGAACATCACCAGACCACCACCAGTAATAGCAGTGAAACGAGAGGTAACCTCCTGAATGAACGCCTGAGGCAGGCGAGCAATAATACCAATCATAATGATCAGTGAGATACCATTACCTATTCCCTTATCTGTAATGCGCTCACCCAACCAAAGGATGAACATACTGCCTGCAGCCAGGATAATCGTTGCTGGGAATACGAATACTGACCAGCTGATACCTGATGCCAGAGCAGCACCGGCCTGCATCTTCAGATTGATGAGGTAGCTCGGTGCCTGGAACAGCAGGATTGCTACTGTCAGGTACCGAGTATAAGTCATAATCTTCTTGCGGCCGCTCTCACCCTCACGCTGCATCTTCTGGAAATAAGGTACAGCGACAGCGAGGAGCTGCATGACGATAGAAGCAGAGATATAGGGCATGATTCCGAGCGCAAAGATAGATGCGTTGGAAAATGCACCACCGGAGAACATATCCAGCAGTGACATCAAGCCACCTGCAGTCTGTGACTGGAGCTTATCCAACAAGGCTGGGTTGATGCCTGGCAGCACCACGAATGAGCCAAAACGGTAGATAGCTACAAACAGCATTGTGATGAGAATGCGCTGGCGCAAGTCCTCAATCTTCCAAATGTTCTTCAGTGTCTCTATTAACTTCTTCATTGTCTTGTTTAGATTATAGTTGCGTTACCACCAACTGCCTTGATAGCTTCTTCGGCAGTCTTTGAGAATGCATTAGCCTCGACGTCAATCTTGGCTTTGAGTTCACCGTTACCAAGAACCTTTACCAATTCCTTGCCATTGGTCAAGCCGGCAGCAACCAGCTCTGCAACGCCAATCTTGGTGAGGTTCTTCTCCTCTGCCAGTTTCTGCAGAGTAGAAAGGTTTACTGCGAAGTACTCCTTGTGGTTGATATTCTTGAAACCAGACTTCGGCAGACGACGCTGCAGTGGCATCTGACCACCCTCGAAACCAATCTTCTTCTTGTAACCTGAACGAGCCTTGGCACCCTTGTGACCACGGGTAGAAGTGCCACCGAGACCTGAACCAGGTCCACGGCCGATTCTACGACGTGAATGTGTAGAGCCCTCAGCTGGCTTTAAAGTATGTAGTTTCATAATCGTATCTGTTTTAAATTGTCATTAAATTAATCGATCACTTCCACCAGGTGATGTACCTTGCGGATCATACCGCGGATAACAGGAGTATCTTCCTTCTCAACAACCTGAAAGATCTTGTGAAGACCCAGGGCATCGAGGGTACGCTTCTGATCTACGGGATAACCGATCTTGCTCTTAATCTGCTTAATCTTAATTGTTGCCATAGTTCTAGCCTCCTTTATCCTCTAAATACTTTGTCCATACTGATACCACGAGTACCTGCAATGGTGTACGCATCGCGCATCTGACTCAGAGCGGCGATGGTAGCCTTTACCAGGTTGTGGGGGTTTGAAGAGCCCTTCGACTTAGCGAGGACATCCTTTACACCTACACTCTCAAGCACGGCACGCATAGCACCACCGGCAACAAGACCGGTACCGGCTGCGGCCGGACGAAGGAATACCTGAGCACCACCGAAGCGGGCCTCCATCTCGTGAGGAATGGTACCCTTCAGTACGGGAACCTTAACCAGATTCTTCTTAGCTGCCTCAACACCCTTGGCGATAGCGGCGGTAACTTCACCAGCCTTACCAAGTCCCCAGCCGATTACGCCGTTGCCGTCACCGACAACTACGATGGCTGCGAAAGTAAAGGTGCGACCTCCCTTTGTTACCTTTGTAACACGGTTGATGGCAACCAGTCTGTCTTTTAATTCAACGTCACTATTTACTTTAACTCTGTTCATTGCCATAATCGTTTAAAAATTAAGTCCACCTTTACGAGCTGCATCAGCGAGTGACTTCACACGGCCGTGATAGAGGTAACCGTTACGGTCGAAGACAACTGACTCTACGCCAGCTTCCTTAGCCTTAGCGGCAATCATCTCACCAACCTTGGCAGCCTGCTCAATCTTTGGCATAGCCTCGAGGCCAGCAGAAGATGCAGATGCAAGTGTTTTACCTTCCAAATCGTTAATCACCTGAACGTAGATCTGCTTGTTGCTGCGGAATACGCTCATGCGAGGACGCTCGGCAGTACCGAATACGCTCTTACGAATTCTGTATTTAATCTTAATTCGTCTTTCAATCTTCTTTGTTGTCATAATTCTTTCTTCTTTTAATTGTTATTAGAATTACTTAGCTGAAGCTGACTTACCCGACTTACGACGGATAACCTCGCCCTTGAACAAGATACCCTTACCCTTGTAAGGCTCAGGCATACGGAAAGAACGAATCTTAGCGCAAATCATACCCAGCAGCTGCTTGTCGCATGATTCCAGAATAATCTGAGGATTCTGGTTACGCTCCATCTTGGTCTCCACCTTTACCTCCTTAGGAAGCTGGATGAAGATGGGGTGAGTATAACCGAGAGAGAACTCGATGACGTTACCCTGGTTTGAAACACGGTAACCTACACCGACCAGCTCCATCTCCTTCTTATAGCCTTCGCTCACACCAACAACCATGTTGTTGACCAAAGCACGATACAGACCGTGGAAAGCCTGCTTCTGCTTTACGTTTACGGGGCTGTTCTCATCAATCTCAAATGTTACGTGACCATCGGCGATATTCACCTTGATAGAGGGATCTACCTTCTGAGAAAGCTCACCCTTAGGACCTTTCACTGTAACAACACTGTCCTGACCCTGAGTAATGGTAACACCTGCAGGGATGCTAATTGGCAATTTTCCTATTCTTGACATATTCGAATCCTCCAATTAATAAACGTAGCAAAGCACCTCACCGCCGATCTTCAGCTGAGAAGCCTCTTTGTCTGTCATTACACCCTGAGACGTGGATAAGATTGCGATACCCAGTCCGTTAATTACTCTCGGCATGTTCTTGTAACCAGTGTACTTACGAAGACCTGGTGTTGACACGCGCTTCAGGCACTTGATGGCATTAGCCTTAGTGGCAGGGTCATACTTCAAGGCAACCTTGATAGTACCCTGAGGGCCATCCTCTACGAACTTATAGTTCAGAATGTAGCCCTTCTCGAAGAGGATCTTAGTGATTTCCTTCTTCAAGTTAGACGCAGGAACTTCAACCACGCGGTGGTTGGCCATGATGGCGTTTCTGAGTCTGGTCAGATAATCTGCTATTGGATCTGTCATAAAATAAATTGTTTAATTAATCGGGACTGCCCCGACAATATTAAATAAATAATGTGCTGTTCTTCTGCGGAAGGTTGTTTACCAGCTAGCCTTCTTCACACCGGGAATCAGACCGTTAGAAGCCATCTCACGGAACTGGATACGCGACAGACCGAACTGGCGCATATATCCCTTGGGACGACCGGTCAGCTTGCAGCGGTTGTGCAGGCGGATGGGGTTGGCGTTCTTGGGGATGGCCTGGAGCTTGCGAGCTGCCTCGTAAGCTTCTGCAGGATCCTCAGACGTTGCAATAACCTTCTTCAAGGCTGCACGCTTTTCAGCGTAACGGGCGACGAGCTTAGCGCGCTTCACCTCACGAGCCTTCATTGATTCTTTTGCCATATCTCTTAATCGTTTTTAGCGTTCTTAAAAGGCAGACCGAAAGCCTTCAGCAGTGCGAAACCTTCCTCGTCAGTCTGTGCAGAGGTGACGAAGGTAATGTTCATACCCTGAATACGGTCTACGGTATCAATGTTGATCTCAGGGAAGATAATCTGCTCCTGGATACCCAGCGTGTAGTTACCACGGCCATCGAACTTGCTCTCGATGCCCTTGAAGTCACGGATACGGGGCAGAGCCACGCGAACCAGCTTCTCCAGGAACTCATACATACGCTCACGACGGAGTGTTACCATCACGCCGATGGGCATCTTCTTACGGAGCTTGAAGTTGGCGATATCCTTTCTAGAATAGGTAGCGACAGCCTTCTGACCACAGATAGTAGAAATCTCGTTGATAGCAACGTCGATTATCTTCTTGTCCTGTGTGGCGTCTCCCAGTCCCTGATTGACAACAATCTTCTTCAGGACGGGTACCTGCATCTTAGAACTGTAGTTGAACTGCTTCTCCAATGCCGGAGCAATCTGCTCCAGGTAGGTTTTCTTCAATGATGCTGTATTCATTACTTAATCTCCTCCCCTGACTTTTTAGCGATACGAACGACGTTCTTGCCCTCGTGCTTGATAGCCACACGGGTAGCCTTGCCGCTCTTCGGATCGATGAGACTTAAATTAGAGATATGTATCGGAGCCTCCTGCTTCACGATACCACCTTGCGGGTTCTTGGCACTGGGCTTTGTGCTCTTGGAGACCATGTTCACGCCCTCAACGATGGCGCGCTGCTTCTCGACGAGCACCTGCAGTACCTTGCCAGTCTTGCCCTTGTCCTCACCGGCCAGGACGATAACTGTGTCGTTTTTTCTGATATGTAACTTAGCCATATTGCTTCTTACTTTTATTAGATTAAAGAACCTCAGGTGCCAGTGATACAACCTTCATATTGACGGCGCGGAGCTCACGTGCTACGGGGCCGAAGATACGGCTGCCGCGGAGCTCGCCGGCATTGTTCAGCAGTACGCAGGCATTGTCGTCGAAGCGAATGTAAGAACCATCGGCACGACGGATTTCCTTCTTTGTGCGAACAACCAGAGCCTTAGACACTGCACCCTTTTTCACGTCACTTGTGGGGATTGCGTTCTTGATAGCAACGACAATCACGTCACCTACGCTTGCATAACGGCGGCGTGTTCCACCCAGCACACGGATGCACAGGGCCTCGCGGGCACCGCTGTTGTCAGCTACGGTAAGTCTTGTTTCTGTCTGTATCATAATTACTTAGCCTTTTCAACGATTTGTACTAAACGCCATCTCTTAGTCTTAGAGAGGGGGCGGGTCTCCATAATCAGAACGGTATCGCCAACCTGGCACTCGTTCTTCTCATCATGAGCATGGTACTTCTTTGTCTTCTGAACAAACTTACCATATATAGGGTGCTTCTCTTTGAATTTTGTTGCAATGACGATAGTCTTATCCATCTTGTCACTTACAACAACACCCTGACGCTGTTTTCTTAAATTTCTTTCCATGTAGCCTCGAATTATTTATTGAGTTCTCTTTCACGAAGAACAGTCTTCATACGTGCAATCTCACGGCGCTGCTTCTTAATCTGAGAATTATCTTCTACAGGAGAAATGTTGTGGCCGAACTTCTTAGATTCGTAGTTGGCTACTTCAGTTTCGATGCGCTCAGCAAGTTCAGCATCGTTGAGTTCTCTAATTTCTGTAATTTTCATCTTAATCAAGCATTTTTGTCGTAATCACGACGTACAACAAACTTAGTAGTAGTAGGCAGTTTCTG
>JAILMS010000027.1 GCA_024692385.1 Prevotella sp. | reverse complement strand
CCAATATTCAAAGAACTATCAAGAACTAAAGTAGGAGTTCACGCCAGACGGCGTGGGCATTACTCGTTTAGGATAGTTGGGCGTTTGGCGATGCCTTGAGAACGTAGACGAAGTAAATTGTCCACGTTTTCTTTTTGTGTGCTTTTTAAACTCATATATTTCAATAACTTAAAACTTACAATTATGAAAAAACAATTACTAATACTTGTAATGGTATTTATGTCGTTGACAGTTAATTCTGCTGCAGTGTTAATCGACGGAATTAATTACACTTTATCGACAAGAGGAGCATTAACTGCAACTGTAGTATCTATAAGTGGGGGATATTCTGGAGATATCGTAATTCCATCATCAGTTGTATATAATGACAATGAGTTCAGTGTAATAAGCATTGGAAGTGGGGCGTTCTCTAATAGTTATGGCCTAACCTCTGTAACTATTCCCAATAGTGTGACAGGTATTGAAAATTCTACGTTCTCTGGTTGCTCTGGCCTTACCTCTATAACTATCGGCAGCGGTGTGGCAATCATTGGGGAAGACGCTTTCAAAGATTGTAGTAATCTGACAACAGTAAATATTACAGATTTGGAGGCTTGGTGTAAAATACCGTTTAATTGGAAAAATAGTCCCATGATGTATGCTAAACATCTTTTACTAAATGGAGAAGAGATAAAGGACTTGGTAATTCCCAATGACATAACCACGATAGGATGTTTTACTTTCCGCAATTGCAGCGGCCTATCATCTGTTACAATCCCGACCAGTGTAACAATTATTGAAGGAGAGGCGTTTGAGTATTGCAGCAATTTAACTTCCGTCACAATCCCTAACAGCATAACAACCATCGGAGGCTCAGCATTCTTTGGTTGTAACAAGCTGAATGCTATTAATATTCCAAATAGTGTAACAAGCATCGGAAGTAATGCTTTCAGTGATTGTAGCGGAATTACCTCCATTATCGTAGAAAATGGAAATACATATTACGATTCGCGTGAGAATTGTAACGCGATCATTGAAACATCAACCAACACATTATTGACAGGATGCCAAAATTCAACAATTCCAAACGGCATAACAAATATCGAAAACAATGCTTTTAGAAATTGTAGCGGGTTGGTATCTATTACTATCCCTAATTGCGTAACTGCCATTGGAGAAAATGCTTTTGCAGGGTGTACAGGTCTAGCAACTATCACGATTCCTAATAGCGTATTAAGTATTGGCAAAAGTGCTTTTTATGGATGTAGCGGACTTACATCTGCCACTATCTCGAATAGCGTTACAGAAATAGGAACGAGTATTTTCCAGAATTGTACGAGCCTTACCTCTATTGACATTCCGAATAGCGTTACAATAATTGGTAGCACCGCTTTCGGAAACTGTACAAGTTTGACATTTGTTACCATTCCCAATAGTGTAACAAGTATATATAGCGGTGCTTTCTCTGGATGCACAAGTCTGACGTCTGTTACTATTCCTAATAGCGTAACACACATCGAAAGAGGTGCTTTCGATGCCCTAATTTCTATAACGTTCCTGAATGAGGTTGTAAGTTCTCAATTATTTACTGATCGCCAAATTAGCAAAAAGAATCTTAAAGAGATTATATTAGGTGAGGGTGTAAAGACTGTAGGAGAGAAAGCCTTCTACGGTTGGGAAAATGTTGAGAAAGTAGAGTTTGCTAGTACTGTAACATCTATTGGCGCAAGAGCATTCTCTGGAACAAACAAATTGACAGACGTAACTTGTAGAGCCATCAATGTTCCTGAGATGGATAGAACGGCCTTTGAGAATTCATATCCTAATTATGCCACTCTGCATGTTCCTGCTGTCAGCATAGCAGCATATCAAAGTACTGCCCCTTGGAACGAATTCAAAGAAATTGTTGCTATTAAACAAGATTTACCTGATGATGCAGAAAAGTGTGCAACACCGACTATTACTTATCAGAACGGCAAATTGGCATTTGAAAGCGCTACGGAAGGTGTTGAATTCCTCTATCAGATTACTGATAACGACATAAAGAGTGGTACAGGTAATGAGATACAACTGGATGCCACTTACCACATTAGCGTCTATGCTACAAAGGAGGGTTACAAAGACTCCGAGACAGCCACCGCTGCTCTTTGCTGGATAGATCAGAAGCCTGCAACAGAGGGAATCACTAATGGTGTTGCTAATGTTCCTGCAAATGCAGTGCTGATACAGAATGATAGAGGTATGCTGAGTATTTCGGGTGTACCTGCCGGTACAGCCATCAACGTCTATGACCTGTCAGGAAAGACTGCTGGCTCTGCAAAGGCCTCTTCGGGCACCACGAATATTGCAACAACTCTTCGTAGTGGAGAGGTCGTAGTCGTAAAGATTGGTGATAGGAGTGTGAAGTTCGTAATAAGATAAACAGAGAAAGGATATATGAATCATAGAGGAGTCAATACTATTTATTCTTCTATGATTCATTTTAATATAGTAACATATTCAATCTTTATAAAACATTATTATTAGCTTATGAATCAAAGTTCTATGCGAGCGTTTATTGTGCTCATAAGTGTTATCCTGCTGCCGTTAACAGCAAGTGCTGATGCAGTAGAAATTGATGGAATTTGGTATAACCTTGTCAATAAAAGCAAAACGGCGGAACTCACAAGGAATCCGGGCGTAAACGCTTGGACACCATGTTATATTGGAGATATCGTTATACCCTCAAAGGTGACTTATGAAAGTGTTGAGTATGATGTAACTGAAATTGGAGATAATGCATTCGGAGTCACCATTCAGAACAATGAATTAACTTCGATAATAATTCCGAATAGTGTAACGACTATAGGTGAATATGCATTCCAAAACTGTTCGGGATTGAATTCCGTTACAATTCCGAACAGTGTCACTAAAATTGACAGGTATGCCTTTAGGGGATGTAATAGTATGACATCAATATCACTGTCCAATAATATAACGAATATCGCGATGTCTGAGTTTGATGGTTGTAGTAGCTTGACATCAATTTCGATTCCTGATGGCGTAATAGCTATTAATGATTATGCTTTTCGTGGATGTTCGAGTCTGCAATCTATTATATTGCCAAATAGTGTTACAATTATTGCCACTTATGGTTTTGCCAATTGCAGTGGACTGAAGCATATTTCTCTTTCTAACAATTTAACAGAGATTCGAGGGAATGCCTTTAATAATTGTACCAACCTTACCTCAATCACGATTCCAAATAACATAACAATTATCGACGAAAAAACTTTTTCAGGCTGTACAAATCTGAATGCTGTAATTATTGGTACAGGGACACGATACCTCAATTATAGATGTTTTGCCAATTGTGACGAACTAACAGATGTTTATTGCTTTGCGGAGAGTGTACCCACTACGAATAGTAATGCATTCGACAATTCTTATATCAATCTTGCAAAGCTACATGTACCTGCAGCCTCTGTAAGTTCTTACAGTGCTTCAGCCCCTTGGAGTGATTTCGGTACTATTGATGCTATCACCTCTGAGAATATTACTATTGGTGATTTTGGCATTGGTACATTCTGTGGTTCTAATCCTTTAGACCTCTCTGGTACTGAGGATGTCAAGGCTTATGTGGTTTCTTCATATGAGTCTGCTACAGGACAAGTAACTTTGACTCGTACGTATTATATTCCTCCATTCACTGGCGTAGTAGTAAAGGGCAATAAGGGAGTTTATACTATTCCTGCTGGCGTCGGACAGCCTGTTTATCCGAATATGATGAAAGGTGTAACGACAAATACCGATTTGAATAAGGTAGATGGCGACTACACCAACTACGTGCTTGCGAACAAGGGAGGCAACCTTGGTTTCTATGCCGTTAGCAATGGCTCTACGCTGGGTGCAGGCAAAGCGTATCTTCCTCTGCCTACTGCCGACTTGCCAAGCGCAGCTAGAGAAATTACACTGATTTTTGACGATGGGGAGACGACAGAGATTATGAAGGTCACTTCTCAAGAAAAAACGTCACAGAGCTATTATGATTTGCAAGGACGTCGCGTTGCCAATCCAACATCGGGCCTCTACATTGTAAATGGCAAAAAGGTAATCATTAAATAAGAAATACTATGAAAAAGAGGAGATATACACTACCTCAAGTTGAGGTAATAGAGATGGAAATGCAACAGACTCTTGCAACCTCACAAATCCAAACAACGGTGAATAATCCTACTGATGAGGTTGACGCTGGTAATGCTCTATCAAGAGGATTTGATTGGGATGAATAAAGGATTATAACAGAAACAATAACTCTATTCATCAAGCGCAGCAATAAATAATTGTTGCGCTTGATTGTTTTTCAAAAACACCTAACCACCTAACCCAATCTTTGGGAATGCCGATGTGTAAAGGGTTTGAGAGGGTTACCTCTTGTTTTAAGAGGTAACCCAGACCTAACCTAGACCTAGCCCAAAGGTTACCTCTGGGTTAGGTCTTATTTGAAGAGGTAACCCTCCAGAGCCCCTATCTACACAGGTATTTTAGAAGATTGGGTTACCTGGGGAGGTCTTTTTGTATTTTCTCTAAAAAAAGTTTTTCGCAAAAATATGTACCCTTGTACCATGACAGGCCGCAATCCCTTTATTCATCGGCATTTGAGATATGGTACATGTTCGCTGAACATGTACCATACTTGTACCACACTTGTTGAAGTGTGTGAAGTGCACCCCAAAAGTTGGACACAACTTAATTCTCTAGTACTAAGAATGTGAGATGTATGGTACATGTTGCTCCAACTTGTACCATGCGCTGAGCCCTTTATTTATCGGAGTTTGAAGGGTGTTATGGTACAAGGGTACATGTTTTGCAAGATTTTGCTCTACGGTGTAAAGTTAAATAATGTGAAGCTCGTAAAGTAGCTGTTTAGGCAGGCTAAATAGTTACTTTAGGAGTGCAAAACAGTTACTTTAGCACTCCTACTACAGCTATCTTGTGCGCCAGTTAGCTGTATACGGAGCTGGCTTAGCCTATCTTGGAACTCTATCAGGCTGTCTTGTTGAGAAATTTGGAAATAAATTTGGCATTTCGCTCACTTATTTGTAATTTTGCAGCGGATTATGATTATAAAATTGCTTGATAATTGGTTGACCACGCTCGGCAAGTTCGTGATGCTCATGGGAAGGACCTTCTCCGTTCCAGAGCGTTTCCGCATGTTCTGGAAGCAGTACGTGAAGGAGATGGCACAGCTGGGCATCAACTCCATCGGTATAGTGCTGCTGATATCGTTCTTCATTGGTGCCGTCATCTGTATTCAGATGAAGCTGAACATCCAGTCGCCTTGGATGCCTCGATGGGTGAGCGGCTATACCACGCGCGAAATCATGCTGTTGGAGTTCTCGAGCAGTATCATGTGTCTGATACTGGCTGGTAAGGTAGGCTCAAACATTGCCTCAGAGATAGGTACAATGCGTGTAACACAGCAGATTGATGCCCTTGACATCATGGGTATCAACTCGGCATGCTACCTGATACTGCCCAAGATTCTAGGTATGCTGACCATCATGCCGCTACTGGTAATCTTCTCCAGCGGTATGGGTATCATGGGAGCTTATGGTACGGCATATATCGGACATATCATCGTACCCGACGACCTGACGCTGGGTTTGCAGCACGACTTCAAGGCCTGGTTTGTCTGGATGTCAATCATCAAGAGTATGTTCTTTGCCTTTATCATCTCGGCAGTGCCGTCATATTTCGGATATACCGTGGAAGGCGGCAGCGTGAATGTGGGTAAGGCCTCAACGGATGCTGTGGTAAGTTCCAGCGTGCTTATTCTCTTCAGTGATGTATTCTTAACTCAACTACTGTCATGATTGAAGTCAAGAACCTATATAAGCGTTTTGAAGAGAAAGAGGTGCTGAAAGATATCAACACCGTCTTTGAGGACGGCAAGATCAACCTCATCATCGGACAGAGTGGTTCAGGAAAGACCGTACTGATGAAGAACCTGGTGGGACTCTTTGAGCCTACCAGTGGTCAGATTCTCTACGACGGTCGTGACTTTGTACACATGACCAAGAATGAGAAGGTGATGATGCGTAGAGAGATGGGTATGATATTCCAGTCGGCAGCACTCTTCGACTCACTGACGGTACTGGAGAATGTGATGTTCCCACTGGACATGTTCTCCAGCATGACTTACCGCGAACGCAAGCAGCGCGCCATGTAT
This sequence comes from Prevotella sp., assembly GCA_024692385.1. Classification (GTDB taxonomy): domain Bacteria; phylum Bacteroidota; class Bacteroidia; order Bacteroidales; family Bacteroidaceae; genus Prevotella. The sequence goes on along the minus strand of JAILMS010000027.1, from coordinate 16,249 downwards.
TGTCTGGAACGCGTAAACCTGGTAGGTGCAGAAAAGAAATATCCTGGCGAGATTAGTGGTGGTATGCAGAAGCGCGTAGCCATTGCCCGTGCCATCGCCCTGAATCCTAAATACCTGTTCTGCGACGAGCCTAACAGTGGTCTGGATCCCAAGACATCGCTGGTCATCGACGACCTGCTACACTCTATCACGCAGGAGTTTAACATGACCACCATCATCAATACCCACGATATGAACTCCGTGATGGGTATTGGCGAAAACATTATCTATATCTACGAGGGCCACAAGGAGTGGCAAGGCAACTCCAGCCAGATTATGAACTCTACCAACCAGCGACTTACCGACTTCATCTTTGCCAGCGACCTGCTGAAGGAAATGCGCGAAGCAATAACGAAGAAATAAACGGTGTGTGCGTGCACAGTAATTTGATTTTAATCAATAATTCAACTGTTTTTCGCCTAAAAAAGAGGATTTTCCTTGTATTATTGTTCTAATCGTCGTACCTTTGCATCGTCAAACAGAGAAAGCGATCTCTGAACGAAAGATTTTACGAAGGATAACAATTAATTAAAAGAAAGGAAAAGAAAATGAAAAAGTTAATTAAGAAATGGTTGAAGAGCAAAGCCTATAACGAGTATTGCATCAACATGGCTCGCATGTATAACTACAGAGCAGTCATCTAAATAACGGACCGAATATCCACAATATTCCGGTCCGTTTTTCTTTTTCCCTCTCAGAAAGAAAATAATCGGCCCGAGAGTATGATTATCTCGCAATTATTTTCTACCTTTGCACCCGAAATGAGTATATATACTATTTAAAACAGCGAAAGATGTCTATTCTTACTATTTGTATCGTCGCGGTCTTCGTGACTGGCTATCTATGTATTGCGTTGGAAAGTCTGACAAAAGTCAACAAAGCAGCTATTGCCCTGCTGATGTGTGTTGTCTGCTGGACCCTGTTGATGGTTGACCCTTATAGTTACTACCCCATGATAGAAGGTGACGGGGTGATTCACCACATTGCCGAAGTCATAGAACACCATTTGGGCGATGCCGGTGGCACACTATTCTTCCTGATGGGTGCCATGACCATCGTAGAGATTGTAGACACCAATGGCGGTTTCAACTTTGTGCGTGATACCCTGAAGACGCGCTCTAAGCGCAAATTGCTGTGGCGGGTAGCCTTTATGACCTTCTTCCTGTCAGCTATCCTCGACAACCTGACCACCTCTATCGTGATGATTATGGTATTGCGCAAACTGGTACAGGAGCGTGAAGACCGTCTAATCTATGCAGCACTGGTTATCATCTCTGCCAATAGCGGTGGTGCCTTCTCGCCAATCGGCGACGTGACGACCATCATGTTATGGATTAAGGGCGTCATCACCACACAGGGCGTACTGAGCGAGATATTCATCCCATCACTCATCTCAATGGTGATTCCTGCCTTCATTCTCAGCATGCAGCTGGAAGGCAAGTTTGACAAGGCGCAGAACCTGCCAACAGCACAGGTTACGCAGTTTACGAAGACGCAGCGCGACATCATTTTCTGGCTGGGCGTAGGCGGACTGATCTTCGTACCTATCTTTAAGACTATAACCCACCTGCCACCGTTTATGGGCATTCTGCTGGTACTCGGCGTACTGTGGACAACAACAGAGATATTCCACTATAATACCTCAGAAGACGACACGATGGCTAAGCGCGTCAGCGATATCCTCTCGCGCATCGACCTGTCGACCATCATGTTCTTCCTGGGCATTCTGATGGCAGTGGCTGTACTACAGGAAATCGGTGTACTGACACTACTGGGCGAGAGCCTCAACGAGACCTTTGCCGGCAACTACTACGTCATCGACGGCATTATCGGTGTGCTGTCGTCTATCGTAGACAATGTACCTTTGGTAGCTGGTTGCATGGGTATGTATCCCGTTGCTGCCGACGGCGCTATGGCTGTTGACGGCATCTTCTGGCAGTTGCTGGCCTACTGTGCCGGTGTGGGCGGTTCGATGCTGATTATCGGCTCTGCCGCTGGTGTTGTCGTAATGGGTCTGGAGAAGATTACCTTCGGTTGGTACATGAAGAAGATCACATGGATTGTCTTCGTGGGCTATATGGCCGGTATTCTCACCTACTGGCTGGAAAAGGCACTCTTCTTCTAAACAACATAAAACAAAAGTACCATGTTACAAATCCGCTGCAAGAACAACAACGTCACCAAGAGTTTCCCAGAAGGGACCTCACTGCTGGACATCTATCAGGAGTTTGCCGACGACATCAAACTTCCCTACCCTGTCGTTTCGGCTAAAGTGAACAATGCCTCACAGGGTCTGAAATTCAGAGTTTTCCAGAACCGTGACGTAGAGTTCATGGATGCCCGACAAGGCAGTGGACATCGTGTCTATGTGCGCTCACTGTGCTTCCTGCTCTATAAGGCTACACAAGACACCTTCCCTGGTTCAAAGCTCTTCATTGAGCACACCATCTCGCGCGGATACTATTGTAACTTCAAGAAAAAGAATAACGAGACACTGACGGATAGCGACGTAACGCTCATCAGAGAGCGCATGCAGGAAATTGTCAATATGGACATGCCCTTCCGTCGCACTGAAGCCACCAACGAAGAGGCCATCCGCGTCTTTGCTGAGCGCGGTTTCGCTGATAAGGTGAAGCTGCTGGAGACCAGCGGACAGATCTATAGCGACTACTATACGCTGGGCGACACAGCCGACTACTATTACGGCCCACTGGTACCCAGTGCCGGCTACCTGAAGGTGTTTGGCCTGGAGCCCTACCACGACGGTATGCTACTTCGTGTACCCGACTGGAACGACCCCACACGTCTGGCTGAGAAGGTTGACATGCCTAAGACCTATGAGATGTTTGCCGAAAAGACTCGCTGGGACATCATCATGCGCCTATCGAATGCCGGCGACGTAAACAAAGCCATCCTCAAAGGTCATGCCTCTGAACTGATTCAGGTGAGTGAGGCACTACAAGAAAAGAAGATTGTACAGATTGCCGAGGATATTGAGCGCCGTTTCCATGCAGAGGAGAACCCAGTACGTCTGGTACTCATCACAGGGCCGTCATCTTCTGGTAAGACCACATTCTGCAAGCGTCTGAGCATCCAACTGCTGGCCTGTGGACTGCGCCCACTATCATTCTCTACCGACGATTACTTCGTGAATCGTGTAGATACGCCCAAGTTGCCCAATGGTGACTATGATTTCGATAATATCGAGGCTGTGGACTATCACCTGCTGGAAGACCACCTGACCCGCCTAATGAAGGGCGAGCGCGTGGAGATTCCTGAATACAACTTCTCTACAGGTAAGCGTGAGTGGAATGGCAAGAAGCTGAAACTGGCTGGCGACACAGTGCTCATCATTGAGGGCATCCACGCCCTGAACCCATTGCTTACGCAGCAGATAGAGAACTCACTGAAATACAAGATATACATCTCTGCACTGACCAGTATCTCACTGGACGACCACAACTGGATTCCCGTACACGACAACCGCTTGCTGCGTCGCATCATCCGCGACTACAACAAGGGAGCATTCACTGCTCAGGAGACCATTGCCCAGTGGAAAAATGTCTGTGAGGCAGAGGACAAATGGATATTCCCCTATCAGGAGACTGCCGACGTCATGTTCAACTCAGCGCTGAACATCGAGTTTGCCGTACTGCGCACCCATGCAGAAATCATCCTCTCCAGCGTACCTAAGAACTGTCCTGAATATAGCGAGGCGCACCGCCTGCTGAAGTTCATCCACTACTTCCTGCCCGTCAGCGATAAGGAGATACCACCCACCAGCATTATGCGTGAGTTCCTGGGTGGATCAAGTTTCAAATATTAATATAATAAATAAGGTGCGACGATGTCACACCTTATTTATTTTGTTCCTATATCATCCATTGCTTATTTAAACAGCGAGTACTCCTTGACTTTCCATGCCAAGGCACTGGCTCCAAGCACGTTGCGCTCGTGATTATCAATGGTAGAGATAACGACTTTCACCTTGTCACGAATATTACCAAAGACGTTCTGCAGGAAGGCCTCTTCCATGGCAGCCCACAGCTTGTCAGCATATTCCACCAACTCGCCAGTCAGTACGATAGCCTCTGGATTAATAACGCTGGCATAGTTAGACAAGGCTCTTCCCAATATCTCGCCAGTACGCTTCCATACATCTTTTGCCATCGCATCACCTTGGTCAGCACAAGCAGCAATATTCTCAACAGTGAGTTCTGTTAGTTGGCGCAACGCACTGGGCGTATTACAGGCCTCCAACATCTCGCGAGCCGTCTGTATGATACCGCGTGTAGAGACATATTCTTCCAGACAGCCTCTACGGCCACAAGTACACAAACGGCCACCGTCTTCTACACAAGTATGTCCGAACTCACCGGCAAAACCGTCGTAGCCCAAATGAGCCACTCCATTACTGAAGAAGCAACTGCCAAGTCCGCTACCTGTCATGGTGACAACAATAAAGTTTTCCATACCGTGAGCCACACCAAAGGCAGACTCGCCCAATGCCGTTACATGGGCGTCATTGCCTAATGCAACAGCAAGACCTATGCTGTCACGCAACATAGCAGCGAGTGGTACGATACCCTTCCACGGCATATTGGCGGCATTCTCAATACATCCTGTCAGATAGTTGGCACTCGGAGCACACATACCTACTGAACGGAGATTCTCATAACCACCATTATTCTCGGCCAGCGTAATAACACGCTCTGAAAGCACCTCAATAAAGTTGTTCACATTAGGATAATCCTTGGTAGGGATAATATCTTGCGCCAAGATGTTGCCACGCAGGTCAACAACGGCAATAGTCGTTGAAGTGATATCAATATTGATACCTATCACCTTGGATTTAACTTTATTGTTTATCATACCGACCTCCTTCTACTTAAACAACGAATACTCTTTGACTGACCATGCAAGTACGCTGGCACCCAACATATTACGTGTGCGGTTCTCCAAATTGGAAACTATAAACTTCACTTTACCTTTTATATTGTGGAAGACATGTTCCTCAAAGCTATCATTAGCTGATTCGAAGAGCCACTTGCCTGCCTGTGCAATACCTCCAGTAAACACAAATGCCTCTGGATTCATGATGGAAGCATAGTTGGCCAGGCCAATGCCCAAATAATAGCCCGTACGGCGGTAAGTCTCAATGGCTAATTCGTCGCCCTGCTCACAGAAATGCTGGATAATTCGAGGAGAGAGAGTCTCTGCTTCACGCATCAGCGACGGCTTGTCGCTTTCTTCCAGAATCTCCTTGGCATTCATCACAATACCATTGGCAGCGACATAGGCTTCCAGACAGCCTTTCTTGCCACAACCGCAGACTCGACCATTAGGAACAAAGCAGGTATGACCTACCTCTCCACCAAAGCCGTCATTGCCTAGATGAACCACACCATTGCTATAGAAACAACTGCCTAATCCATGGCCAATAGAGACAACGGCAAAATCGCGCATACCGTGAGCAGCACCAAAAGCCTGTTCACCGAGAGCCATCGCATGAGCATTATTAGCCAATACAACAGCCATTCCCAAACGATCACGCAACATAGCAGCCAAAGGGACAACGCCCTTCCAAGGCATATTAGGAGCATTCTCGATACTACTCGTACGGTAATTACCACTTGGCGAGCAGATACCTACCGAGCGAATACTTTCATAGCCACCGTTCTGCTCCACCAGATTAAGGATGTGCTGACAGAGCACTGACAGGTAGTCGCCAATATAAGGATGTTCAGATGTTACGAAACTGTCTGTGGCAATAATCTCTCCGCGAATATCGACAATACCTATCGATGTTCGTTCCAGACTGATGTCTACTCCGACGACACGTGTCTTGATAGCATTCTGAATCATACCTAATTGTGTTTAATTCAAGTATTACGCGACAAAAATAGTAAATAAATTCTTATCCACAAAAACTTTATCCATTTTTTTATCAACTTTTTGAAGAATTCTTTGTACATTTCTCCCTTGGAGAACATACTTTCGCTCGAAAAAGCAAAGAAAAACCTATTTTTCCTTTGCTTTTTGCTCACTTATTCGTACCTTTGCAACGTATTACGACATTTTTGATAGATATGAACGTTTTAGAACTCAGTGAACAAGAGATTGGCAGACGCGAAAGTCTGCAGCAATTGCGCGAGATGGGTATCAATCCATATCCCGCCGCAGAATATCCTACCAACGCATTCTCAACAGAGATTATAGATAGTTTTCAGGACGACGCAGCCCCCCGCGAGGTTAGCATTGCAGGCCGCATGATGAGCCGTCGCGTGATGGGTAAGGCATCATTTGTAGAATTACAAGACTCTAAGGGCCGTATTCAGGTTTACATCACTCGTGATGACCTCTGCCCTGGTGAGGATAAGGAATTATACAATACAGTATTTAAGAAGTTGCTCGACATTGGCGACTTCATCGGTATCAAAGGCTTTGTATTCCGCACACAGACTGGCGAAATCAGCGTACACTGTAAGGAGTTGACGCTGTTGTCAAAGGCTTTGAAACCACTGCCTATCGTGAAATATAAGGATGGTGTAGCATACGACAAGTTCGACGATCCCGAGTTGCGCTATCGCCAGCGCTATGTAGACCTGGTGGTTAACGAGGGCGTAAAAGACACCTTCTTGAAGCGTGCTACCATCATTCGTACCCTGCGTAGCATTCTCGATGATGCTGGTTATACTGAGGTTGACACCCCAATCCTGCAGAATATTGCCGGTGGTGCTTCAGCCCGCCCATTCATCACTCACTTCAATGCGCTGAACCAGGATATGTATATGCGTATTGCTACTGAGCTTTACCTGAAGCGCCTCATCGTTGGTGGCTTCGAGGGTGTTTACGAGATGGGCAAGAACTTCCGCAACGAGGGTATGGACAAGACCCACAACCCAGAGTTCACCTGCATGGAGCTGTATGTCAGCTACAAGGACCTGCTGTGGGGTATGACCTTCACAGAGAATATGCTGGAGCAGATCTGCACAGCAGTAAATGGCAAGCCTGAGGTAGAGATTGATGGAAACATCATCTCGTTTAAGGCTCCTTTCCGTCGTCTGCCTATCCTCGATGCTATCAAGGAGAAGACCGGTTTCGACTGCGACGGTAAGACTGAAGAGGAGATTCGCGCATTCTGCCTCTCAAAGGGTATGGATGTTGACGAAACCATGGGTAAGGGTAAGCTTATCGACGAACTCTTCGGCGAGTTCTGCGAAGGCTCATTCATCCAGCCTACTTTCATCACCGACTATCCCGTAGAGATGTCACCTCTTACCAAGATGCACCGTTCTAAGCCCGGTCTCACTGAGCGTTTCGAGCTGATGGTAAATGGTAAGGAGTTGGCTAATGCTTATTCTGAGTTGAACGATCCTATCGATCAGGAGGAGCGCTTCATTGAGCAGATGCGACTGGCTGACAAGGGCGACGACGAGGCCATGATTATCGACCAGGACTTCCTGCGTGCTTTGCAGTATGGTATGCCTCCAACGTTTGGTATCGGTATTGGTATCGACCGTCTGGTAATGCTGCTCACAGGTAAGTTCACCATTGGTGAGGTCATGCTGTTCCCACAGATGAAGCCCGAGAAGAAGATTCCACAGAGCACACCAGCTGAGTGGGCTGAGATTGGCGTTGCCGAAGAATGGGTACCCGTACTGCGCAAGGCCGGCTTCAACCTCGTTCAGAACATTGCTACTGAGAAGGCTCAGGGCTTGCAACAGAAGATTGGTGATATCGTCAAGAAATATAAATTAGAAATGACTAAGCCATCAGTCGACGAAGTCGCTGCATGGATTGAGAAGGCAAATGTATGATTGTGGACGCATAGCCATCATTGGTGGAGGTTCGTGGGCTACGGCCATTGCCAAGATTGTAGTGAGTCACACTCACCACATTGGTTGGTATATGCGTCGTGACGACCGTATTGAAGACTTCCGTAGATTAGGACACAACCCCGCATATCTTACCAGTGTCCGCTTTGACATCGACGAAATCTTCTTCTCCAGTAATCTCAACAAGATTGCTGAGCAGTACGACACGCTGGTGTTCGTCACGCCATCGCCTTATCTCAAGAGTCACCTCAAGAAGCTGAAGACACGCATTCGCGACAAGTATATCATCACTGCGATTAAAGGTATCGTACCTGATGAGAACCTTGTTTGCTCTGAATACTTCCATCAAGTATACGACGTACCATACGAGAATCTTGCTTGTATTGGCGGCCCGTCACATGCTGAGGAGGTAGCATTAGAGCGCCTGTCCTACCTTACTGTTGGATGTGCTGATATTGAGAAAGCACAGTCGTTTGCAGACATTCTTACCAGCGACTACATCAAGACCAAGACCTCTACAGATGTCATCGGCATCGAGTATTCTTCGGTACTGAAGAATGTATATGCTATTGCCGCCGGTATCTGCAACGGTCTGAAGTTCGGTGACAACTTCCAGGCTGTTCTCATGGCTAATGCCGTACAGGAGATGTCTCGCTTTCTCAAAGTAGTACATCCCATTGAGCGCAGAATTGTCGACAGCTGCTATCTTGGAGACCTTCTCGTTACGGGATATTCCAATTTCTCGCGCAACCGCACCTTTGGTACCATGATTGGTAAGGGTTATAGCGTTAAGTCAGCACAGATAGAAATGGAGATGATTGCTGAAGGTTACTTTGGTACAAAATGTATGAAGGAGATTAACCGTCACTGTCATGTCAACATGCCTATCCTCGATGCTGTCTACAATATCTTGTACGAGCGCATCAGTCCGCAGATTGAGATAAAACTGCTGACCGACAGTTTCCGATAAACAACACAGAGATTACACATTTATCCAAACAAACTATACGTAATATGAACAACATCAAACTTGACATCACAAAAGCCGCATGCTTCTTGGAAGCTGGTGCAGTAAAGGCTTTTGAACCTAAGGTAAAGGCCGCACAAGAGGCTTTAGAGAAAGGCACCTGCCCTGGTAATGACTTCCTGGGTTGGCTGCATCTGCCCACAGAGATTACACCTGCCTTCATCGCAGAGATTGAGGCTTGTGCCAAAGTGCTACGCGACAACTGCGAAGCAATCGTTGTTGCTGGTATCGGTGGCTCTTATCTGGGCGCCCGTGCCGTTATCGAAGCTCTGAGCAATTCATTTGGCTGGCTCATCAAAGATCAGAAGAATCCCACCATCCTTTTTGCAGGAAACAACATCGGTGAGGACTACCTCTTTGAGTTGACAGAATATCTGAAGGACAAGAAGTTTGGTGTTATCAATATCTCTAAGTCAGGTACCACCACAGAAACCGCTCTGACCTTCCGCTTGCTGAAGAAGCAGTGCGAGGCTCAGCGTGGCAAAGAAGAGGCAAAGAAGGTTATCGTTGCCGTTACCGACGCTAAGCGTGGCGCTGCCCGTACCTGTGCTGACAAAGAGGGCTACAAGAGTTTCATCATTCCCGACAACGTAGGTGGTCGTTTCTCTGTACTCACTCCCGTAGGTCTGCTGCCTATTGCTTGTGCTGGTTTCGACATCAAGCAGTTGGTTGCTGGTGCTCAGGATATGGAGAAGGCTTGCGCTCCTAGCGTTCCTTTCGAAGAGAATCCTGCTGCTCAGTATGCTGCAGTCCGCAACGGCCTGTACCAAGCTGGCAAGAAGATTGAGATTATGGTGAACTACCAGCCCAAGCTGCACTTTGTCAGCGAGTGGTGGAAGCAGCTGTATGGAGAGTCTGAAGGTAAGGACAAGAAAGGTATCTTCCCTGCCAGCGTAGACTTCACTACCGATCTGCACTCTATGGGTCAGTGGATTCAGGACGGTGAGCGCACCATCTTCGAGACCGTTATCAGCATTGAAGAGCCTGAGAAGAAGCTTCTGTTCCCTGAGGACGAGGAGAACCTGGATGGTTTGAACTTCCTTGCCGGCAAGCGTGTTGACGAGGTTAACAAGATGGCTGAGCTGGGAACCCGTTTGGCTCACGTCGATGGTGGTGTACCCAACATCCGCATCAGCGTTCCCAAACTAAACGAGTACTACATTGGACAACTTATCTACTTCTTTGAGATTGGCTGCGGCATCAGCGGTAACGTGCTCGGTGTCAACCCATTCAACCAGCCTGGTGTAGAGGCCTACAAGAAGAATATGTTTGCCCTGCTGGCTAAGCCTGGTTACGAGGAAGAGACAAAGGCTATCAAGGCTCGCTTGGCCAATGAATAAAGCAATCAAGCTATACTTAGAAAGTCACGGCTTCGAGCAATTTTGCCCGAAAGCCGTGCTTTTTGATATGGATGGTGTCATCTACAACTCCATGCCTAATCATGCCATCAGTTGGCATGAAGCCATGAAGGCTTACGGGCTGGATATGCCAGACAGTAAAGCCTATGAATACGAGGGTATGCGTGGCGTGGAAACCATTAAGTTGCTTACACAGCAGCAATGGGGAAAGGCTGTTAGCGATGAAGAGGCATTAAAGATGTATCAACACAAATCACATCTCTTTGCCGAACACTGTCAGCAGACGCCTGCCACCATCATGCCAGGCATCAAGACACTCATGGAACAAATCAAAGCCTGTGGCATGAAAATATGTGTAGTGACAGGTAGCGGTCAGCGAATGCTATTAGACAAGCTATTAGGCGACTTCCCTGGCCTTCTTACCGAGGAACTGATGGTGACAGCCTTTGATGTCACCCATGGAAAGCCCAACCCAGAGCCATATATAATAGGTACGCGTAAATGTAAGGTAAATCCTTGGGAGGCTATCGTTGTAGAGAATGCTCCTTTAGGTGTACGAGCTGCTCATGCTGCCCACTGTTTTACCATTGCAGTCAATAGCGGTCCCCTGCCTGACGAGACACTCGCCAAGGAAGGAGCAGACCTAATCTATCCGAAAATGACAATACTTAGCGAAGATTTTCCTCGTCTTCGTCAGCTGGTGGAGTATCCATCTGGGTATCACGTTTGATAACCAGTTCTCCCATGCGCGACAAGCGGAAAACCAGTGGGATATACTCATCACTCTGCGGGTGGCCCACACTGGCTCCAAACAACAAGTAGTCACCCTCAGCTTTATCAAAGACCAGTCCTTCAAAGACACCAGTTTTATTGAATTCATCATCCAAGCACTGTGTCAAGGATTTCTTCGTAAATGTTCGACTAAAGAAAACTGAGCCGTCTGGACGAGACACAATCAGACGAAACACATTATCGACGAACTTCTGTCCGTTCTCGTCTTTCACCATGGGTAATGAATCACTGGGCTGACGACTAACAGAAACGGTATATGTCTTACCAATCCATGCCACCTTCTTCTCATCGAGATAAGGCTGCATACGTACAGGCTCCTTAGGTTGCACCTTGACAATACGAGGCGCAATAATATCGTCACTTTTCTTCTTTCCTCCACAGGCAGCCAGCATAACAACAATACCGGCCAGCAGGGCTACTGTTAGTAAGTGTTTCATGATGAAAATATAATATGTTGCTGCAAAAGTAGTAAAAAACATTGAGATACGCAAAGAATTCATCTAAAAATAGATGCCCCGCCAACCTGCGGAGCATCCATTTGTATTCCTGAGTTCTCTTTACCATGGACTCATACTACCATAAGAGATAAAGGCACGCTTGCCATTAAAACACTATGTTAACCTAAATCACTATGATGTTTACTTACCAATATATTTTTAAAGTGTTTGTGTGGTTACTATCATTTTGACGCAATATGCCACTAAAAGTTTAATGAATTATTGCTTTTTTTGCAAAGAAGTGCAATTCTCTAATATTTTGACGACTTGCAAGCAAAACGCCTATACATAAATAACCACACTTACATTAATTAACACTTCTCACATTCGTCAACCACTAATGTATCGTCAACGACGTGGAAACGAATATCATAGCCCATAAAAGGCATGCCATACTGGCGACTTGCATCCGATTGATAGTGGGGACGCGGGTCAAGAGCCAGTGTTTGTCGCAACACATCAATATCTGCAGGCGTAAATATTTGATCTAACGTATCAGGCAGTACAACTTTCAGATGGCGCCACTCATGGTTGTCTGTAAAACCGCCACGGGCTTCCGGATGACTGTCAACATAAGCCAGATAAGGCTTAATATCATAGATTGGTGTACCGTCCATCAGGTCGGCCCCCAACACTTCTATCGTCAGTTGCTCCATATCGACACTGCCGATACGTACTGACGAGAGCCCCATATTATTAGGACGAAATGGTGAGCGCGAAGCCCACACCCCTACCCGCTCATTACCTCCCAGCAACGGTGGACGTACGGTAGGATGCTTCTGAGCGTCAACATTCTCAGAGAATCCCCAAATGAGCCAGAGGTAGTCGTAATCTTCCAAGCCTCGCAGCGCCTCAGCATTCTTATATCGAGAGACAAATTCAATGCGTCCACGCAACTCACTGACGATACCACTTTGGCGTGGTACACCAAACTTACTGGTCAGCGGAGACCGGAAAAAAGCTATCGGTTCTATATTCATAGTGCAAAAATAACAAATAATTATGAATTATGAATCGCCGAAGACTAAATATTTATACATGAAACGTGATGAATTATGAATTATTTATTATCTTTGCACCATGGAACAGAAAAAAATAACCTTTGACAGCTTTATTCGCAACATCATGTGGGTAGTAGTACTGGCAGGTATCATCATGCTACTCAACTATCTCAGCAGTGTGTTGCTGCCATTCTTTTTGGCATGGCTTATCTCCTACCTGCTATTCCCACTGGTCAAGTTCTTCCAGTATCGCTGTCATCTGAAGTTCCGTATTGTGGGAATCATTGCGACCTTTCTGGTCGTTGCCCTCGTACTAACAGGTCTGTTCCTACTGATGGTACCACCAATCGTTGAAGAGGGAGCCCGGGTGAAAGACCTGCTCATTGCTTATGTGTCACACGACGCACTGATGAGCAATATCCCCAACATGATTGAGGACTTCATCCACCAGCATGTCACCACAGAAGACATCAAGGCACTCATCACGCAAGAAGGTTTTATTGATACCATCAAACAAACCATCCCTAAGATCTGGAGTGTTATATCCCAGTCCGTAAATATCCTGTCGAGCGTCTTCACACTCACCATGGTACTGCTCTATACCTTATTTATATTATTAGACTATGAGCAGTTCTCCAACGGTTGGATACTGATGTTCCCCAAGCGCTATCGCGGCTTAGCCACACAGATTGTCAGCGATATTGAGCAAGGTATGAACAAATACTTTCGCGGACAGGGCATCGTTGCTTTTTGTGTAGGCGTACTATTCAGTATTGGTTTCCTGATTATAGACTTCCCCATGGCTATTGGTTTGGGGATGTTCATCGGTTTACTGAACATGGTGCCTTATCTACAATTGTTGGGCTTCATCCCCACTATTATCTTAGCAATTGTCAAAGCAGCCGATACGGGGCAGCATTTCTGGATTATCATGCTGTCAGCACTTATCGTTTTTGCCGTAGTGCAAGCCATTCAAGACACAATCCTCACACCCAAGATAATGGGTAAGGTTATGGGACTTAACTCAGCGATCATCCTGCTGTCGTTATCGATATGGGGCGCATTGCTGGGCATACTGGGCATGATTATCGCTTTGCCAATGACTACGTTGCTTATCACCTATTACCAGAAATATATTGTCAATAAGGAAAAACTGATTAACAATACATAAAATAGTAATGACATTCAACTGTATTAGAAAGTACCTAATGACAGCCGCTATCACTGCAACATGCAGCACGGCAGCATTAGGCCAAGAGAAGTCGGCTGGCGACATCGACTGGATGCAAGAGTTAAAGAGCCGCATCACTATCAATGGTTACATGCAAGGTGGTTACGAGTACAACGACAAAGGCGGGAAGACCACCAGTTCATTCAATTTCAAGCGCGCCATTTTCTGGGGAAGAGCAAGAATCACAGACCGTTGGTCGTTCATGTTTATGAACAACTTTGCCATATCACCAGGAGTTCTGGAGTTTTGGACTGACTATCGCATCACCAACAACAAGGCTTTGAGCGTACGCGTAGGACAGTTCCAACATCCGTTCTCAATGGAGAGCCCGATGACGCCCGTAATGCTGGAACTGGTTGACATCACCTCACAGGCTGTTACCAATCTGGCCAACGGCTACGAGCCACTGCTTGGTCCCAACTACGGTCGTGATCAGGGTATCATGCTGTTGGGTGACCTCTTCAACGACCATCTCCACTATGAGTTGGCCCTCATGAACGGACAAGGTATCAACCAAGCAGACGGAAATAGCGACAAAGACGTCATTATGAAGTTAGAATACCGTCCTACCAAGGAGCTCCGCATCGTTGCTTCTGGCCAGAAAGGCCGTGGACATGCCAAGAATACTGTTGCATGGAACGACATTGCCGATGGTGATGACTACCGTCGCGACCGTGTCAGCTTTGGTGGTGAGTTAAAGATTCCTACCCTGCTGGGCCGCAAGTCATCAAATGGCGGTATCAACCTGCGCAGCGAGTTCCTTGCTGGTAAGGATGGCGAGGTTAGCAGCCGTGGTGCCTATCTCACCGGTTCTGTTGCTCTTGGCAAGGGCATCGATGTTATTGCATCTGCAGACTACTACGACCGCAACACCTCTACCAGCGGATGGCAGCAAACCAACCTCACCGGTGGTGTGCAGTACTGGTTCTACCCCAAGTGCCGTCTGCAGTTGCAATACACCCATAGCTTCTGCGGTCACCTGATGAGCCAGCAGACTGGTGGCGACTACAACCGTATTCAGGCACAGATGCAGGTAGCATTCTAAGCGCTTCGTTAGTGAATAACTAATAACTATAATATGTTTATCAAGGTTCTCCTAACCATTATTTTCCTGGCCGTAATGATTGGTGTAGGTCTCTACACCCGCAAGCAGGCCAGCAGTGTTGACGGCTTCGTCCTCGGTGGACGAGCCGTAGGTCCGTGGCTCACCGCCTTTGCCTTTGGCACCTCTTATTTCTCGGCAGTAGTCTTTGTGGGCTATGCCGGACAGTTTGGTTGGAAATATGGTCTCTCCAGCGCCTGGATTGGTATTGGCAATGCCATTATCGGCTCCCTGTTGGCTTGGATCATCCTTGGTAAACGTACAAAGCTGATGACTCAGCATGTCGAGTCGCGCACCATGCCCGACTTCTTCGGGACCCGTTTCCAAGACCAGGGCTTGCGCGTAGCCGCATCCATTATCGCCTTTGTCTTCCTGATTCCCTACACAGCAGGCGTCTATAGCGGTATCTCGCGACTCTTCGAGATGGGTTTCAACATTCCCTACGAATACTGCGTAGTCATCATGTCTATCCTCACCGCTGTCTATGTCATCTTAGGTGGCTATAAGGCCACAGCCATGAACGACTTCATCCAGGGCATCATCATGCTCTTTGGCATTGTGGCCGTCATCCTGGCAGTACTCAACGCTCAGGGTGGACTCAGCGCAGCCGTAGATAAGCTGGCACAGCTGCCCTCTGATGCAGACCCCAGTGTGAACGGTGGCTTTGCCTCGTGGTTTGGTCCTGATCCGTGGGGACTATTGGGTGTTATCATCCTGACATCGCTCGGCACCATGGGACTGCCACAGATGGTGGGTAAGTTCTATAGCATTACTGACGAGAGCGCCATCAAGCGCGGCACCGTCATCTCCACCATCTTTGCCTTCATCGTGGCTGGTGGTTGCTACTTCCTCGGTGGATTTGGTCGTCTGTACGACCCCGTCATCGGTGCTAATGGCAAGATAGCCTTCGACAGCATCGTGCCAGCCATGCTGGTCACACTGCCCGACGTGCTCATCGCCCTCGTAGTACTGCTCGTGCTCTCTGCCTCTATGTCCACGCTGGCCTCACTAGTACTCACCTCTTCCAGCACCATGACGCTCGACCTTATCTATCGTGATAAGAAGTCGCTGCCTGGCGAGGTAGAAGAAGGTACCATCGATGATGTCGTTGCTGAGAAGGTAGAGCGCCGCAAGGTGGTAGTGATGCGTGTACTCATCATGTTCTTCATCGCCATCTCCCTGCTCATTGCCCTCAATCCTCCCACCTTCATTGCTCAGCTGATGGGTATCTCGTGGGGCGCTCTGGCTGGTGCCTTCCTTGCTCCCTTCATGCTCGGTCTCTACTGGCGTGGTGTTACCACCAGCAGCGTATGGGCCTGCTTCTTCTGGGGTGTCGGCCTTACTGTCATCAATATGCTGGCAGG
>JAILMS010000012.1 GCA_024692385.1 Prevotella sp. | reverse complement strand
TAAAAGTACGCGCGCGCGATATGAAACAGTATCAGGAGTTTGTACTCACCAAGTTGGGCGATATCGACCATGTAGGTGCTATAGAGAGTACCTTTGTGATGAGTGAGGTAAAGCAGAACTACGGTATCAATATCTGATGGCTACTATCTTCTTAGTTCCCAGAATGTTACTGCTGCTGCCGCTGCTACGTTAAGGGAGTCTACACCGTGAGCCATCGGTATCTTGACGGTATAGTCTGCCTCGCTGATTGTCTTTTGAGGCAAGCCGTCGCCCTCAGTACCCATAATAACAGCCAGACGAGGTTCTTCCTTCAGACGGGCGTCGTCGAGGGAGATGCTGTCATCGCATAGAGCCATTGCTGCTGTCTGGAAACCATGTTCATGAAGAGAAGATATCGGGCCGTCGAGCCAGGTCCATGGTACGAGGAATACGCTACCCATCGACACACGCACAGCACGGCGGTTGAGTGGGTCGCAGGTGTCGCGGGTGAGCAGCACGGCGTCAATACCTAATGCCGCTGCCGAGCGGAAGATGGCACCGATATTCGTGGTATCAGTAACGGCCTCGATGACCACGATGCGACGGGCATCCTTGATGACCTCTGCCACGCTGGGCATCACCTTACGACGCATGGCGCAGAGCACACCGCGTGTCAGTGTATAGCCCGTCAGCTTGGCCAGCAGTTCACGACTGCCCGTATAGATAGGAATATCACCCACACGCTCCACGATGTCACGGGCATCACCCTCAATGTGCTTGCGCTCACAGAGTAGGGCCGTTGGTTGCCAACCAGCATCCAGTGCCACACGTATTACTTTCGGGCTCTCTGCGATGAAGAGTCCTTTCTCTGGTTCCAGTTCCATGCGCAGCTGTGCTTCTGTCAGCGTGCTAAATACCTCTAAACCTTTCTCTTGGAGGGATGAAATCTCTATAATTGCCATGATATGAGCACAAAAATGCTAAAATAATCGAATTTTTTCACTATTCACTTTTCACTTTTCACTTTTTTTTGTACCTTTGCAGCCGAAATTTTCATTTCGTCTGCGAGGACGGGGCGATTTCTGGTCTGGTAGCTCAGCTGGATAGAGCAACAGCCTTCTAAGCTGTGGGTCCGGGGTTCGAATCCCCGCCGGATCACAAGGAAAAGAAGATTTGTATGAAAGCTTGCTTTCAAAACAAGTCTTCTTTTTCTTGTGTCATAGCCCGTGGCAGGGCTATGGGATCGATGAAATCAATTCCCCATACCCTTCATGCTAAGTGAGATTCTATTGCGGCGAAGGTCGATGCCAATCACTCGTACACGCACATGCTGATGCAGGCGTACCACCTGTGTCGGGTCGCTCACATAACGGTCGGCCAACTGCGATATATGTACCAATCCGTCTTGGTGAACACCGATATCTACGAAGGCTCCAAAGTTGGTGATATTTGTTACTATACCAGGGAGTTCCATTCCTTCGCGCAAGTCTTCTACGGTCTGTACGCTACTGTCAAATTCAAACTCCTCAATCTGCTCGCGAGGGTCTCTGCCGGGCTTCTCCAACTCTTTCATAATGTCGGTAAGAGTGGGTAGTCCGACCTCTGCGGTGACGTAGTGATGGATGTCCACCTGCTCGCGTAATTCACTCTTGTTGATGAGGTCGCTGACGGTACAATGACAGTCTTTGGCCATCTGCTCCACGACGGCATAGCTCTCTGGGTGAACGGCTGAGTTGTCGAGCGGATTCTTGGCATCGGGGATGCGCAGAAAGCCGGCACACTGCTGATAGGCGGCAGGTCCCAGACGTGGCACCTTCTTCAGTTGTGCACGACTGGTGAACGCCCCGTTCTCCTTTCTGTAGTCCACGATGTTCTGCGCCAGTGTCGGTCCTAATCCGCTGACATAAGTGAGCAGGTGCTGTGAGGCGGTATTGAGATTGACGCCAACCATATTCACGCAACTCTCTACCGTCTGGTCGAGCGAGTGCTTCAGCTGTGTCTGGTCTACGTCGTGCTGGTATTGTCCCACGCCAATGCTCTTGGGGTCTATCTTTACCAGCTCTGCCAGTGGGTCCATCAGTCTGCGACCGATGCTGACAGCCCCACGAACGGTGACGTCCTCGTTGGGGAACTCGTCGCGTGCCACCTTCGAGGCACTATATACCGAGGCGCCGTCTTCGCTGACCACATAGACTGCTGGTGCCGATTCTGTCAGCGCATCCGCCACAAACTCCTTCGTCTCTCTACTGGCAGTGCCGTTACCAATGGCGATGGCTTCCACCTGGTATTTCTTCACCATCTCCTGCAGATGCATGGTGGCCTGCATACGATGATTCACGGGCGGGTGGGGGAAGATAGCCTCGTGATGTAGCAGATTGCCCTGTGCGTCAAGACATACCACCTTGCAACCTGTACGGAATCCGGGGTCGATACCCATTACGCGCTTCTGTCCTAAGGGTGCACCGAGCAGCAGCTGGCGCAGATTCTCAGAGAACACCTTGATGGCCTCCTCGTCGGCGCGCTCCTTGCTGAGATTCATAAACTCCGTCTCTATCGAGGGCAGCAACAGACGCTTGTAGCCATCCTCAACAGCCTCTGCGACAAGGCGTTGACACGAGCCGTTGCCGCGAACGTAGTTGCGCTGCAAGCGCTGGATGGCCTCGTCATCATCAATCGTCAGACTGATGCGCAGGATGCCTTCACTCTCACCGCGGCGCATAGCCAGCAGACGGTGACTGGAGCAGCGCTTCAGCGGCTCCTCCCAATCGAAGTAATCACTATATTTCTGTGCCTCGTCGCTGTCTTTCTTGGCTTTCACCACCTTTGATTCGATAAAGGCCTCTCTGCGGAAGGCGCTACGCACCTGGTTGCGCGAGCGCTCGTCTTCGCTGACCTGCTCGGCAATGATATCCTGCGCACCCTTCAGACAATCCGCTACGGTCAGACCATCGCGCACAAAGCGCTGGGCAGCACGCTTCGGGTCTTGCTCGCGCTGCATCAGCAGAATGGTGGCCAGTGGCTCCAGTCCCTGTTCGCGAGCCACCTGTGCTCGTGTGCGGCGCTTGGGCTTATAGGGCAGGTAGATGTCTTCCAGTACGGTACTTTCCCAACAGTCGTTGATGCGCTTCTCCAGTTCGGGCGTCATCTTCTGCTGTTCTGTGATTGTCTTGACGATGGTGTCCTTACGCTTAGCAATCTCCTGCAGTTGTGACAGTCGGTTGCTGATGCTGGTAATCTGCACCTCGTCGAGTCCTCCCGTGCGCTCCTTGCGGTAGCGCGAGATAAACGGGATGGTGCAACCCTCGTCCAACAGCTTCAGCGTATTCTCCACGGCATGCTCCTGCAAGTGCAGCTCTGCGGAAATTAGTTGGGTAAATATCTTAATGTTTTCCATAGTTCTCAACTGTAAACTGTCAACTGTCAACTGTCAACTTTCAACTTTCAACTGTCAACTTTCAATACCTGCTTTCATGTTTAATGCTTCGAATATGAAACCAGATGCCAAGTATAATCAGTAGGAGGCCCGAAAGGAGCATCCAGTTGCTGCTGGAAAAGAGGGCGAATCGGGTCAGAATGAGCACGATTACACCTAATATAATAAGGATTATACCTATATTATGCTTGAAAAACTTCATAAATTCGTTAAATTTGCTGCAAATATACGAAATAATTAGTAATTCATAGTTAGTAATTCATATTTTTTTCGTACCTTTGCACCCGCAATTTGCAAAAATAACATTTATTTAATTAATTAAAAGTATGAATCAATACGAAACCGTTTTCATTTTGACTCCCGTTTTGTCTGATGAACAGATGAAGGAAACGGTCGCTAAATTCAAGAAGGTTCTGACCGATAAGGGTGCAG
>JAILMS010000164.1 GCA_024692385.1 Prevotella sp. | reverse complement strand
ATGCACTTGTATCATGGACGCTACACAACATGTGATCAGCCACATCCCGACTTTTATTTCGCCATGTCGCGTGCAAAAGTACGTCCTGGCAAGAATGTCGTGTTTGGTCCTACCTATCTGGTAGTTGCCGACGTACCACTTCCCTTTGCCATCCCCTATGGTTTCTTCCCGTTCACAAAGAGCTATTCCTCTGGTTTCATCATGCCAACGTATGGTGATGAGACCTCACGAGGTTTCTATCTGCGTGATGGTGGTTACTATTTTGCCATCAGCGACAAGATGGACCTGAAACTTATTGGCGAAATCTATACAAAAGGCTCATGGGGATTAACAGCTACGTCAAACTACAGGCTTCGTTACCGCTATAACGGCTCTATGCTGGTGAGCTACCAGAACTCAGTGACGGGCGATAAAAATATGCCAGACTACTCCAAAACGACGAGTTTCAAGGTACTGTGGCAGCATTCACAGGACGCCAAGGCAAATCCCTACAAGACGCTACGTGCCAGTGTTAACTTCGCCACAAGTAGTTATGAGCGCAACAACCTCACGTCGATGTATAATCCGCAGTCGCTGACACAATCGACACGTACCAGTTCTGTATCATGGGGTACAAAATTCTCAAGTCTGGGAATGACGCTGACGAGCACATTCAACCTGAACCAGAATATGCGCGACTCAACCATCGCAGTGACATTGCCCGATTTGAATATCTCGGTAGCCAACTTCTATCCCTTCAAACGTAAAAAGGCTGTAGGCAAGGAGCGTTGGTATGAGAAGATATCTATGCGTTATACTGGTCATTTCAAGAATGAGATCAACACCAAGGAAGATAAGTTGATGAAGTCAAGCCTGACTAAGGACTGGCGTAACGGTATGCAGCACAACATCCCCATTAGCGGCAACTTCACACTCTTCAACTTCCTGAATGTAAACCCGACATTCAACTTCACCGACCGTATGTACACGCAGAAGTACAATCGTTCGTGGGATACTGAGAACCAGAAGGAAGTAGTTGACACGCTGCAAGGCTTCTATAACGTCTACAACTGGAACATGAGTCTGGGTCTCTCGACAAAGCTATACGGTTTCTTCATTCCCAACCGAAAGATTTTTGGTGAGAAGATAGACCGTATCCGCCACGTCTTTACACCAAGCCTCTCTTTCAACTATTCTCCTGATTTCGGTTCATCGCGCTATGGCTACGTTGACACATACCAGAAAACAGACGCTGACGGTAACGTTTCATTGGTGGAGTATAACCACTTCCAGGGAGCAATCTTTGGAACAGTCGGCAAGGGTAAGACTGGTAGCCTGTCTATGGATATCTCGAACAACGTAGAGATGAAGGTAAAGAGTGACGATGACTCAACAGGCTATAAGAAAATCAGTCTGATAGACGAATTAGGAGCCTCCATGTCCTATAACTTTGCTGCAGAAACACGTCCATGGAGTGACCTTTCTACTCGCTTGAGACTTAAGCTATCAAAGAGCTATACACTCAATATCAGTGCTGTCTTTGCTACTTATGCCTATGAGGCAGACTCAGTAGGAGCACAACCATATATTGGTAATCGCACGGAGTATAGCTACGGTCGCTTTGGTCGATTTCAGGGTATGTCACAGAACTTGTCCTATACGATTGACAACAAGAAGGTAGGCAATTTCTTCAAGTGGCTGCGTGGCGAGAAGGTCGAAAAGAAGAACAAAGGAAAGAACAATAAGAACGGCGAGGACGAGGATGACGAATACGATACTGGCTTAGATACCAACCTTGACAAAGACATGGAAGCTGGTAAGCATGGTGCAAAAAAAGAAAACGCAGGCATGGCTGAGACCGATGAAGATGGCTATATGACCTTCTCGCTGCCATGGTCGCTGAGTTTTGGCTATGGTATCACCATGCGTGAGAATACCAGTGGAACCTTCAACTACAACACCATGCGCTATCCATATAAGTTTACGCAGAACCTAAACTTCAGTGGTAATATCCGCTTGGCTGACGGTTGGAATATCTCATTCTCTTCTGGTTACGACTTTGATGCCAAGAAACTGTCAATGACCACAGCTTCACTCTCACGCGATCTACACTGTTTTAATATGTCGTGTCAGGTTGTGCTGTCACCTTATACCAGCTATAACTTCTCATTCCGTTGTAATGCCGCCACGCTGACTGATGCGCTGAAATACGATAAGCGCTCCAGCTACTCTAATGCGGTGCAATGGTATTAAGCGCAGTCTCTTCTCCCACTACCCAAATAATATCACCTTCAACGAAACGACGGTTGGGATGTACGGGTGAAAGATTCTCCTTACCTTCTTCAATACCTACCACCATACAGCTGTAGATACTACGGATGCCACTTTCTTCCAGCGTTTTCCCGACGAAAGGACTGTTGGCAGAGATAATCAGCTGACGCAGCCTCATTTCACGATTCTCCAACGTCAGATCTTCCTGAATAACGTTAGTCTCCAAGGCCTGTGCAAACTTCGCCATTTGTTCGTCACTGCCAATAACCTGGAGTCGGTCACAAGGATAGAGTACATAGTCTCCATCGGGTATATTCAGGCGGAAGCCACCACGCAGAATACTACTGATGTGCACACCATACTTCTTACCAAGGTTCAACTCTTTCAGCGTACTACCCATCCATAAAGAATTGGTAGGCACCTCAAAGTCTGCAATATGGATATCACGGTCGAGTAGTTTTCCTTCATAGAGAGGGCGTTTTTTCCCCTGTACCTGCGCTTCAATATCTCTTGAACGCAAGTTATTGATAAACAAGCGCTCCATCAGAATGCTACGACGCTTGATAGTTCTCGACACCACCATCAACATTACGGCAACGATGCCCAACGTTATCATGACGGCATTGCTGAAACGACTCAGGTAGTTACATATATAGAAGATGAATGCGACGGCAATGACCACCCTCGCCAGAATGGTAGATAGCAAGGGTAAATGATTACGGTTACTTTCGCGCCATAGCTTCTTCCACTCTTCCGAACGATTCTTCTTCATCACCATCGCACGCAGGAAGGGAGCAATGAGCGTTACTGTCAGCAAGCCTGTGATGGCATTGGCATACCAGTGAAGCGTCCATCCTGGCAACATTTTGCGCATAAGGGGCAATACGAAGGTAAACATCAAAGCAATCGTAGCCGATGAGAGAATACTATATATCATCGTATTTAGCGCCATCTGTGCCAACAGACGTTTCCATGCACTCTCCTGTTGACTATTAGGATGACTCATCGACAGATGGTTGAGCGTACGTATCAGACGTGATGGCAAGCGGTTCTCCAATGCAGCATAAGCAGGTGTTGCCAAACGTATCATATAAGGTGTCAGGAACGTAGTAATGACAGATACAGCCACAACAACAGGATATAGGAAGTCGCTGATAACGCCCAAAGACAGACCGAGTGAGGCAATGATAAACGAGAACTCACCAATCTGTGCCATTGAGAATCCGCAACGCATAGCCGACTTCAGACTCTCACCACTTAGCATAAAGGATAGTGAACCGAAGAGTGCCTGACCAATGAGAATGGTCAGTACTAACGTAATGATAGGCCACGCATAACTGACAATAATTTGTGGGTCTACCAACATACCGACTGATACGAAGAAGATAGCACCAAAGAGGTTCTTGACGGGTTCCACGAGCTTCTCAATCTTTTCTGCCTCGATAGTTTCCGCCAGAATACTACCCATGATAAAGGCGCCAAAGGCTGACGAGAAGCCCACCTTGGTAGAGAATACTGCCATTGCACAACACAAGCCGAGCGACACAATAAGCAATACCTCATTATTTATAAGACGTCGTACGCGGCGAAGGAAAATAGGAATAGCAAAGATACCTACGACCAGCCATAATACAAGGAAGAAGGCTATCTTCACCACTGAGCCTAACATCTGTCCGCCGTCAGGACTATTGCCACTGGCGATAGCACTGAGCATTACCATCATGACGATGGCCAGGATATCCTCAAGAATCAGTACCGACATCACCAGACTGGCAAACTGTTGTTGGCGTAATCCTAAGTCGTCGAAGGCCTTATAGATAATGGTTGTCGAACTCATGGCCAACATACCACCCAAGAAGATACAGTCCATTTTTGACCAGCCGAAGGCATGTCCCACAAAGACCCCTAACATCGACATAGAGAAGATGATAGCCATCGTCGAGATAAATGGTGAGGCGCCCATCTTCAATATCTTCTTAAACGAGAAGTCCAAACCGAGCGAGAACAATAGGAACATCACGCCGATATCTGCCCACAGGTGGATATTCTCTGTATCTGCGACAGAAGCGGTATAAGGCATGTGAGGCGATACCAGAAAGCCTGCAACGATATATCCCAGCACCAGTGGTTGCTTCAGGCGCTTGAAGATGAGCGTCACAATGCCCGCAACAATGAGCATCAACGCCAGGTCATGGATGATAGTAGGTAGTGCCATTATTTATTCGTTGTAGCTGGCTGTTATCTCACAGATTTTGACTATCAGTTGCATGGCTTTCTCCATAGACTGAATGGGTACAAACTCATAAGGTCCGTGGAAATTGATGCCACCTGCAAAGATATTGGGACAGGGAAGACCCTTGAACGACAGTTGTGCACCATCAGTACCGCCACGAATAGGCTTTACTTTGGGAGCTACGCCACACTCCTGCATCGCTTTCAGTACGAGGTCGATGACATGCATCTGTGGGTCGATCTTCTCCTTCATATTATAATATTGGTCGCTCACAACGCACTCTACCGTTCCCTCACCATAGCGCTCGTTCATCTGCTCAGCACAGCGCAAGATGAAACGCTTACGGTCTTCAAACCTGTCGCGATCGTGGTCGCGGATGATGTATGACAGACGAGCCTGCTCCACACCAGACGTAATACCCAACAGATGATAGAATCCTTGATACCCTTCTGTCTCTTCTGGTGTCTCGTCAGCGGGTAACATGGCAGCAAACTCCATGGCCAGACGATTGGCATTCACCATTTTATCTTTAGCATAACCCGGATGTACGCTGACGCCTTTGATGGTAACCTTTGCAGAGGCAGCATTGAAGTTCTCGTACTCCAGTTCACCCACATCACCGCCATCCATCGTGTATGCCCACTGACAGCCAAATTTCTCTACATCGAAATGATGAGCACCCATACCAATCTCCTCATCGGGATTGAAGGCAACGCGTATCTTTCCATGCTTGATCTCCTTGTGTTGCTGCAGGTAGACCATCGCCTCCACAATCTCTGCGATGCCAGCTTTGTCGTCGGCGCCTAACAGAGTGGTACCATCAGTAACTATCAAGTCTTCACCGACGTGTTGTAATAGTTCAGGGAATTTCTTAGGCGACATAACGATGCCCTCACTGAGTAGGATGTCGCTGCCATCATAGCCTTTAACTATCTGGGGCTTGATATCAGCGCCACTACAATCAGGACTGGTATCATAATGAGAAATGAAACCAATAGTAGGGATATCGCCCTTCGTATTGGCTTTCAGGGTAGCATAGAGGTAGCCCTTCTCATCGAGTTCCACGTCGTCAAGGCCCTCATGTTCCAGTTCTTTTTTCAGGTATTCGGCAAACAGCAATTGTTTGTCAGTACTAGGTACCGTCTGGCTGTCTTCAGCCGACTGCGTGTCAAACTTTGTATAATTAAGGAATCTGTCAGTAATATCCATAAAAAAACTTATCTTTGCATTCTGCATGCAAAGATAAGCATTTTTCGTCAATTAGCATTACTTTATAACGACCTTTTTGCCATTGACAATGTAGATTCCCTTACTCTGTAGAGAGGTTACCTTGCGACCTTGTAGGTCATAAATGTCCTTTCTGGTATTAGACTGCTGATTTCTTACCTCATTGATGTCGGTGTAAGTGCCTGTTACATCATTAACCAAGTACTTGCCACCTTGCTGTTGGTCGGAAATCTCAAAGTATGTAGTATTTTTGATATTATTAATGTCGACTGTCTGTGGACTACCTGTGCCTGTGCTGAACACAAAGTTAACAAAGTCGTCGTCACCGTTGATGACATATTGTTTGGTATACCACTGCTTACCACCAATAGTTGTTGTGCTGGTCACCTTATCACCTGGCCAATTACCATTAACAGGAGAATGACTATCGTCGCCACCCCATGTCCAGAAGTTGACAGCAGTCCAACCTACATTATCCGTATTAACATAGATATCGATGGTTTTCTTCTCTACAGGTACAGGCTCGGTATAGGTACGGGTAACGATACCACTGACTGTAGAACCGATAAGCAGACCCACCTTCAGTGTCATATTACCTGTAACATCAATCTTCGTACCACTGGCAACCTTTGTACTATTGGCTGTAGGGGTAGA
>JAILMS010000146.1 GCA_024692385.1 Prevotella sp. | reverse complement strand
ATGTCGTTCATGATGCGCTTCAGATAGTCGTCAACCTCCTTAGAAGTCCAGCTCAGACGCTCTGAGTTCTGTGACATCTCAAGACCAGATACTGATACACCACCAGCGTTAGAAGCCTTACCAGGAGCATAGAGGATCTTGGCATCCTGGAAGATCTTGATAGCCTCGGGCAGTGAAGGCATGTTGGCACCCTCAGCAACAGCGATAACACCGTTGTCGATCAGAGCCTGAGCCTGCTCGCCGTTGATCTCGTTCTGTGTAGCGCAAGGCAGAGCGATGTCGGCCTTCTCGTGCCAAGGACGCTCGCCAGCGTGATATACAGCGTTGGGATACTCCTCAACATACTCCTTGATACGTCCGCGCTCAACGTTCTTCAGCTCCTTCACGTAAGCGAGCTTAGCCTCGTCGATACCATCGGGATCGTAGATGTTACCATCTGAGTCAGAGAGTGTCAAGGGGATAGCACCGAGCTGGATGCACTTCTCAGTAGCATACTGAGCCACGTTACCTGAACCAGAGATCAGCACCTTCTTACCCTTCAGCTCGATGCCACGGGTAGCGAGCATAGAAGTCAGGAAGTATACACAACCATAACCTGTTGCCTCAGGACGGATCAGTGAACCACCGAAAGAGAGACCCTTACCAGTGAGCACGCCCTGGAACTGGTGTGTGAGCTTCTTGTACTGTCCGAAGAGGTAACCAACCTCACGGCCACCAACACCGATATCACCTGCGGGAACGTCCTCATCAGGACCGATTACGCGATACAGTTCGTTCATGAATGCCTGGCAGAAGCGCATTACCTCAGCATCGCTCTTACCACGTGGAGAGAAGTCTGAACCACCCTTAGCACCACCCATAGGCAGAGTTGTCAGAGAGTTCTTGAAAGTCTGCTCAAAAGCGAGGAACTTCAGAATACCCAAGTTTACGCTCTTGTGGTAGCGGAGACCACCTTTGTACGGGCCAATGGCGTTGTTGTGCTGAATACGATAACCCATGTTGGTCTGTACGTTGCCCTTATCGTCAACCCATGTGATACGGAACTCGCAAACACGATCGGGAATGCAAAGACGCTCAATGAGGTTAGCCTTCTCAAACTCGGGGTGCTTGTTGTACTCCTCCTCAATGGTGGGCAGTACCTGACTTACGGCCTGGATGTACTCCGGCTCGTTGGGAAATCTCTGTTTCAGATCTTCTACAACTTTTGCTGCATTCATAATCTTTTTACTTTTTAAGTTATTATACTATTGAAACTATGTGTTTTTAAATTTTCGATTGCAAAATTAAAGTAAAAACAAAGAACTTCCAAACATTTCGTCACTTTTTTCAATAAAAAGCTTACATTTTGTCGTTTAATTGATTTAAATCAAGAGATAATGGCTAAATTAATCTATTTTATTGTGTTCGATAACAACAAAAAAGTGTTTGATTTGTGTCCGATAACAAAAAAATTGTCGCTCACGCAGTCGTGAACGACAATTCTTCTTTATCTTGTACCTTATTTATATAAATGGTATTGCCCGCTTGCAAATCTTGATTGACGATGAGGTCAGAAATACCATCCTCAATATACGTCTGAATTGCTCGTTTCAGTGGACGGGCGCCAAACTGTACGTCATAGCCTTTCTCAGCGACAAACGCTTTGGCTTCATCAGAAAGCTCGATGGTATAACCTAAATCTGCAATGCGCTTATATAGTCCTTGCAATTCTACGTCGATAATCTGCTTGATAGCTACGAGGTCTAGCTGGTCAAAGGTGATGATCTCATCTAGACGATTCAGAAACTCTGGCGAGAACTGCTTTGATAGCGCCTTTTGTACTATCTGACGGGCGTGTTCCTTATCTTGTTCGTTGAGCATCAGTGCTGACGATGAGCCCGCATTGAAACCTACACCACGTCCAAAATCCTTTAACTGGCGCGTACCAGCGTTGGAGGTCATGATGATGACAGTATTGCGGAAGTCTACAAAACGGCCGTTGCCATCTGTCAGTCGACCTTCATCCAGTACTTGCAGCAATAGGTTGAAGACGTTGCCGTGAGCCTTTTCTATCTCATCGAGTAAGACGATAGAGTAGGGATGACGTCGTACACGCTCTGTCAGCTGGCCACCTTCCTCATAGCCTACATATCCTGGAGGCGCACCAATGAGTCGACTCACGTTAAACGACTCCGTATATTCTGACATATCGACGCGTATCAAGGCATCGGTAGAACCAAACATAAACTCTGCCAGTTTCTTGGCGAGATACGTCTTACCAACACCAGTAGGGCCAAGGAACATAAAGGCACCGATGGGATGGTTGGGGTCTTTCAGTCCTACACGGTTGCGCTGGATGGCTTTAACCATTTTATCGATAGCTTTATCCTGAGCAATGACATGTTGTTTTAGCTCCTGAGCCATACCTTTCAGACGGATTCCTTCTTCCTGCGCCATACGCTGAACGGGTATGCCTGTCATCATACTGACGACTTCTGCCACCTCTTTCTCCGTAATGGTTTGACGGACATCCACCTCACCATCCTGCCATTTCTGGTTTAGATCCTGCAACTCACGCTCCAATTGTGTCTGGCGATCGCGATAGCTGGCTGCTAATTCGAAATTCTGGTTGCCAACGGCATCTTGTTTCTTTTCTTTTACTTCTTTTATTTCTGCTTCTTTGTCCGTAATCTCAGGAGGAATATTAGCAGTCCTTAGGTGTACGCGCGAGCCAACTTCATCAAGAGCATCAATGGCTTTGTCCGGCATAAAGCGGTCACTAACGTAACGGGCTGTCAATTTGACACATGCAGCTAATGCTTCGTCCGTATAGTTGACATGATGGAAATACTCATAGCGCCCACGGATGTTGCGCAGTATCTCAAAGGTCTGCTCGTTGGTGGTTGGCTCTAGCTGTACCTTTTGGAAGCGACGCTCCAAGGCACCGTCTTTCTCTATTGAGTTGCGATACTCGTCAAGTGTCGTAGCACCAATACACTGGATAGTTCCGCGTGCTAATGCAGGTTTTAGGATATTGGCAGCATCCATACTTCCTGGTGTGCTACCAGCTCCGATAAGTGTATGAATCTCATCAATGAAAACGATGATGTCGGGATTCTGTTCCAACTCCTTCACCAGCATCTTCATGCGCTCCTCAAACTGTCCGCGATACTTGGTACCAGCTACCACACCTGTCATATCTAGTGTGTAGATACGCTTATTAAATAAGGTAGGCGAGCAACGATGCATGACAATCATCTCTGCCAGACCTTCCACAATAGCGCTTTTTCCTACACCAGGTTCACCAATGAGGATGGGATTGTTTTTCTTTCTACGACCCAGTATCTCTATAACACGCTGTATCTCGTTTTCACGTCCTATACAGGGATCAAGTTTACCTAAGGCAGCACTCTCTGTAAGGTTCGTTCCGAAATTGTCAAGAACAGGTGTCTTTGACTTTGTCTTCTGTTGTTGGGTAGTAGTTGTCTTTCCCGCAGCAGAACTATTGGAAGCAGTATCGCCACCTGTGGCGCTCTCTTCTTCCTCATAGTCCTCTTCGGGCATACCGATACCGTTTTTCACATTATCTTTCACGCTGAATAATGTCAGTACATCTTCGTAATTCATGTTGTTAAATTCCAATACTTGTTTGGCACCATTTTCTGCCTGATCATGCAAGATAGCCAACAGCAAGTGTTGCTCGTCAACTCTTGAAGAATGCTGTAAGCGTGCTTCAAGGACAGCTAACTTCAGAATATTGCTTGCCTTCTCATTGAGCACCAGCTCAGAAGTGGTGATGGGTATCCCTATTTCGTCTTCGCGTACTCTTTTCTCCAACGCGATCTTAACAGACTGCGGATTGACATCGAGTCTGAGAAACACGTTGAGTACAGGCCCGTCTTTGCTCCGCATCAGACCCAGCAACAAGTGCTCAGGTCCCACGCTACGACTTGCTAGGCGGGTTGCTTCCTCGCGCGAGAAGGCGAGGACTTCAGATACCTTAGATGAAAATTGATTCGTCACTAAATATAATTAATTACTGTTTAACAATTTTCATGATGGCAAACATCGTGCCAATGCTATTTTTTGTCGAGACCATAGAGATGAGCCAACGCTGCCACCGCCTTTCTCCAGTCGGTATCCAGCGAGAAGCGTGTCATGCTGTCAGCACTATTGTAGTAACTTAGTACCAGCTCTGTATCCTTGTCGTTGAACAGCGGATTCGAGTAACTAGCGTCCATAAACATCTTAATCATCTTCACCTGCTGTACATTAGGCTTGGTAGTTGATTCGATAAGCTTCTCTACATAGAAGTTTACGAAATTATCCATGGCAACAGCCTGTTTATCGAGGAAAAGCGTACTAGAATCAGGCATTACCTCGCGCATTTTGATAGCCATGTAGTTCAGTGCATCTAACTTGAACTGGCTTATCTGCTTCACCACGCTGTTTGCCTTGGGATTATTTACTGTTGCCTTAGCTTTCTGGCGCAGTTCGTTATAAGCTTCTTGTCCTTGTGCAGTGGTGGCGATAGCCAACAGTGCGAATAATATCCATTTCTTCATATTTGTTTCTTTAATAATAGATTGTTCGTTATTACGTTGGGCAGCTCATCCTGATAGTGTGTCACCATGATGAGTGTTTTACCTTTTCGTTGACAAAATGTCTCAATAATATCTTTCGTAAGTCTGCGATTCCAAAGATCTAAGCCATGTAAGGGCTCGTCAAGTATCAACAGTTGTGGGTCTTTGACGAAAGCACGCGCAAGCAATACCAGTCGCTGTTCACCGCTCGATAGTTGTAAGAAAGGCTTGTCTGCTAAATGTCCGATGCCAAAGATATCAAGCCACCAACGGCACTTGTCGTAGTCTTGCGGGTTGGGCACGGCATATAGTCCGATTGAATCCATCAGTCCACTGGCAACTATGCGGATAGCAGGCAGGTTGCGCTTGTAGCTGCGATGCATTTCAGGCGACACATAGCCGATGTGTTTCTTGATGTCCCAGATGCTCTCGCCAGAACCACGTGGACGGTCAAAGAGTGTGATGTCACAGGCATAGCTCTGCGGATTATCTGCACATACCAGCGACAACAGTGTCGACTTGCCGCTGCCGTTTTGTCCTGATAGTGCCCAGCGCTCACCGTTGCATACCGTCCAGTTAAGGTCTTTCAGGATGGTGCGCTCGCCGTAGCGTATGCAGACATTCTTCATGTCGATGACATGCTGACAGTCGTAGTCATTGTCGGTATAGGGAAGTGAAAGAATCGCTTCCCGCTGTGTGTCACTAAGAACATGACTTGGTACTGGTGTCTGTTTGCCAAACCACTTAATCTCGCTAACATAATTGGGAATATCGTCCGTCTTCGACATCACGAGCATGATGTCCATATTCCGTTCCTCAGCCAACTGTTTCAACAAGTTTCTTAATTGGTCACGTGTCTCCGCATCCAGTCCGATAAACGGATTATCCATGATGAGCAGTTTCGGATTGGAGAATAATGTCTTCGTCAGTTGGAACTTGCGCAACTCGCCACTCGACAGGGTGATGATATACTTGTCCATGAACTCGTCCATGTGGAAGAGTGAGTACAACTGTTGTTGCATCAGTCTGCGCTCTGGGGTATCCTCGCCAGCCAACAGGTAGGCACGTTGTAACAGTTCACCAACTGTTGGAGTTTCGTGGTCAATGTCGTGCTGGTTCCAGCGTAATTGCAGATAGTACTGTCCGTCAACATTGACGCCATAAGAGTCGGTAAAGGCGATATAGCGCACCTTGTCTGAGGCCAACTGCTTTCTCAGCTGGTCTACATACAGTGTCTTGCCACTGCCGTTACGTCCTGCTATGGCGGTTATTTTTGACATGTTTTGCTAACCTTGTCTTTGTTCTTGACAATAAAGTCTTTCCATCCTTTATAATGTGCTTGCGACTCTGGGCGGTTCATCTGCATGAAGTGACAGTAGGCAGCCCCCAAGGCATCAGTAGCATCCATAAACTTCGACAGAGCATCCTTATCAAACTTCAGCATGCGTTGCAACATACCTGCCACTTGCTCTTTTGACGCAGCACCATTACCCGTAATGGCCATTTTAATTTTCATGGGTGCATACTCATGAACGGGAACACCACGTTGGATAGCAGCAGCAATAGCTGTTCCCTGGGCACGTCCTAGCTTCAGCGTGGTCTGCACATTCTTGTTAAGGAATGGTGCCTCGATAGCCATCTCATCGGGCAGATAGCCCTCGATGATGCCTGTCACACGTTCGAAGATATGTCCAAGTTTTAGGTAACCGTCACCAAATTTACGCAGATCGATGACCCCCATCGTGACCATCTCTGCTTTGTTGTCTATGACCTTGATGACGCCATATCCCATGATGTTTGTTCCAGGGTCTATGCCCAGTATCACTTTTTCCATTTTCGTGGACAAAGGTACGAATTAGCCAGTAAAATACAAAAGGAAAACTTGTCTTTTTGTTTTTCCTTGTATGTAAATGTTAATTATCATGGATTTTTGTATGGTGTTTCACTAAAAACAATTACCTTTGTATCCCTGATAAAAGAAGGATATGAAAAAAGAAAAATATGAGTTGCTCAGAGAGCAGATTTTCGCCTTGATAGAAGGAGAGACTGACGTTGTGGCTATGATGGCTAACATCAGTTCCGCTATTCATGAAACGATGGGGTTCTGGTGGACAGGATTCTATCGAGTGAAAGATGGTGAGTTGATATTGGGACCATTCCAAGGACCTGTGGCCTGCATGCATATTTGCTATGGAAAGGGAGTATGTGGTACAGCGTGGAAGGAACAAAAAACAATCATCGTGCCTGATGTTGAACAATTCCCTGGACATATTGCGTGCAGCAGTCTTTCTCGTTCGGAGATTGTCGTCCCTGTATTCTCATTAAGTGGGGAGGTTGTTGCAGTACTCGATATCGACAGCAAAGATCTTTCTACGTTTGACGATATCGACAAACAATATCTGGAAGATATCTGTAAGAATCTTAGTAAACACTATTAAAAATCAGTTATAGATATAAGCAACAAGTATAGAAGCGATGATACAACAAACAGAGATAACATTAAAGCCCAAGTCTCGTGGATTTCATCTTGTTACCAGTGAGATACTGAGTCAACTGCCTAATTTGCCAAAGACAGGCATCATCAATATCTTTTGTAAGCATACCAGTTGCGGATTAAGCATCAATGAAAATGCCGATCCTGTTGTTCGTGTAGACATGGAAACCATTTTCAACCGCTTGGTTCCCGAGAATCGTCCAGAGTATGAACATACATTGGAGGGGGCCGACGATATGCCTGCTCATGCCAAGTCAACGCTTAGTGGCGTGAGTATTACTATTCCCATAACTAACGGACGGTTAAATATGGGCAAATGGCAAGGCATCTATTTCTGTGAGTATCGTAATTATGGTGGTGCAAGAAAATTGGTAGTGACAATCGTAGGTGAATAACACTTCTAATTCATCTTTGTCATGTGATACCCCATGCGTTTCAGTTGCATGGCAGCGCCCATTAGATAGAGTTGGTGCAGACATGCCACATATCCATTAAAGGCATCCTTAGTACCTGGCTCTAAACGCCGGTGCATCAAGGCATTGTAAACACGTGAGGCACACTCGCCTGTAACTTTCTCTAACAGCGTATAGTCCACACCCTGTAACAGCAGCACCTCTTCTCGGATATACTCATCCATGCTGTCATAGCCTCGCTTGTCGCGCATGTATGCATAGAGATCTTCTATTTTGGAATAAATCTCCCATTCTGTATCCCACATACTGGCTACAGCCATGCCGATATACATCATCCAACCAAGGGAGGCGGAAGGGAAATCATTGAATTCTCTAATACCATCAGGAATATATGCCTTAGCTATCTCTTCCCATTTATCCTCTACATCAGGACATTCGGGAAGTCGCTCATCCACTTCTTTCATTGAAAGCAGGAATTGATGTAGGTCTTTGTGTAGTATTTCCTCAAATTGCTCCATCATATTAGATACTATCGTTTGTTTTTTCAAATTTATTTGCAAAGGTAGTTATTTCTACTTTATTTTTCGTACTTTTGCACCAAACATTAACAAAAACTTACTAAACGATTATCAATATGCAAGTAATTAGTACTAAAAAGGCTCCAGCAGCCATTGGCCCATATAGCCAGGCCATTCAAGTAGGAAATCTTCTTTATACCTCTGGTCAGATTCCCGTCGATCCTGCCACTGGTGCATTTGTTGAGGGCGGAGTCAAGGAACAGACTCGCCAATCACTGACCAATGTAAAGGCAATATTAGAAGAGGCAGGACTACAGATGAGTAATGTGGTAAAGACTACTGTGTATATGGCTGACATGAATGACTTTGCCGATATGAACGCAGTCTATGCCGAATTCTTCTCTGAACCATATCCTGCACGTTCTGCTGTTGCAGTCAAGACCTTGCCGAAAGGAGCATTGGTAGAAATCGAGGTGATTGCTGAGATTAGATAGTATTATAACATTTGCTCTAATCGTTCAACGGCCAGCGCAATATCATTCTGGAAACGCTTGTGGTCTCTCAGAAAATCTGAGCGGCCATCAGCTATTGTCTCGTAGAGTTCCTGACTCATGTCATCCACATAGCTACCGATGGCCAGTTCGATATCATCTTTCTGCCAGTCGAGCGAAGAATGAATATAGACATTCCGTTTCTGATGTAGAAAGCTATATGCTGTCTCTATACTGTCTTTTGTAATCATTGGTCGTAGCCGATGGGACGGAATTGTTTCTGTTCTTCACTCCAGACAAATCCTCTCTTATAGAGGTAGTCCTTGATATCTTCTGGCTCTTTGTTGAAAGAGTAGCATAATGCTTCAAGCGTGTCAAACTCCTCGTCACGAAGGAGCATGTTCACGCTTGAAACAAGAATAGCTGGATCTTTGGGTAGATATTCCATTGATATTACATCTTTGCCTTTCTCGCAAATTCAAAGAGTGACTGAGGCAGATGACAATAGCCCGTTGGATTCTTGTCGAGATAATCCTGATGATATTCTTCTGCCGTATAGAAGTTCTCCAAAGGTAGTTTCTCTACGGCCAAAGGTTGCTGATAGTTCTTCTGCTCCTCTGCAAACACCTTCTCAATAACGGGTAAGTCTTCAGCATTAGTATAATAAACACCAGTACGATAGCGGGTGCCTTCATCATGTCCCTGCTTATTGAGACTTGTCGGGTCAATAGCCTTGAAGAACATCTGCAACAGGAATTCAAGGCTAACAACTTCGGGATTATATTTCACATGTACTGTCTCGGCATGTCCCGTTGTGTCAGTATATACCTCTTTATACGTTGGGTTCATGGTGTGTCCATTGGCAAATCCTACTGCCGTTTCTACCACACCCTCAATCTGTTTGAAGTAATGCTCTGTTCCCCAGAAGCATCCTCCTGCAAGATAAATGTCTTTCATCATAATAGTTTTTGTGTATAATTTATTTTCGTTTAATGCTAAAATATCCAAGTCGGTGAGTATAACCTTTCTTATTGAGTGACTTGAGTAGGTACATACCTTCTGGTAACTGTCCTATATTCAGTTGAGACCTATTAGTAAAGGTTTTAATGGTACGGCCCTGCAGGTCGCAAACGAGTAACAAGTCTGCATCAAAGAGGTTGCGCTGCGGTACTGCCAGCAGATGTCCGTTATTGGGTAACAGCTCTGTCTGTACTACTACGGCTGGTGCTTTCGTAGAAGAGTAGATAGGCTGGCTCTCGTTTCCATAGCGGTCGAGCGCTGTGACGGCATAGTGTAATGGGCGCTGAGAACTGTTGTGTCGAATGCTCAGCTGCGATGCGCGTTGACGTGTGGCGATGAGATTCTCGGCACGCGTGATGTCAACTTGCTCTTCCGTTGAAGCATATACATTATATAATAGGTATGAGCCGTCACTACGGTCTATTGCTCCACTCCACGACAGGTTATCGCCACGCTGTGTACGTTCAATGTTCAGTCGGGTAGGAGCTATGGGCGCAATGCTTTGTGCCCATGTCATAGGTGGTATGAGTGCCGGATGACAATCGTTTTGAAGCATGTAGTTGTAAATACCCTTCACGTTGTCCAATAGGAATTTTGTTCGGAAATGGCAATGACCGATGCCAAGCTGACGGGTGACGCTCAGTTGGCGTTTTACCTCAGCTAATGGCCAGTTGCGCTCATGAGGATGCAACATGTAGGTCCCCAGACCAGAGATGATGGTGCGTCCATGGCTCTGCTCTTGCCAGTCAATGGCGAAGGGATAGAAGTTGTTACCAGAGAAATACATCATAGGGTATAGCTGATCCATTAGTCCGTCGCGCAGCCATCCCTGTGCATCCTGTGCCACACGGTTATACGCATCCCATCCTCCAGAGCGGTAGCGTGACAGGTTGCCCGACTTACCAATAGGCGAACAACTCATCTTTACCCATGGTTTATGCATTTTTACCCGTTCGTTGACACGACGGACGATGCGCGTGATATTCTCATGTGACTTGCTGCCACGCCATGTTTCTGGGTAGCGAATATAGTCCAGATGAATGCCGTCAATGTCATAGCGAGTGGTGATATCCTCACAGATATTTGCGATATAATCAGCCGTTCCGTATGCTTCAGGATTCATGTAACCTTCCTCTCCAATTCGCTTAACCAGAGAGGGATACCATTTACGCACCCACTTACATCCTGCAGTATTCCACTTACCGATGGGGATAGCCACCACCCATGCATGAATCTCCATGCCACGACGATGACACTCCTCTATGGCAAATTGTAACGGATCATAGCCGGGAGTCTTTCCTGACACACCAGAAAAGCTGCCTTCCCACGGCTCTATGTCAGAAGGGTAGGCGGAAGTAGCACGAACACGTGTCTGAAACAACACCGTATTAACATTGATGGTTTTCAGCT
This sequence comes from Prevotella sp., assembly GCA_024692385.1. Lineage (GTDB taxonomy): Bacteria > Bacteroidota > Bacteroidia > Bacteroidales > Bacteroidaceae > Prevotella. The sequence goes on along the minus strand of JAILMS010000146.1, from coordinate 9,833 downwards.
GGTCCAGCATACGACAGAGGTCTTCCTTCTGTTGTTGAATACCCATGCCGTCGTGGGCATAGTTTTTGGGCCAGTCCAGTCCACCGAGTGTTGTCAACCACACGGCACGTACTTCATATTTGGGTTGTGCTAAAACGGCTGTCAGCCATAGGCTGAAGAGCAGAAATAATGTATATCGCTTCAATTTTTTATCATTTTGACTGCAAAGATACAAATAATTATCAATTCTCAATTGTCAATTCTCAATTATTTCGTACCTTTGCAAAAGTTTAATATAACTAACACCGGAAAAATGATTTCATTTTTGTTGAGCCTCGTAGCTCTTTTGCTAGGTTATCTGTTCTATGGTCGATACATTGCAAAAGTATTCGGCCCCGATGACCGTGTGACGCCAGCCGTCGCAAAAGCAGACGGACTGGACTACATTGTGCTTCCTAACTGGAAGGTGTTTATGATTCAGTTTCTGAACATTGCCGGTACTGGTCCTATCTTCGGCGCTATTATGGGTGCCAAGTTTGGTCCAGCATCCTATCTATGGATTGTCTTAGGCTGTATCTTCGCTGGTGCCGTGCACGACTATCTCAGCGGCATGCTCTCTATGCGTAATGATGGTGCCGGACTGCCTGAACTCATTGGTAAGTATCTGGGCAAAACCACCAAGTCGGTGATGCTCGTCTTTACCGTATTGTTGCTCATCATGGTAGGTACAGTATTTGTATATTCACCTGCCGAGATACTGCATACCATGGGTGGCGAGACGATAATGTGGGTAGCTATCATTTTCTGCTACTACATCATTGCTACTATGCTACCTATCGATAAGATTATTGGAAAATTCTATCCCATCTTTGCCTTCTCACTGCTATTCATGGCTGCAGCCCTGATGGTAGTGCTATTGATAAAGATGCCACATCTTCCTGAGCTGTGGACTCATCTGTATAATATGGGAAAGGAGGCACAGCCTGAAAAGTGGACTGATGCCATCTTCCCTGCCTTATTTATCACCATTGCTTGTGGAGCTATCAGTGGTTTCCATGCTACGCAGAGCCCACTCATGTCCCGCTGTTTGAAGAGTGAGAAAATGGGCCGCCCTGTATTCTATGGTGCCATGATTACTGAGGGTATGGTTGCACTCATCTGGGCTACTGTTGCTTCGTGGTTCTTCTACGCTTCTCCTACGCCTGGCTATGAGTTGATTGCCGGTGCCGACAAAGGTTTCTATACCTCTGCTCCTGCAGTGGTCAATCTCGTATGTAACGATTGGCTTGGTGTGGTTGGTGCCGTGCTGGCTATGCTGGGTGTTGTTGCTGCGCCTATCACCAGCGGTGATACTGCTTTCCGCTCTGGTCGTCTGATTGTTGCTGAGTGGCTCAAGCTCGACCAGCGTCCAATCCGCAAGCGTCTCTATATCTGCGTACCAATGTTTGTCTGCTCTATTATGATGCTCGTATGGCAGATAGAGAATCCCGATGGTTTCAACACCATCTGGCAGTATTTCGGCTGGTCGAATCAGGCACTGTCCGTCTTCACTTTGTGGACGCTGACCGTCTATCTCGTTCGCGAGAAGAAACCTTTCTGGATTACCCTTATTCCAGCACTATTCATGACCACAGTATGCTCCACATTCCTCTTTGTCTCTAAGCAGGCATTCCACCTGCCAGGCTCGATGGGTTATATCCTTGGCCTCGGCTGTCTGGTCATTGCCTGCGTTTGGTTTGCCCTTTGGTATCGTAAAGAAAATAAAACAAACAACTAAATATAATTGTAGTATATGTTAAGTATTGATTTCTATAGGCCCAACTATGACATGGATGTCAAGGAACTTGTAGACAAGCTGATTGACCTCTCTTTTGCAGAGGATATTGGTGATGGTGACCACACCACTTTGTGTTGTATTCCTGAGAATGCGATGGGTAAGTCTCATCTGCTCATTAAGGAAGATGGCATCTTGGCTGGTGTGGAGGTTGCCAAAGAGGTGTTCCATCGTTTCGACCCCACGATGCAGGTCGAGGTATTGATGCAGGATGGCACCCGTGTCAAGAAGGGCGATATTGCCATGATAGTTACTGGTAAGACTCGTTCACTGTTGCAGACAGAGCGCCTGATGCTGAATATCATGCAGCGTATGAGCGGTATCGCTACCATGACAGATAAATATGTACAGCATCTGAAGGGCACCAAGACCCGTGTACTTGATACTCGCAAGACCACTCCTGGTATGCGTATGCTGGAGAAACAGGCAGTAAAGATTGGTGGTGGCTGTAATCACCGCATCGGTCTCTTCGATATGATCCTGTTGAAGGACAATCATGTTGACTTTGCTGGTGGTATTGTCAATGCTATCGACCGTTGTCATGCTTATCTCAAAGAGAAAGGCCTCGACCTGAAGATTGAGATTGAGGTGCGCTCGTTCGACGAGTTGCAGCAGGTGCTAGATCACGGTGGTGTAGACCGTATCATGCTTGATAACTTCAGTGTCCCTGATACTAAGAAGGCTGTCGACATTATTGCCGGTCGCTACGAGACAGAGTCCTCTGGTGGCATCACCTTCGATACCATCCGCGACTATGCCGAGCAGGGTGTTGACTTCATCAGCGTTGGTGCGCTGACACATTCTGTGAAAGGTCTCGACATGAGTTTTAAAGCATGCTGATAGGTATTAGGTGTTGGGTGATAGGTGTTGGCTGTTGGCTGTTGCTGTCGTGTGGCGAAGAACCAGCCCCAAACATCTATCACCCAACAACATATCAAAGTCCTGTTGACTACGAGATTGTCTTAGCTGGCAATTTCGGTGAGCCACGTCCTTTTCATTTTCATGGCGGACTGGATGTAAAGACTGAGAATCAAGAGGGTAAGCTCATATATTCTATTGCCGACGGTTATGTCAGCCGGTTGACTGTAAATATGTATGGCTTTGGTAATGCCATCTATGTCTCACATCCTGATGGCAATACCAGCGTTTACTGTCATTTGAAGCGCTTCGAGGATAAATATGAAGCATTGCTCCAACGCACAGGAAAGGATACACTGTCGTTAGTTCTCCCTGAGAATGAATATCCCGTAAAGGCTGGCGACCTGATTGCTATTAGTGGTAATACCGGTCACTCCACAGGTCCCCATCTGCACCTTGAGTTACATGACACCCGCACATGGGCTATGCTTAACCCGTTAGACAAGTTGGCCCCAGTCATCAGTGATACAGTAGCCCCTCAGGCTCATTCTTTTATGGCTTATCCCATGGATGGTGAAGGTGTGTTTAATGGTGGTTTCACCAAGCAAACCTTTGGCTTCGGTGCTCCCGATATTAAAGTACAACGCTCATCATTCAATGTAAAACGTGAGTTCACCGCATGGGGCAGGGTAGGTTTTGGCCTGTGGGCTGACGACTATAGTGAGAAGACCTACAACCACTATGGCATTCGCTTGACACGCTTGCTGGTAGATGGTCGTGAGGTATTCCGCTCTGTCGTTGACAGTATTCCTACCAGTTGTCAGCTTGAGGTCAACAGATGGGGCGACTACGACCATTGGCGTCATAACCGTGTATGGTATATGAAGTCATTCCGTGAGCCCAATATGCGTCTGCCAGTATTGCATACCAATTTTGAGCAGGGCATTGTCTGCTTCGACGAGGAGCGTGACTATCAGCTCACTTACATCCTGACCGATTACCATGGAAATGAATCGAGCTATACGTTCCATGTACGTGGTGAGCGTTATCCTGGCATTACGCCTCGTCCCCGTCGCCAGTTACTCAACAGTAATCTGCTCTACCGCCAAATCACATGGCCGCTCCACACCCGTCGAGGTGAGTTATAAATATTTTATGGAAAGATATACAAATATGTGTATTTTTTCGTACCTTTGCCAATGATATGAGATATAGCACAAATACACAAGGTGAATACGACCACTTCAAAGTGACAGAGGAACAGCCTCTGTTGGAGTTTTTGTTGGCCAATGTCAAGCAGACGAAGAACAAGATTAAGTTGACGCTGCAAGGACAGGGTGTCAAGGTAAACGGAAAGACTGTGACACAGTTTGACTACTTGCTGCAGCCAGGCATGAAGGTAGCTTTCTCAAAGACCAAGCGCAACCAGCAGCCTTTCCGCAGTCGCTATGTCCGTATTGTCTATGAAGATCGTTGGCTCATCGTTATCGAGAAGCAGCCCGGCATCTTGTCGATGGCTGCTGGTCACTCAACGCTGAATGTAAAGACTGTGCTTGACGATTACTTCAAGAAGTCACGTCAGAAATGTACGGCTCATGTGGTTCACCGCCTGGATCGTGACACCTCAGGTCTGATGGTCTATGCTAAGGATATGGAGACGGAGCAGATACTTGAGCATAACTGGCACCAGATAGTCTACGACCGTCGTTATGTTGCTGTGCTCTCTGGCGAGATGGAGCAGGACGATGGTACTATCGAGAACTGGCTCAAAGATAACAAGGCGTATGTCACTTATTCATCACCCGTTGATAATGGTGGCAAGTTGGCTATCACTCATTTCCATGTGTTAGACCGTACCACCGACCACTCGTTGGTAGAGTTTAAACTGGAGACGGGCCGTAAGAATCAGATTCGTGTACATGCTGCCGACATGGGCCATCCTGTATGTGGTGATGTAAAATACGGCAATGGCGACGACCCGTTACACCGTCTGTGCCTACATGCATGGCTCTTATGCTTTGAGCATCCCTGGACCCACCAGCCTATGGAGTTTGAGACAACGATTCCCGCAACCTTCAAACATCTGTTTAAATGATTCTTGGAAATTTCACCTATTATCTGGCGTTGCTGGCATTGATTATTATTGGTGTGCTCGTTGCCAAGCGCATCGCCTCATGTCTGGTAAAGACTATTATCACGCTGATTCTGATAGCTATTGGTGTAGCTATCTATTGGTATTACCTCAAATAAGTAGCAGTCCCAGTGCTACACAGAGTCCGTAAACGAGCATGTTACGCGCCGTTTCTCCCAGGCACTCGTTCAGTTGTCTGCCGTGATTGATGCGTCTCATCTTCTGCCATGTAAGTATGTGTAGCATCAGGTAGAGGAATGGTAATATGAAGGCCAGCACATGACCGTTCAACCAGAAGACGATACCAGCCAGAACAGCGATAATACCCAGTGACAGGTAGAGCCACTCGGCAGCCTCAGCGCCAATCTCCACTACCAATGTCTTCTTGCCGTCTTCGCGATCGTTGTCACGGTCACGATAGTTGTTGATAATGAGCAATCCGTCAATTACCAATCCGCAAGCCAGCGAAGCAATGAATACCTGCCATGTGCAGGTGTGCAACTGTATATAATAGGTAATGCAGACGGGCACGACACCGAAGAAGATAACAACGAGCACGTCGCCCATACCTATATAAGATAGGTGTGTGGTGTAGAGGAAGCAGAACACGACACAGATAATTCCAATCATAATCATCTCCATGCCACCAAACCAGATAAGTGGCAGACCTACCAGACAGGCAAGAATAGTGGTCGCTGCGATGGCCCTCTTCATCGATTCCACTTTTACCCATCCTTGTGTGCAGGCTCTCAGCGGTCCGAGTCTGCGGTCAGTATCGTCGTTACCTCGGGCATAGTCGAAGAAGTCATTGATGAAGTTGGCATCAATCTGCATAAGTAGGGCAAAGGCCATACACAACAGGGCAGCAGTCCAACTGAAGACGTCGCTGACATAGCTACGAGTATCTACCCAAGCCAGTGCCAAACCAATAAGTACAGGCACAGCAGCACCTGTCAGCGTCTTCGGACGGGCAGCAAGCAGCCATGCCTTCAGAGAATCCTGTATGACGTTATCTTCTTTCATTGCCTCAATCTCTCAATCTCTCATTTTCTCAATATCTCAATCTCTCAATCTCTCGACGCCATTTCTTCCGCCCACAGTCTGTCGAACACAGGACGCATCTTCGTTGGCTCTGCGATGAGCTGGCGTAGCTCGTTGAGTTTACGCTCATTCTCTGACCCCTGTATCCAGAGGCGGATATAGCCGTTGACAGAGTATTTCTCATCCATGTGCTGCATGAAACGCTGCCAATGACCTTCCACATCTAACTGTGGGTAGTTGGCCAATCCATACTGGATGGTACGACGAATGACAGTCTCCGGTTCTATGTCACGGTCAGCCTCAGCCACTATCTTACCGTAGATACTGCGGGGTGCTCGTGATGCCGAAGCACGGTGGTCTTCCACTGCTTCCCTCATCAGTTGTAGCTGGTCAGCAGAGAACCAGCGCTTCAGGCGGGCGTCAGCGATAAGAATCTTTCCGCTCGTCAAGTGGTGAATCGCTCTGGGACCAGACAGTCCCAAGTCGTGATAGGCAGCAATGGTGTATGCCATATTCATGTCGGCCCCCGTCTTGCGCGCCAAGTCTAACGAGCGACGGATGACACGTGTCACGTGCTCCATGTTGTGCGCCTTGTCGAAGGCTGCATACTGAGGCAGAATCTGCGTTTCTACAAATTCTACCAGGTCGAGCGAAGGATTGTTAGTCATCATATCTCTTAACTATGAACTAATTATAAAAGTTCCACGAAACGCCAACTCGCAGGATTCGTGAATTGGTGGGGTAGTGGGGGGCAAGGAAATAATCCTTTGAGCCATTGCTGGCATTCACATGGTTCATCGAGATGAAGAAGCGAGCACGCTTCAGGTGCATATTCGCATAGACATCGATAAATGGATAGTCGCCTATTCTTACTGTGCTGCTACCATTGTTCTGTATAGCAAACTGACTGATCTGTGGCAGATAGTCGGGTGCTTCGTATGCAGTAAAGTAGGTCATGCAACCACCCAGCTCCACGCTCAGCACGCGGGCAATCTTAAACTTCAGATACAGGTTTGAGAAGAGGTTCAGCGTAGGCAGTGGCAGCACACTCTTCATGCTGGCATTCTGATAGGTCACGATGTTGTCCCAGTTCAGTGGGCCCAACGTGAAGTCCTGCTTCAGCTGTAATGTCAGCACATTGATGTTGCTTGCCTCTTGGAATACGCCACCCGTCATTGCCGTGCGTCCTTTAGTGCTGTAGTCGTAGCTCATACCGAAGTATGTGTAGTTCTGAATCTCGTCGATGGCCACACGCACTGTGGTACGCGTCTTGTCGTAGCCGAAGATACCCTCTAGATGGGTGTGCGTCTCCGCATTCAGCGAATTCTCCCACCACAGGTGCTTAGAGTGATAATTCTCCATGAAGTAAGTAGGAGTCTTACGGGTGAAGTGTGCCTTGGCAGCCAGTCTGACGGTGTCGCCAAACAGTGGGAAGTTCAGGTCGGTACTGAAATTCAAATCCAGCATACCAGGGTCAGCACCTACTACACCTACCTCTGCACCTACATTGAAGTGGAAGGTGTGACCTTGCGTCTTCGACAGCAGACCACCCACCGTCAGGTCGTATTCTGAATGGCGGTCCATGTGGTAGGCTGTAGATCCTTCCGCTAAGTATGGCATCTGATAGGTACGGTGGTCATACGAGATAAAGCCCTTCAGACCGGCCTTCATATACTTATTGAAACCTTCCAGCAGAGCCAGCGCAAAGGTGTTCTTGATACTGGTGTACTTATACTTGTCGTAGATGCCTTCACCTGCATATCCGCCCTCATCGTCCAAATCATAATAGGTCTTGGCATAATAGTTCTCGGGGGTGGCGTATGCCTGATAGATGCGATCATAGCTGTTGATGTCGAGAGTATGGATGAAGCTAGTGACAGGCACGTATTCGCGCTTCATGTTTGCCTCCAGACTGTCCTGCTCATGGCGAACGGCCAGTGCGCTATCCAGTGACTCGGCAGAGCCAATCTTGATGCGTGTAGTGTCAGCCTGCAGAGTGTCAGCTGGAGCATTGACGTTAGCCTCATTACCCATAATCTTTGCGTCAGCAGGGCGTCCGGCAGGCGCATCGCCAGCTACCTTTCCGTCATGTCTGCCTTTCGGCACATCCCCCTTCTTACCGTCTTTCTCGTTGTCCTTATTGTTCTGCTTAGCCGATGCCTTGGCAAACTCACGGGCCTTGATCTCGTCATCCGTCATCTTTACCTTGCGGTAGAAGCCGATATTATAACGATGAGTCAGAAAGAGGTGCTTTGACTTGTTGCGGTTCCAGTTTTTCGACAATACGGTAGGAATCTCGCTCTCCGTGAACTGTTCCGTAAACAGCTCCGGATGCGTGATGTAGTTGTCGTTAGTGATACCACCATTCTCAGTAGCCTTATGCTGGTAGGTCGATGCAAGCATGTGCATCTGGTAGCGGTCGCCACGATACGAGCCGAATAGTGATGCACGGAAGTGCGACTGGCTCTGACTCTGGTAGTAGCCACGAGCATAGTAGTAGTCCAGGTCGAAGCCGAAGCCCAGCCGCTTGTTGGCATTCACGGCAAACTTTGCGTCGATATGGTCTTCACCATCTTGCTTGTTACCACAGTTGTCGTAGCTGATATTGGTGTAGGGCGATAGCGTATTCAGGAAGTGGAAGTCCTCGGGCTCCTTACGCATATAGTCGTAGCCATCCACAAAATAGAACTCGCTAATGGGCTTGCGGTCAATAAAGATACGACTCAGACGTGTCGTATAGTTACCGCCCAGCGAGTTGTATTCGCCATAGCGTCCTGTGTTGTAGATAGAGTTCTGGTAGAGGTGGGGCATCGTGTCGAGCTCGCAGGGAGTGATGTCGCCAAATTTGCGATCTACCGTCCACGCCCATACGCCCTTAGGAATCTCCTTATTGCTGCCCAGCGAGTCGCGACGGTTGGGATTGAAGTTACCGTTGCTGCCGTCAGCATTATAGGTATTCGTGACGTTGCCTTCGTCGTCTATCTGTTGAAACACTTGCGCCTGCATGGTGGTCATGCAGACGGCCAGCAGGGCTAATAATGTGCTTCTTCTTTTATTCATGTCGATTTTATCATTCTCAGTCCCGACTCGATGAACTTAATAACCATCGATGCCAGAATAATATAGGTACCTGTCTCGCGGTTGCTCATATAGAACATATACATGCCCACGGCTGCTCCGATGATGAATATCAGGTTCAGCCAGTTACGAATCACTCTCAGACTCATTTCAGCAGACTCTCAAATTTATTGAACAAAAAGTCCTTGCGATCAATGGTCTTGCGGCGGAACTTGCCAGAGAGTGGCAGCAATTTCGTGCCTTTCTTGTTCAGAGCCTCCTTGTCGGTAATCCATTCCTCAGCAGTATAGCGCTGGGGCTTGCGGAACTCGTCATAGACGTAATGTATGTTGGCCATCTCGATAACGGCCTTGCCCTCGCTGCAACGAGCCTTAATGACATAGAGCAGACGAGTCTGGTCAAGCATGAGAGATGATGACTTAAAGACGAGCCATTCATTGAAGGAAGCAGCCAACTCGTGCTTCTCCTTGTCTTCAAAAGCCAGACGGGCGCTCTCCTGATTGGGCTCAGTAGTCATCTTCAGCAGGTAATTCTTCACGATGTTATATACCTCGTCAGCTGTCTTGCCTGGAGCATCGATAGTCTTGCTGAATACCACCTTGCCGTCAACCTCTGTCACAGCACCTTTCAGGTATTTGGCGTCAGGATTAGCTTTATCCACTTTTTCTACCTCAATTTTCTCCCAGGTGTTGTCCTGTGCCCAGAGGCTCAGCGACGACAGAGCCACAAGGGCCATCATTACTATCTTCTTCATATCTTTTGTAGCTTTACTTTTTCAAAAGTACAAAGGTACACCTTTTCCCTGAATTAGCCAACATTTTTATATTAAAAAGTCCTATACGGCCGAAAAAGGTATTACAAAATGCTTGCGTCTTGTTTATTATTAGTACTTTTGCAAAAGAATTTCAGCTG
>JAILMS010000129.1 GCA_024692385.1 Prevotella sp. | reverse complement strand
TTCCATGATGTAGCTCTTGTCGTTCTCCTTGACATTGACTGCGGGTGCTGTACTGTTGGCACGAGGCATCCAATCATTGTTAAAGAAATCCTCAAATACTGTTGGCATCCAACTGTTCTGAAACATTACTGGTAACATAATCAATACCTCCTAATTATAAGTTTAAAAGTTTAACAATGTTATTAATCCCTGCATTATAGCCGCCCCTTATCAAGGGGCTCTAAATCTTGATCGCCTCGGCTTTCGCTCCGGCTTTCACCAACAAATAAGCAAAGTACATGCCTATGCGGAAAAACGCTCGCAACTTTGCCAAGATGGCACGGATTTTAAACTCGATTAAAGGATGCTGACAATTCCTTAAACTCAATTAAACATGACTGACATTTCTTTAAAATCCCTTAAACATTGGACGGATATTCTGTCACAGGTGCCACAGGGACAGGTGAATGATTCAACTTCTTTCTTAAAAATTACGAGAAATAATGAACATATTATGGAATTATTTACTACCTTTGTAACACCAAAAGGAACAAGTAATAAGAATAATAGCAAAAAGCGTTATGTTGAAACCGTTAAATAAACAGTTCGCGCCAAAGAGCGTGATGCCTGAAAAGGTGATTCAGTTTGGTGAGGGTAACTTCCTCCGTGCTTTTGTGGATTGGATTATCTGGAACATGGACCAGAAGACCAACTTCAACGGCAGCGTCGTTGTCGTACAGCCCATCGAGAAGGGTATGGTAGAAATGCTCAATGGTCAGGACTGCCTGTACCACGTCAACCTGCAGGGTCGTGAGAACGGCAAACCCGTGAACACACTGGAGCGCATCGACGTGATTAGTCGTGCGCTGAACCCCTACTCTCAGAACGACGCCTTCATGGCACTGGCCGACCAGCCTGAGATTCGCTTCGTAATCTCTAACACCACAGAGGCTGGTATTGCCTTCGACCCCACCTGTAAGCTGGACGACAAGCCTGCCAGCAGTTATCCGGGCAAGCTGGTGCAGCTGCTGTATCGCCGCTGGCAGACCTTTAACGGTGACCCCACCAAGGGACTGATTATCTTCCCCTGCGAGCTAATCTTCCTGAACGGCCACGTGCTGAAGGATTGCATCAATAAGTATATCGAGCTGTGGCAGCTTGGTGCCGACTTCCAGAAGTGGTTCGACGAGTCGTGTGGTGTCTATGCTACGCTCGTAGACCGCATCGTGCCAGGCTTCCCCCGCAAGGAGATTGCCGAGATACAGGAAAAGGTGGGCTATCGCGACAACCTCGTGGTACAGGCTGAGAACTTCCACCTCTGGGTGATTGAGGCGCCAAGGGAAGTGGCCAAGGAGTTCCCTGCTGACAAGGCTGGACTGCACGTGCTGTTCGTACCCAGTGAGGAGCCTTACCACAAGCGTAAGGTGACGCTGCTGAACGGTCCGCATACCGTGCTCTCGCCTGTGGCCTTCCTGAGTGGTGTGAACATCGTTCGCGATGCCTGCAACCACGAAGTGATTGGTAAGTATATCCACAAGGTACAGTTTGAGGAACTGATGCAGACGCTCGACCTGCCCATGGACGAGCTGGAGAAGTTTGCGGGCGACGTGCTGGAGCGCTTCGACAATCCTTTCGTAGACCATCAGGTGACGAGCATCATGCTCAACTCGTTCCCCAAATTCCAGACGCGCGACCTGCCTGGCCTTAAGACCTACCTCGAGCGCATGGGCGAACTGCCTAAGGGCCTCGTATTCGGATTGGCTGCCATCATCACCTACTACAAGGGTGGCACGCGCGCTGATGGCACTGACATCACGCCTAACGACGACCCGAAAATCATGGAATTGCTCAAAGAGCTGTGGGCTACTGGCGACACGCAGAAGGTTACTGACGGCGTACTCGCCGCTGACTTCATCTGGCAGGAAGACCTGAACAAGATTGAAGGTCTTAACCTGATGGTGAAGCTCTTTCTCGACCTCATCCAGGAGAAGGGCATGCTCGAGGCCGTGAAGACCATCCTGTAAGCGACATACCTGATATAAATAATAGCGGCGCACCCACCTCGGATACGTCGCTATTTTTATGTTCACACCTGATTCGTCTTATTCGTAGTGTCTGATTCTCACGTCGATGCCCTCCCCTTTTAGCTGTGCCGGAAGGGCGGTCACGTCGGTCTGTCCGTAGTGATAAGGGAACAACACCTTGGGCTTCACCATCTTGGCAGCCTTCACCAGCTGCTCCGTAGTCATTGTATATGGCTGGTTACAAGGCAGGAAGGCGATATCAATATCTTTGAGGGCGGCCATCTCTGGAATATCCTCCGTGTCGCCAGCCACATAGATGCGCAGCCCGTCAACCGTCAGGATATAGCCGTTGTCACGACCTTGTGGATGAAACTGTGTGCGACCTTCGGAGTAGTTATAGGCAGGCACTGCCTCCACCTTTATGTCATCCATCGTTATGCACTGACCATTGCTCATGGCCTCACCGGCACCATACATCTCCGCACAACGCTTGTTCATCACCAGCCGTGTCTTGCCGCCTGTCAACAGCTTGATAGCCCCCTTGTCGAAGTGGTCGCCATGCTCATGGGTCACAAAGAGATAGTCTGCCTTCGGCATGGCAGCGTAGTTAATGGTGCGGTTGCCCAACTTCGTGACAGGGTCTATCTCTATCTCCTTGCCGTCATACTCCATACGGATGCTGGCATGGACAAGAGCGTGGAACTTCACCGTCTTTCCGCTCTTCGTCTTAAAGACGTCCACCTCGTAGCTGTCTGTCGTCACAGGTTTGCCGGCCTCTTTCCATGCTACGATGCCGCCCCTCAGGTTCACACACTGGAAGCCCTCAGCAGCCAGTCTGCCGGCAGCACTCGCTGAACGGCGACCACTACGGCAATATACCGCAATCTTCTGTGCTTTCGACAATTCCTTTTTAGCCTTCTCCATGAAGTCACTCTGTCCTTGGTTTATCAGGATAGCCCCATCAATGTGGCCTTCTGCATATTCAGCAGCAGAACGCACATCCAACACCGTGACGTTAGGCTCGTTCGTCAACTTCTCAAAGCCTGCCACGTCAACATTCTCAAAGTTCTCCTGGCCACAGGCCGTCAGGCCCAGCATAGCCAGCAAGCAAGTCATCATCTTCTTCATTTGTATTGGTCGTAGTTTTAATATCACCCTGCAAAGATAAACAAATAATTGGGAACTTTCAAGAAATATTATTTGATTTTTCTGCAACTATACAGAATTTCATTGCGTCTAAGAGATAAAGAAAGAAAAAAATGGTGGAGGGGTGTAATAAATCATACACGTCGTGCATCTAAGGAAGAAAAAACTTAATACATTTAAAAATCTTATATTTATGAAAAGGATTGTTTTTTGGTCCATCGCTTTAGTAGTAGCCTTGTGTATGTCGATGTCGGCAAAGGCTGACACGCTGGACAGCTTGTCTACTGACACAACATTGTGGTATAACCAGACGCAGCAGTTGGATGGGGTCGTGGTAAAGGGACGATTGCCTAAGACACGCGTAAAGGGCGACGCCATGCGTACCACCATTGCTGGCACGATACTGGAGAAGGCTGGAACACTGAGCGACGCACTGTCGAAGATTCCCTCTCTGGAGGCAGAGCGCGACGGTGGCGTGAAGGTGCAAGGACGTGGTGAAGCAGAGATTTATATCAACGGACGTAAGGTGCAGGATGTCAGCGAACTATCGCGCCTGCGCTCTGACCAGATTCAGCATGTGGATGTGGTGCATAACCCGGGTGCTCGCTATGCTGCTTCTACGAAGGCTGTGGTGCGCATCACACTGAAGAAGGCACAGGGCGAGGGCTTCAGTTTCCGTGACAATGCGGGAGCGGTCTATCAGTATGGACACACACTGACAAACAACCTCGACATGAACTACCGCACGGGCGGTCTCGACATCACGGCATCGTTCTGGGCAGGCCGATACGGTCATTCGAAGTCACTGCAGGAAGACGATATGTACTATATGGTGGGCAACGACGTCATCGCCGGCTATTCTAAGCAGGAGACCACACAGACGTGGAAGGGTCTCTCGCCACAGCTGCAGGTGAACTACATGGTGAACGAGAACCATAGCTTTGGCGCCTTCTACAAATATGACTACCACCCCACTGGCAAGCTGACCAGCCAGTTCAACACCGACGAGTACGAGAACGGCATCTTTACAGAGCGCTCGGAGAGTGAGGTATGGCAGGACGACAACTTCAAGAAACACATCTTCAACGCCTACTATAATGGTAAGGTGGGTAAGCTGGGCATCGACCTGAACATCGACGGACTCTTTGACGACACGGAGACGCCAGGAAACACAAAGGAGAACGCTACTGCAGCCAATGGTCAGAAGCTGGTGCGCAACATCGAGAGCAATACCCAGAGCGGCAACAATTTCTGGGCATCGAAGCTGATACTGAGCTATCCGCTATGGAACGGCAACTTCTCGCTGGGTGGCGAATATTCTCACAACCGTCGCACGGATGCTTATTCCTATAAGGCTACGGAGGTGGTACCTGTGACAGCTACCGACACGGAGATCAACGAGACATCGGCAGCAGCATTCATGGAGTATGGCCACGCCTTCCCCATCACCCTCTTCGGCAAACCGTCGATGCTCTATGTGCAGGCCGGTCTGCGCTATGAACATCTGAAGAACGACTACTATAACTTCGGCGTGCGCGACGATGAGGTATGCCGTAACTATGGCGACTGGTTCCCCACAGCATCTATATCGGCGCCCATCGGACAGGTACAGCTGTCACTCTCCTACCGTCGTGACATCAAGCGTCCGGCATATAGCAACCTGACCAGCTCGACGATCTATCTGAACCGTTATGCCTATCAGAGCGGCAACCCCTATCTGAAGCCTACCTACACGCATAGCATCGTGCTGAATGCAGGATACAAATGGATGGGTATGAGCATCAACTTCAGCCGTATCAAGGATGCAGAGACAATGACGACAGAACCGTTCCCCGGTGCTGACGATCCACTGATCAGCCTGCTGCGCCCAATCAATACCAAGGAGGAGTACAACCAGCTGAGCTTCAACCCATACGTCAGTCCGACTATCAACTTTCAACTATCAACTTTCAACTGTTCCTGGCATCCTACCTGCTACATCTATCTGCTCTTCCAGAACTATAAGTCGCCCTGTGCCGACGGCTCAATCATCACACTGAACCGCCCCTATCTGAATCTGGGATGGGACAACACCATCGAGCTGCACAAGGGCTGGCGCCTCAATGGCAGCCTGCGCTTCAATCCGAAGGGCGACGTGGGCAACTTCCGCATCCTCAAGGCACAAGGACGTGTAGACTTAGGTGTACAGCACGACGTCAACCTGCGCAGCCTGGGTTCACTGACACTCGACGTGCGCTGCAACGACATCTTCAACAGCAACGAGACAAAGGCCGTGGTCTATGGACAGCGCGAGCTGACCGTACTGAATCCCGTACGTCGCACCTTCTCGCTCGACCTGACCTGGAAATTCAATGAGGCACGCTCAAAATATCGCGGCTCTGGTGCCGGTGAACAGCAGAAGGCGCGTATGTAGAAATACCTACTTCTTGCTAATCGCGTTTCATTAGAAACACTGCATATCCAGATGGTAAAACACCCAGTTTTGAGTATTGTACCGTCGGGATTTTCGTCGTACCTTTGCAGCGTGATTTGAATAAATGTTTTTTAGCCATTTAAGATAAAATAAAATGAACGCGACAATTGTAGTATACGGTTCCTCGACAGGAACGTGCGAGGCTATCGCAGAGAAGATAGCCCAGAAATTGGGTTGTGAGGTCATCAACGTCCAGGATCTCACAACCGATGTGGTAAAGAACAACCAGAACTTGATCCTCGGCACCTCGACATGGGGTGCTGGCGAGTTGCAGGATGACTGGTACGACGGTCTGAAGGTGCTGCAGGGTGCAGACCTATCAGGCAAGACCATTGCCCTCTTCGGCTGTGGCGACTGCGAGAGCTATAGCGACACCTTCGTAGGTGGCATCGGTGAGTTGTATAACGGTATCAAGGCCAGTGGAGCCCGTTTTGTGGGAGCCGTAGATACCGACGGCTATACCTTCGATGACTCGGAGGCCGTTATTGATGGTAAGTTCATTGGTCTGCCCCTCGACGACGTGAACGAGGACGATAAGACCGACACACGTATTGATGCGTGGATTGCCGAGATATCACCAAACCTCTAAATCGTTCAGGTGTATGCAGCAGATGACGGAAAGACAACGGGTAGGCGACGAAACGTCGGGAATGAGCCAGACGGGCCAAATGGTGGTTCCATCAGAAATGAAGGTATTGATGAACCATATCTATGAATATAAGAAAGGTGTGCGAAGGATGATACTCTTCACCTGCAACCGCCGTTTCGAACAGCAGGCCTGCCATCGCCTATGCCGCCAGTCGATAGACTACGTGGTGCAACCCGCTGGCAAGGAGAATGTGAACGTCTATTTCGGTCGCCGCGAATGTCTCGATGCCATCCGCCTGTTCGTTACCCGTCCGCTCAATGAGCTGTCGCCCGAAGAGGATTTTATCCTTGGAGCCATGCTCGGCTACGACATCTGTGCACAGTGCGAAAGGTACTGTGAACGTAAGGGACGGTGCGCTAATTGCAAGCACGCTCAATAGACATATAAGGTTAATACTCACAATTAAAATAAGAATTATGAAGATTGAAAAGATTCATGCAAGAGAAATCCTCGATTCAAGAGGTAATCCAACTGTTGAAGTAGAAGTAACACTCGAGAATGGCGTTATGGGGCGTGCCGCTGTACCATCAGGTGCATCAACTGGTGAAAACGAGGCCCTGGAGCTTCGCGATGGCGATAAAGAGCGCTATCTGGGTAAGGGCGTTCTGAAAGCTGTTGATAATGTTAATAAGGTGATAGCTCCAGCATTGAAGGGCAACTGTGTATTCGAACAGCGCGCTATCGACTATAAGATGCTGGCGCTGGATGGCACAGCCACCAAGTCGAAGCTGGGCGCAAATGCTATTCTGGGTGTGTCATTGGCATGTGCTCAGGCAGCAGCTAAGGCTCTGAATATACCTCTTTATAGATATATAGGCGGTTGCAATGCCTACACTCTGCCTGTACCTATGATGAA
>JAILMS010000118.1 GCA_024692385.1 Prevotella sp. | reverse complement strand
GGATGCGGGGCAATAGCGGCAAGAACATCTCGCTTTCAGGTATCGCCAAACACCTTGTACACAGATGGATACCGCTAAAGCCCACATCCATATTGCTATGTGATGTGAGCTAACAGCAGTCTTTCTGTGTACTATTTCTTTTTTGGCGATTTCGAAAGCGTACAGAAAGCTGTCGCTCTATCTACTATATTTAAGGTGCAAAGATAATGGAAATCTTTCACGCATCCAAATTTTTTGTAACTTTTTTATGGGCTCATAATTATTCAGGAGGGATATGGGTTTAACAATTACGGAATTATTATATCTATTCTATTCGCCTGCTATATAAAGGGCAGCGCCAACCAGAGGCCAGCAACTGCCCCGAAAAAGCAGGTTGTTATTTGAATCGTCCTTTTATATCATTACCAGCACCTTGTCCGCGATATTTGCTTTTGGCGGGGTTGAAGTTGTAGCGCACGGTGAGTTCGAAATTGCGGGTGTCGAGGCGCTTGTCAAGGTAAATTTCGCGGATGTCGCTATAGATGGTTGCTTTCTGTCGGATGCTGCCAAAGAGATCGGTGCAGGCCAGTTTGACGTTAAGGCGGTCGTTCCAGAAAGCTTTGTAGAGGCTTATGTCGAACTGCCATGACTGTGCGAGGTGTATGTTTTCGGTATCGCCAGCCGAACGCCATGAGAAATCTGCATTAAGCCATGAGTCAAAGGGCAGGTTGACAGCGTTGTTGAAGCGTACGATAGTCATCGGGCTGTTCATCTTCTTGGTCTCGCCACGATATTGCACTTCAAGGTTCTGCATCTGTGCGGCCACCATCAACTGCGGATGGTACTTGCCGAAAGTAGGTGCAACCGAGACCATCAGGGAGAGGTTGTCATAGCCAGGGGCATTGTCCTTACGAAGCAGAGCAATGGTTGGATCGCCCTTATAAGATGAATAGGAAGTGATGATATAGTCGTGAACGCGGGCATAGTCAATCATTCCCGTCAGCCATTTGTAGTTGAGTGCCAACGAGAGGTTGTCACGGTATGACGGCTTCAAGTAGGGGTTACCACTCTCGTAGGTATAGCGGTTGATGTACTTAACGTTGCCGCTGAGTTGGCTGAATGCCGGACGGTTGATGTTGCGCGAATACGAGAGTCTGGCACGCACGTTCTTCAAGGGACACATCAGCATCAACGAGGGGAAGAGGTCGCTGTACGTACGGCTCTCATCGTCCATCTTCACACCGCTCTCATAGTAACGGCTGTCGAGGTATTCGTAGCGCAGTCCTGCTATGAGCGTGAGTTTGTTCAGCCGCTGCATCAGTTGGACGAAGGCCGCCGTGCTGTTCTCTTCAATCTTTGTGTCGCTGGCATCGATGATTCTTTCCACGTTTCCAAACACGTCGGTACGGTGAACGTAACTGCCCTCGGCACCAATCTCCAGTTTGCCTTTCCAAAGCGGATGACCTGCCACAAACTTGGCGGCATAGAGGCGGTTCTTCACGTCGTTGCGAGTGGTCACGGTACGGTCGTCCCCCTGCGTGGCATCCTCAAAGGTCTGGCTGTCGGAGTTCTGCTTCTGTAACAGCACGTCGGCGTTGGCATCGAGTGACCATTTGCCAGTCTGCCCAGCATAGTAGCCACTGATGATGTGCTGGATGTCGCCGCCGTCCACCTTGCCACGACCTATAATCTGGTCGTCGGTCTGTTTGTCAATGAGCATGGTCGTGAAGTAATCACTCGTCTGACTGTTGGGGCGCGAGGTCACAGTGTAGGTCATGCCGATGCTATGTTTGTCGTTCAGCATGTAGTTGAATCCAAGTTTTCCAGCCAGCATCTGGTTCTTGTTATAGTAGTGCATCAGACTGTTCTGCTGATAATGGCTCTGCAGGTAGGTATCCTGTCGGCTGTCGTTGGTCTGACGGCTGCGGCGGTTCTCGTATTCCGCCATACCGAAGATGTCAAGTCCACCCGTGCGATAGTTCAGGTTCAGCTCCTCCAAACCATAGACATAGTGGTTCACGCCAGCCACCGTGCGACTGTTGAAACTGAAACCCTCACCAACGGGACGAATGGTTTTGATACGGATGACAGCCTTGACAGTAGCATCGTATTTAGCTCCAGGTGTCATAATCACATCTACGTCTTTTATTTGATCGCTGCTCAATTGATCGAGCTCACTGGGGTTGCGCATCTGTCGTCCATTGATATAAATAAGAGGTTTTCCACGTCCTATAACTTCAATATTTTCACCATTACGAAGTACACCTGGAATCTGGCCAAGCACATCGGTGCCTGTTCCCATTTTAGCAAGATAGCTTCCTTCAACGGTAGTCACAAAAGCATCGTCTTTCATTCTAACGAGCGGACGTTGACCTTTTACTTCCACACCGTTCAATTTGTAACTATCGGGATGCATTCGGATGGTTCCAACGTTATCTTTATCGCATAGCCTATAAATGGTCTTGTAGCCAACGTATGAGATACGAATAAGTGTTTTTTCTTGTTCGTAAGGGATAGCGAAATAGCCACTCTCATTAGATACACCACCACTAAGCAGAGTAGAATCGGCAGGGTAAAGCAATGCTATATTGGCATAGGCTACAGGCTGACCTTGTTCGTCGATGATGGTGCCCGTCAGATGGCGGTCAGTCTTGTGGGTACATTCCACATAAATCTCATGTTTTCCACTCTTGACCACACGTACAGGATAAAAGCCAACAATCTGCACTATGGCATCGGGAATAGGCTTGTTTTGTATATGGGTTGTTACGCGGAAGTCTTCAAGTTCATCGTAAATAAAGGTGATGTTATAATCTGTGGTTTGTTCTTGAATGTATTTCAGGGCATCGGAAAGGGGGACATCCTGAAAGGTGTGCGTAATCTTCTGTGCGCTTGCAACAGACACAATGGCGCACAACAATAGTATGAATGATATTCTTTTCATCATAGTACGCGTTTTAGCAATCCTTGGCTGGGATGGCGGTAGTTCTTATGAATAGGGTATCATTCTCTGTCTGGATCTGTATCCACTCGAAGTTGTTCAGCATCTCCACAACTTTCTCCAACGTATATTCCGGCTTCCATTGATAGAACAGTCTGAGACGGGGTGCATCTTCGTTTTGATAGACCACCTTGACGTTATAGTAGTCAGAGAGTTCTTCGAAGATCTCTCCTAAAGGCACGTTGTCGTAGAGCTTGGGCTGAAGTGTCGCTATCGTGTCAGGCTCAACAAGTTGAGGACTGGAAGCTGAAGGTTGAGAGTTTTTGATGACCTTCGTATCCTGTTCCTTTGATGCGTTATAATGACTGGCGATGTGGATGGCTGCATAAGCAATACCTGAAAGCATGAGAATACCCACAAACATAGCGGCGAACTTAAGGAACGAATACTTTTCGCTTCTCACTTCATTCCCGCTAACGCGCCTACCCGTAGTCTTTCGCTTTTCATGACTTAATCGTTGCCATTCGGCATCAATCATCTCATCAGTGACTTCCTTATCGACACGGGCAGCATCAATGGCACTCTGCGTTTTCGACATCAGCGTGTAGAGCTCACAGCACTCTTCGTCGGCAAGTATCTCCTGCCACTCTTCTGCAGTATAATGCTGGGGCTGTTCCATCATCTGGAGCAATAAATCGGTCTTGTTCATACGCTCATTTGTTGTTAAGATGTGTACGTAATTGATTAAGCGCACGGCGCAGATGCTTATAGACAGTGGTCTCACTAACACCTTGGCGAATGGCAATCTCTTTAAAGGTTACTCCATCGCGATAATGCTGCATGATGATGTCTTGATAGATGGGCGGATCGAGCTGGGCTATACCCTTTTGTAAGGCTTTAAGCTCTTCATCAAGGCGCTCCGTCGGCAAGATGGTTGTGTCGAGATCAAGAAGATATAGGTGCTCTACGCGTTCTTGAATCTTTTGGCTACGTATCATGTTCAGGCATCGGTTTCGTACGCATGTAAGCAGATAGTGCTCGGCTGTCTCTTCCTTTAGATCTTTTGAATCGTCGAGTAGATGGGCGAAGATGTCGTGCACTACATCCTTGCTCTCTGCATCGTCGTGAAGTAGTATGGTGGCCAGCCGATACATCTGACGGTAATGCTGTCGAAACAGCTTTTCGAGTTTACTTTGATCTGTCATACACTCTTAATACACACGAAAACCGATTTACTAAACCCTAAATGGCAACTTTTTTGTGCAAAGTTACAACTTTTGTTTGGCAAAGTTTTTCGCTTCGCTCAAGGAAACTCCGGGAAACGACACAAAAAAGCCTCGGCAAAGCCCAGAAATCAGGTGCCGAGGATAAAGGTCTTAACCAAGCCTAACCTCGTTGCATCTTTTTACGCCAGGCCTTGGTTCGGACGGCGATGTTTTTCGCCAGGCACTCGCTGTAAAGCCAGGGCTCGCAGCTGTGGATGTCGCCCACGTTGAGGAAGTCCTTGTAGGCGGGGTATTCCGAACCGCTGTATCCCGTGACCACAAGGACATGGTATTCAGGTGAGAGGGTGACGGTGATGGTGTCGTGGAGCGTGGCGGGCGTGGCGTCAGTGCGCCAGTTCACTGGGTTGATGCCCATACAAGAGGCGGCGATGACGGGCTGGATGTATTTCACGTCCTTCACCGTGTTATAGCAGATGGTCACGCCCGTGTCGGCCTCGCCCTGAGCGGCCTTGATGCGTTTGCAAGCCACAGTGTCAGCTGGTGTCACCTTGTAGCCCAAGACGTAGGCTGCGGCTAATTGTTTGTACGTCTCGTCGTCGATGTGCTTCAACAGTTCCACCACGGCCAGACCGCCCTGACTGAAGCCTGCGATGATAAGTGGGCGCGACTTGTCACGATGTTCTTGGAAATGATCGAAGGCTGTGCAGACATCAGCCATCGCCAGGCGGGTACGGTTATAGATAGTGTCCTCGTTCTGCGTCAGGAACGCCTCGATGGTGGTGTGACGGTAGAAAGGGGCGAAGAAGCGGTTACCTGGCGACATATAAGCCGACACCTTGAAGATCTCGAGCGTCCCCATGCGCTCACGGTGCACGGGGTTCCACACGTCGGCATAGTGGCACGTGCGCCCGTCATCTGTCTTCCAATCCTCTTCCCACGTCGATACCACGTAGAAGATGTCGGCACCCGTGTCGTCGGTATCGCCGTCGGCGGTCACCCACATCGTCGCATCGTCGTAGTCAGGTGCCTGCGGAATATACTCAACCGCTACAACCGATTGGATATTGTCGTTATTCGACTTACAAAATACATAACATATGACGCCGCAGAGGGTCAGGATGGCGGCGAGCATCCATAGATTCCTTTTCTTCATATATTATAGGGTTGTTTGGGTCTTGGGCCAGTTCACGAGGAAGAGCTTCTCAGTGGCGCGGGTGAAGGCGGTATAGAGCCAGTGGATATAATCGGGGGTCAGCATGTCGTCAGTCATATAACCCTGGTCGAGATAGACATGTGCCCACTGACCACCCTGGGCTTTATGACAAGTGACGGCATAGGCAAACTTGATCTGAAG
>JAILMS010000094.1 GCA_024692385.1 Prevotella sp. | reverse complement strand
AAACCTGTCTGACGGCAAGCCATTACGTCCTGGTGGTCGCCAAAGATACACAGAGAGTGAGAAGCCAGTGTACGAGCAGATACGTCGAATACACATGGAATCAGCTCACCAGCAATCTTGTACATGTTAGGAATCATCAGGAGCAGACCCTGAGAAGCGGTGAATGTAGTGGTGAGAGCACCAGCCTGCAGTGAACCGTGAACGGCACCGGCAGCACCAGCCTCTGACTGCATTTCCTGAACTGAGACGTTCTGGCCCCAGAGGTTCTTACGACCACGGGCAGCCCATTCGTCAACATGCTCCGCCATAGGAGATGACGGGGTGATGGGGTAGATAGCAGCTACCTCCGAGAACATATAGCTCACGTGAGCAGCAGCCTCGTTACCATCACAGGTGATAAATTTCTTTTCTTTAGCCATTTTTATAGATAAATAAAATGAATATAATTAGCTTTTCCTAATTATTAATACCTAAAAATAAGTATTTGTTTATAAACGCGTGCAAAGTTACAAAGAAAATCCTGAATTGCAAAGCCTGGGTGGCAAAATATTGCTAAAACGTTTACGTTTTTGCATTTACCACTCTTTGCATGCATATTAATACAGGAAACCTAACAGCCAGAGAGGTATCTGGTTGTCTTTTCCTATCTCCGTATTATAGCGGGCATAGATGGTGTCAGGCGAATAGCGCAACTTGCCGCGAGCGTTAGCGTCGCAGATGCGGAACTTCAGCTTGCCGTCTACCAGATAGAACGGGTCGCGTCCTGACTGGTTCACCTTATGGTCTTTCCACATGGAGTTTACGAAGAAGGTCTCCATGGCCGTTTGCTTCTCTACGTGAATGGGGTAGATGGCATAGAGCAGGTTGGAGTTATGGAGCATCACCTTCGACGGTTTCTTGGGGAAGTTCTCGCCAAGTGGGTAGATCATGTTCAGCAGACGTGCATCGGCGAGATACTTGATATAGTTCATCACCGTAGCGCGACTAGTCTCGATATCTTGTGACAGCTTCGATACGTTGGGGGCCTTGGGACCCTCTTCTGCCAACTGGTAGAACAGTTTCTTAATCTTGGTCAAATACTTCAGTTCTATCTGCTTGATAAGTAGGATGTCTACCTCGGTCATCATGTTCATGGTCTTCAGCAGGTTCTCGCTATAGTTGCGGTCTTCCTGGAAGAAGGGATAGAAACCATGATGGATATAGTCCTGGAAATAGCGGTTGGGCGATACCTTGGGCAAAATCTGCTTGATGATATGCTCGTGGCTCTTTAGTATCTCGTCGAGCGTGTAGGCACGGAAGTTGTTGCCCGTCTTCAGATTGATAAATTCACGGAAGGAGAATCCTCGCAGGTTGTAGGATTTCACGATGCCGTTGAGCTCGGGATTCTCATCTTTCAGTCGCATCACGCTGCTACCTGTAAAGACTATCTTCAGGTATGGATACTGGTCATAGCACTTTCTGAGCTCCATGCTCCAGTCAGGCTGCTTGAATACCTGGTCAATAAGCAATACTCGGCCGCCATGACGGCAGAATTCGCCAGCAAACTCAGCAATACCTCTTCCTTGGAAATAGAAGTTGTTCATGTTGATATACAGACACTGGCGGTCGTTGATGTCAAACTTCTCTTTTGCATATTGCAGCAGGAAGGTTGTCTTGCCCACGCCACGCGTACCCTTGATACCGATCAGACGGTCAGACCAATTAATCTCGTCCATCAAGGTGCGACGTACGGGTGCATTCACATGCTCTACCAAATACCGATGCGTACGGAAAAATGCTTCCATAAAACTACTACTAACGCTGATTTGTTTATATAAACTGCCGCAAAGATAATAAAAATACTCGAAATTGCAAAGCGGAGATAGCAAAATATTGCTTTTTTAGTTGATTTTTTTCATTTTTCTTCATATTCATACTATTTTATTGTATATTTGCAGCCCAAATGATGATACTACACCTCTTTAATCCCGAGCATGAGATTGCTCTTGCTGCCCATCTGGCACATTTCACTCCACCGCATGCTGCGCGCCAACTGAAGGCTGACCTTTGTTGGCTCCCTGCCTTGTGGGCTGACGAGAATGATGCCGTACTTGTTGAGAATGCCGACTATGCCCGTAAGAGCTGTGCGCGGCGTTGTAAGCAGTTGGGACGCAAGATGCCACAGTTCGTTGAGCGTAACCAGTTACTACAGCTGCCTATCACGCAGGTAGATCCGTGGGGATGGGATGCGGCAGTGGCTACCGACCTCCAACGATGGGGTGTCGCTGCTGATGTGTTGCCCGATGCCGCCCGTTTGGAGCGCTATCGCCTGTTGGCGCATCGTCGCACTTCTGCGCAATTACTACCGTCGTTGCGTGTGGAGGGAATGGTAGGTGTGGCTATGGAGTGTAGCAGCCTGCAAGAGGTGGAGGAGTGTAGTGAGCGCTGGGGCAATATTGTTATCAAGGCTCCTTGGTCATCGAGTGGGCGAGGCGTGCGGTATTGTGAAGCTTCGCATCTGTTGAATAGTGAAAAACGAATTGTGAATAGTGGACTCGAGGGTTGGGTTAACAACATCATCAAGCAGCAGGGCAGCGTGATGGTAGAGCCATATTATAATAAGGTAAAAGATTTTGGTATGGAGTTTGAGGTTGATGCCACGGGCCAGGTGCACTATCTCGGTCTCTCACTGTTTCATACTAAGAATGGCGCCTATATCGGCAACTTGCTGGCTACGGAGGAGGCTAAGCGTGAGTTGATGGCTCGCTATCTGCCTTTGGAACTGCTCGACGAGATCCGCCAGCGCATTATTGATAAGGTACAGTTGGGCGATTACCAAGGTCCCTTCGGCATCGATATGATGGTAGTCAACTGTTCTCGCAACACCACACTCTCCAAGAGAGAACTCTCAACTCTCAACTCTCAATTCTCCCTCCATCCTTGCGTAGAGCTCAACCTGCGCCGTACGATGGGCCATGTGGCGCTCAGCATGACGCCTACGGATGACGATATTCGGAAGGTGATGCGCATAGAACTGACAGAACACTACAAATTGCATATAAGAAAGGCTCAGTAGGAATTCCCACTGAGCCTTTATCTTTTTCTGTTTTTGATTGTCTTATTTCGACAGTCTGCTTTCTATAAACTCCTCGAGTTCCACTCCACGAAGTCCGCGAGCCAGAATCTTTCCTTTCTGGTCAACCACGACAGTGTGGGGGATAGAGGTGATATTGAAGGTCTTTGCCACCTCGTTGTCCCAGTACTTCAGGTCGCTCATCTGTGGCCAAGGAAGCTGTAGTTTCTTGATGGCAGCCACCCAAGCGTCCTTGTCTTGGTCGAGTGAGACACCGACAATGCCCAGGCCACGGTCTTTGTTGTTCTCGTAGAGCGACAGCATGGTAGGCATCTCCTGACGACAGGGACCGCACCACGATGCCCAGAAGTCGATAATGGTAATCTTGTGTTTAGCAACCTCCGTCATGATGGCGAGTTCTTCGCCCTCAGGCGTCTGCTGCGAGAAGTTGGGAATCGTTGCACCCTCGGCAGTCTTTGCTGCGCGGCGGATGCTTTCCTCTATCTGCTTGATGGCAGGGCGCTGTCTGCGCTCGTCAGAGAGTTTCTCGATAAGACTGAGACGGGTATTGTTGTCAATCAGCTCCTCAGGATAATAGGTCAAGAGGAAGTAGCCGAACTCATTCTTGATATTCTTCTCCGTGGTCTCGATGACTACCTGTGCAAAGCGCTTGTTGAGCTTTTCTATCTCGTTCATGCTGCGCTGCTGCTCCTTCTGTGTCATGTTGTTGGCATAGAGGTGCTCGGCAATGCGGTTAATCTCCTTGCCAATGACCATCACTGAGTCGTTCAGGCGCTGCCACTCATCGTTGCAGGGCGTTCCTCCTACGCGTGAAGCACCGGGAGTAGCCGACAACTTGACAGTAATCTCGCCTGGTTCGCGGATGAAAGCGGCATTGATCTCGTTGTTGGTAGCGCTGTAGATCATGCAGAGCGCAGTCTCCTCTTCTGCCTCCCCTTTAAAGGAGAAGCTGTTGCCCTTCAGGATGATGGTATCGCTGGGCTCACCGTTAATCATATCGGAGGTCAGCAACAGCGTGTCGCCGTCTGACAGTCCTTCCACCGTGCCGCTCAGCTTGTAGCTGTTCGACTGGCAGCTGGTCATCATGATGGCCAGCAGGCTACACAATATACTGGTCTGAAATACTTTCATTATTGATTACTCTACGGATGGTTTCTGCAAACATGTCGGCCACGCTGAGCTGCTTTACCTTAGCGCAACGCTGTGAGTAGGGGATAGAGTCGGTGAAGACAATCTCCTCGAGTGCTGAATTTTGCACACGCTCGCTGGCTGGACCACTCATCACACAGTGTGACGCACAGGCACGAACGGTCTTGGCACCAGCCTCCTTCATGATGTCGGCAGCCTTGGTGATAGTACCTGCTGTGTCTACCATATCGTCGATGATGACTACGTTCTTGCCTTCCACCTCACCGATAATCTGCATGGTGGCTACTACGTTGGCACGGGCACGCGTCTTGTTGCACAATACCAGTGGGCAACCCAGATATTTGGCATAGGTGTTGGCACGCTTTGAACCACCTACGTCAGGAGAGGCGATGACTAGGTCCTCAAGGTGCAGGCTCTGAAGGTAGGGCAAGATGACGCCTGAGGCATACAGATGGTCTACGGGAACATCGAAGAATCCCTGAATCTGGTCGGCATGCAGGTCCATCGTGATGACACGGTCAACGCCAGCCACACTCAGCAAGTCGGCCACCAGCTTGGCACCGATAGATACGCGTGGCTTGTCCTTGCGGTCTTGACGAGCCCAGCCAAAGTAAGGAATGACGGCATTTATGGTACGAGCTGATGCGCGCTTGGCGGCATCAATCATCAGCAATAATTCCATTAGATTGTCAGAATTCGGGAATGTGCTTTGCACCAAGAAGATATCGCGTCCGCGAATACTCTCTTCATAGGATACGGCAAACTCGCCATCAGAGAACTTCGTAATCTGAAGTTTTCCTAATGGACATCCAAGACTTTGACAGATTTTCTCAGCCAGGTACTTGGTAGCAGTACCTGAAAACACCATGTAGTTTTTGTTTGAGCTCATCTTTGAGGGTTATGATTTGTAGATTAACATTTACGTTTTAGCCTATTGCTTTTCTGATTTTGCAGAAGTGGTCTATCAGCGCCTGATATTCCAGCTCCTGATGAATGTTGAAACGGTTCCAGAGGTCGCCACTGATGACGATGCCGCCGAAGCCCAGATCCTTGACAGCCTTGATGGTGTCCAGATTCATGCCGCCCAGTGCATAGACATGGCGGTCGATAAGTCCTTTGCGTGAGGCTTCCTTCAGCTCGTCAATGGTGAAGGTTGCTTTCTGATCGGGTTCTGTCTGACTGTCGAAGATATACTTCAGCAGTACGCAGTCGGCATTCTTCTTGGCCTCTTTCAGCTGGTCCAGATGGGTACAGTAGCGACTGATATAGTCTTTGTATCCCTTGGGTGCTGGTGTTGTCTCGTCGTCGATATGTATGCCACGCAACTTATATTCCTCTTTTAAATAATAGTTGTCGTGTACGGTGATGCGCTTTCTGTATTCGTCGGGCAACAGCGTCAGCAGTCGCTCGGAATACATGGGCGATGAACCGGGCTTGAAGAGATGCAAGTCGTCCAATCCCGCTTCAAAGAGTGACGAGAGTATCTTGTCTTCCTCCACGAAAAACGTGGGTTGAGTCATCAATACTAGTTTCATCAGTTGGCAGCTTCAAATTCTTTCAAGAAGCGCACGTCGTTCTCGGAGAACATGCGCAGGTCGCTCACCTGATACTTCAGGTTGGTGATGCGTTCTACGCCCATACCGAAGGCATAGCCGCTATAGATTTTAGAGTCGATGCCGCACTCTTCCAGCACGTTGGGATCTACCATACCGCAGCCTAGGATTTCTACCCAGCCGGTATGCTTGCAGAAGCCACAGCCTTCGCCACCGCAGATGAAGCAAGAGATATCCATCTCGGCAGAGGGCTCAGTGAAGGGGAAGTACGACGGACGCAGGCGAATCTTGGTGTCGGCACCGAACATTTCGCGGGCAAACGACAGCAGGACTTGCTTCAGGTCGGTAAAGCTGACATTCTTGTCGATATACAGTCCTTCCACCTGGTGGAAGAAACAGTGAGCACGGGCGGTGATTGCCTCGTTGCGGTATACTCGTCCAGGACAGATGACGCGGATAGGAGCGGTCAGCTTGCCGTCCTCTGTATGCATCTGCTCCATGATGCGGGCCTGCACACTAGAAGTGTGAGAGCGCAGCAGGATATTCTTAGTGACATCGTTGGGGTGCTTCGATACGAAGAAGGTGTCCTGCATATCGCGGGCAGGGTGGTCGGCAGCAAAGTTCATGCGGGTGAACACATGCAGGTCGTCCTCTACCTCAGGACCGTCGGCCAGTACAAAGCCCATGCGTGAGAAGATGTCGATAATCTCGTTGGTAACAATGGTCAGCGGATGGCGTGTGCCCAGTGGTGCAGGGTAGGGAGTACGTGTCAGGTCGATGGCCTCGTCGCCCGTCTCCTGCTCAGCACACTGCTCGCGCAACTGGTTGATGCGCTCGGTAGCTAGTGTCTTCAGCTCGTTAATCTTCATACCTACCGTCTTCTTCTGGTCGGCCGCTACATTGCGGAAATCATTCATCAGAGCGGTAATCTCACCTTTCTTGCTGAGGAACTTCAGACGCAGTTGTTCTACCTCTTCAGCATTCTTTGCACTAAGTGTCTCGACTTCTTTAAGAAGTTCGTCTATCTTATCAATTATCATAGCCTTTTTTGATGTATTTCTCAAATTTTGATGCAAAGGTATAAAATAATTATGAAATATGCGTTATTAATTACGAATTTTTGGTAACTTTGCGATAAAAATCGCGAACTTACTTCGTCTTGGCAAAAAAAAAAAACAATTCTTTTGTTTTGCTCTCGACTTTTCGTAACTTTGCAGCAAAATTTGAGAGAAGACAGAAAAATGAGTTCACTCATGAAACTTAATGGTATTATTTCGGTTGTGTTGTTAGCACTGCTAACATCGTGTGGTAACAAGGGCGGACAGGCTACAGAGGAAGTCCCTGCTGACTCCCTTCTCAACGATTCCCTCCGTGCAGACTCCCTTCAGGCGCTGGTAGAGGATTATCCGATGCCAAAGGCTGCCGACGAACTGTTTGACGACTTCGTCTATAACTTCGTGGTCAACCGCAAGCTGCAGATGGAGCGCATCCATTTCCCGTTGTCTTATCAGAAGGATGGCAAGGTGCAACAGTTGAAGAAGGAACAGTGGAAGCCTGAGCATTTCTTCATGCGCCAAGGTTACTACACGCTGCTCTTCGATAGCGAGAAGCACATGGAGATTGTGAAAGATACCTCCGTGAACCATGCGGTAGTCGAGAAGATTCATTTCGATACCCATTCCGTTGAGCAATTTGTCTTCGACCGTATGCGTGGTGCCTGGATGCTGATGAAGGTATGTACCATTCCCATTAGTCAGGATGTCAACGCCTCGTTCCTCTCATTCTACCACCAGTTTGTTACGGATAAGACTTTCCAAGGAAACAGCCTGGCAGAGACCGTTCAGTTCGTAGGTCCTGACCCTGACGATGACTTCAATATGATGGAGGGTATCATTACGCCCGATACGTGGGAAGCCTTTGCGCCCCAGCTGCCCAAGAAGATGATTTATAACATTATCTACGGTCAGCCCAAGAAGGAGGGCAACTCCAAGATTTTCGTCATGCGTGGTATTGCCAACGGCCTTGAACTGGAGATGACCTTCAAGCGCATGAGTGGTAACTGGAAACTTGTAAAACTCACAACGTAACGGTTAGCGGTTATTGGTTAAAGGTTATGGTTGATAAACACGATTATTCTTTGTTTGCTCACAACACATTTGGCATCGATGTCAAGTGTCGTCGTTTTGTGGAATATAGCTCCGTAGAGGAGGCCCAAGAGGTAGCCCGACAGCTACAAGAACCCTATCTGTTGATAGGTGCCGGTAGTAATCTTTTACTGACGCAGGACTTTGATGGTACCGTGGTCCACTCTACGATAAAAGGTATTGAAACCCAGCAGGATAGCCGTATTCGTTGCGGTAGTGGTGAAATGTGGGATGGGGTCGTTGCCTGGTGTGTAGGTCATGGACTCTACGGCGCTGAAAACCTCTCGCTGATACCCGGTGAGGTGGGTGCCAGTGCTGTGCAGAATATTGGAGCCTATGGCGCTGAAGTTAAGGACCTGATAGAGACCGTTGAGGCTGTAGAAATTGGTAGTGGCAAGCTATGTGTTTTCTCTCGTGAGGAGTGTCAGTATGGCTACCGTGATAGTCGTTTCAAACATGAGTGGAAGAACAAATACCTCATCACGCATGTCGTCTATCGACTGTCGAGTGACGAGAGTCGTCAGTCTACCGAGTATGGCAATATCCGTAGCGAGTTAGACCGTCGTGGCATCCAGACGCCCACAGCTGCCCAGCTACGTCAGGTAGTTATTGACATTCGCAATGCCAAACTTCCTGACCCCAAAGTCACGGGCAATGCCGGTAGCTTCTTTATGAACCCCGTCGTCAGTCGCCAGAAGTTCGAGCAACTGCTCGCCGAGTATCCCGATATGCCACATTATTATATAGATGCCGACCACGAGAAGATTCCTGCTGGTTGGATGATTGATCAGTGTGGCTGGAAAGGACGCTCGCTGGGCCGTGCTGGCGTTCATGACCGTCAGGCCCTCGTTCTTATCAATCGTGGTGGTGCTACAGGTCAGGAGATTGTCACCCTCTGCGAGACCATCCGCAAAGACATCCGTGAGCGCTTTGGCATCGATATCCACCCAGAGGTCAATATTATTTAGTGAATAACGAATAGTGAATAGTGAATAGTGAGATGAAGCTGACATTCTTAGGCACAGGAACATCGTGTGGCGTACCCACTATTGGCTGCAAGTGCTATACTTGTAGCAGCACGGACCCTCACGACAAGCGCTTGCGCTGTTCGGCACTCATAGAGACAGAACAGACACGACTGCTCATCGACTGCGGTCCCGATTTCCGCCAGCAGATTATGCCACAGCCTTTCCGTAAGATTGACGGCATTCTCATTACCCATGCCCATTACGACCATATGGGCGGTATGGACGACATCCGTCCCTATTGTCAGTTTGGTGAGATCAATGTCTATGCCGACCCTATTGCCCGTAAAGGTATGCTCGAGATGCTACCATACTGTTTTGCCGAACATCGCTATCCAGGTGTTCCTGCTATCCAGCTCCATGAGATTCATAAACACGAGGCCTTCCGCATTGGCGACCTCGATATCCTTCCCTTCGAGGTGATGCATCACGACCTACCCATCCTCGGCTATCGTATCGGCTCGCTGGCCTACATTACCGATATGAAGACCATTGCCGAAGAGGAGATACCCTATATTGAGGACTGTGATACGCTTATTGTTAATGCCCTGCGCCAGAAGCCCCATCACTCCCATCAGACCCTCGATGAGGCCGTAGCTTTTGCCAGTAGGATAGGGGCTCGCCAGACGTGGCTCATCCATTCCAGTCACGACATTGGCCGCCACGCAGAAGTCAACGCCTCGCTGCCCGCCAATATCCAGATGGCCTACGACGGTCAGGTGATAGAGATATAGTAAGGTGTCGACTATTAAAAAAAGAGGAATCCCATTGCTGAGATTCCCCAAGGTCCTCTATCCGAGGCATATATGATATTAACAACGGTTCATGGTTAGCGGCGGTTGCCGAAGTGACCTGCGCCACTGCTGTTGCGGTTGTTGGTTGTTTTTGTGTTGTGGGCGAGGTCATGGCTCTTTTTATTTGTATTCATCCATGCTGTACCTTTACCTTTCTTGTTGTTGCCACCCTTGTAGCTTGTGTAGTTGCTGGGATGGCCCTTGTAGAAGTGGTTCTTGTTGGTATAGTGAGTGTATACGTTGAATGTCCATCCGCTGTTATGCCAAGTCAGTGGGCGATAGAAGTAGTTGAGTGTCAGATATTTCTCGTACTGATAGGCAGTGAGCACGTACTTCAGGTCGTCGTTGCGACGCTTCCACCATGTGCCGTAGGCATCGTTGCGTACGTTGACACTCATCAGGTAGTCGAGGTTGATTTCGTAAACGTCGGCATACTGGGCGCTTGTCAGATTCAGCTCGTAAGCCATCTTGTCGCTCAAGAAGAGTGCTTCGTTCTTGGCGGTCTTATAACTCATTGCGTTGGCTGTGAAGGTCATTGACATCATCATCATTGCCAGTGTAAACATCTTCTTCATAATCGTGTCTCCTATTCTTTAAGTGAAACATTTCGTATCTTTTTTCATTGGCAAAGGTAGGGCATTTAGGTGAGCGGTCAAAGGGATTATTCCTAAACATGTGGGGGATTTCTCCTAAAGTGTGGTAGGGATTTTCGCCATGAAGAATAAGGCGAAAAGAGAAGAGAGGGCGACATCCGCAATGGGGATGCCGTCCTCTCCTTAAGTCTAAATGTGATGCGTAAATGTTTATCTCCGCTTCTTTCTGCCAAAGAGCCAGCCATAGGTCTTCATCAACTTGCGAGCCAGAATGAAGGCATCGATAGCGGTAATGCTATTGTTGATGAGGTTGCCAATGAGCTCACCCTTGCTGTTGGCTTGCTGGGGTACCCATAGACTGCGCCAGAGCGTGCCGACCTTGTCGGAATTATCGCTGAGCTGTGCTTTGAGCTCGTCTTTGCGCAACTCGATTTCTTCGAGAGTATTGTATTGTGGAGTCTGCATAGCGAGCGTTAATTTAATAAGGTATTAGCCAGAAAGCGTACGAGCGGCCGCTCAATCCACTGTTTGCGGAAAGCATAGAGCAGCACGAGCAGGATGACGAAGAAAGACGCTACGAGGAAGAAAGCCAAGGCAAGGCCAGTGAGTGGCGCTATCCAGTAGACGATGGCGAACGTGAGGTAGAAGAGTACGGCTACGCCAAGAATGACGAAGACGATGGCAACGGTAAGTGCCGTTACCAGTCTCACCACCTTCTCTATGACGTTGAGCTCCAGGTACTCTTTCTGGAGTTCAAGATGCTCTTTGAGGGCCTCAATGAGCTCTACGATAGACTCTACGTTCTTGTCGCTGGAAAGCATAACCTTAACCTTTAACCGTAAACCATTAACCGTTATACTTCAGGAGCTGCGTCTTCGATGTCGTCTACGAGATCACTCACGTCCTTGCGGCTGAGCTTGATGTTGTGCTTCTTGAGAAAGTCGTCTACTGCATCGGTAATTTTTACACGTGTGTCTTCGCCCTTTTCAGGAGCTACCAACAAACCAATGACTGCACCAGCCAGAGCACCGCCAAGGAAGGCGCCTAAATAACCTAAACTTCTCATAATCTTCAATTTTTTATACGATAAAACATGTATTCTGCTGGCAAATGTACGGAAAGTTTTCGAAATTAACAAACTTTATGCAGCATTTTTCGTGACTTTTGCGCAATATTTTGTAATTTCGCCACAAATTCTTTGATTAAACAACAAATAATACTAGTAATACAACTGAAGAAAAGTATGAAAAAGTACACAATGATTTGCGCAGCTCTTTGCGCTGCCCTGATGTTCACGGGCTGTAAGTCTAGTGAGAGTGCCTACAAACAGGCTTATCTGAAAGCTAAGCAGCAGGAGGAACTGCAGCAGAAGCAGGAGGCTGAGGCTCAGGCTGCTGCTCAGGAGCAGGAGAATAACGTAGTGGCTCCTCTGGAAGAGAAGCCTGTAACGGAGGGTCAGGTAGTTGATAATGCCGACAATGTACCTGTTCGTCAGGAGACGGTATCAGTAGTTGCTGGTAGCGGTCTGAAGAACTTCAGCGTAGTCGTTGGTTCATTCTCTCTGAAGGCTAACGCCGAGGGTCTGCAGCAGACGCTGAATAATCAGGGCTACAACGCTCAGGTTGTTGTCAACAATCAGGTGAGCCCCGCTATGTATCGCGTGGTAGCTACTACCTTCGACTCTAAGGGTGAGGCTGCTGCCAGCCGCAATGCTCTGCAGGAGAAATTCCCCGGTGCTTGGCTGCTCTACGCAAAATAATTAGAACACAAAGTGGCGCGCATCATTTCGATTGACTACGGAAAGAAGCGTACAGGATTAGCAGTTACCGACCCGTTGCAATTGATTGCTGGCGGGTTGGCTACTGTTTCTACGTCAACGCTCTTTGAATACCTTACGCAGTATGTTGCGAAGGAGTCCGTGGAGCGTATTGTGATAGGAGAACCCCGTCAGCCCAATGGTCAGCCGAGCGAGAATCTGGCGCGTGTTCAGCAATTTGTTAACCGCTGGCGCAAGGCGATGCCTGAGATTCCCATCGAGTATTTCGATGAACGTTTCACCTCTGTACTGGCTCACCAGGCGATGTTGGAAGGAGGATTGAAAAAGAAAGCCCGTCAGGATAAGGCGCTGGTCGACGAGATCAGTGCGACAATCATCCTGCAGGATTATATGAGAAGTAAGAAGATATGATATTACCTATTTATGTTTTGGGTCAGCCTGTATTGAGAAAAGTGGCTGAGGATATACCTACAGATTATCCTGACTTGGATAAATTCATTAAGGATATGTGGGACACACTGGCAGAGAGCGAAGGTATTGGTCTGGCTGCTCCGCAGGTGGGCAAGTCAATCCGCGTGGTGGTTATCGACCTCGACGTGTTGAGCGATGACATGCCTGAATACAAGGACTTCCGTCATGTGTATATTAATCCGCATATCGTGGAATATGACGAATCAGAAACCGACTCGATGGAGGAGGGATGCCTCTCGCTGCCTGCCATTCACGAGAAGGTGACACGCCCCAAGCGCATCCACGTGCAGTGGCTTGACGAGAAGATGCAGCCACACGATGAATGGGTTGACGGCTATCTGGCTCGCGTCATGCAGCACGAGTTCGATCACCTGGAAGGAAAGGTGTTCGTGGACCGTATTTCTCCACTTCGTAAGCAACTGATAAAGAATAAGCTGAAGGCACTCACTCAAGGACGTTATCGTTGCGGATATAAGACGAAAGCAGCGCTTCGCTAGTGAATAACGAATAGTGAATAGTGTAGTGGTTAAAAAGATTGTTTTCCTTTTGTTGTTTTTTCCAATGGTGGGTATGGCTCAGTACAATACCGACCGATTGGTGATGATAGGGCGCTCGGCACTCTATTACGAGGATTACGTTCTTTCTATCCAATACTTTAATCAGGCCATCTCGGCCAAGCCGTATCTCTTTGAGCCGTGGTACTACAGAGCTATTGCCAAATATTACCTCGACGACTTTGCTGGTGCGGAGAATGACTGTTCGGAGGCTATCCACCGCAATCCCTATGTGGTGGGCATCTATGAGTTGAGAGGTCTCTGTCGCATTCAGCAGAAAGACTATGCCCATGCCATCAGTGACTACAATACCGCTATGCGCTATGATCCGGAGAACCTGAATCTATGGCATAACCGTGCGCTCTGTCGCATTCAGCAGAAAGAGTATGATACGGCATTGGCAGAAATCGATACGATGGCTCAGCGATGGAGTAAGAATGCACGCGTATATGCTGTGCAGTCGGAGGTGTATCTGCTACAGAAGGACACCACGAAAGCTATTGCTTCACTGGAGAAGAGTCTTTATCTGGATGCCTATAACGGCAACACATGGGCTATGCGTTCTGTCATCAGTCTGGCTCGTGAGGAGTGGAAAGAGAGCGAGGGCTATCTCGACAAAGCTATCCACCTATTGCCTAAGCAGGGCGGACTGTATATTAACCGTGCGTTAGCCCGCTTCAATCAGAACAACCTGCGTGGAGCGATGGCCGACTACGATATGGCTCTCGACTTTGAGCCTAACAACTTCCTGGGCCATTATAACCGAGGACTGTTGAGGGCACAGGTGGGTGACGACAACCGCGCTATCACCGACTTCGACTTTGTACTAAAGCTGGAGCCCGACAACTGGATGGCACTCTTCAACCGTGCATTGCTGCTGGAGAAGACGGGTAATCCCAGAGCGGCTATCCGCGACTACTCTAAGGTCATCAGCGAGTATCCTAACTTCTGGACGGGTCTGCACCAGCGTGCACAATGCTACCGCAGTTTGGGTATGAAGAAGGAGGCTGAACAGGATGAGTTCCGCATCCTGAAAGCACAGATAGATAAGCGCTTCGGCAAACAGCCACGACTCTCTAAGAAGCAGATGCGTAAGCGTAGCGACGAGGATATCGAGAAGTATAACCAGTTGGCTGTCGCTGACGAGCAGGAGATGGAACACGAGTATCAGAGCGAATACCGTGGACGCGTGCAGAATCGCAGGGTGGGGATGGACTATCTGCCCATGTATGCTCTCTCTACGGAGCACTACCAGAACGACGTGAAGAATAATGTGGCCTACGACCGACAGGTGGAACAGCTGAACGCTCAGCTGCCTGCTGGCCGACAGTTGCATATCTCATGTAGTCAGACGTCGCTCAGTGAGGCTGCTACGCAGCGCTACTTCAGTCGCATAGACAGCTTGTCGCGCGAGATGGGACAGAAGAAAAAGGAATCCGACATACTGCCTGTCCTTCTGCAGAGAGCGGTAGCATATAGCGTCATTCAGAACTATGAAGGTGCTATCGACGACCTGACAACGTATATCATGAGCGACTCGCTGTCGTCTGTGGCTTATTGGCAGCGTGCCGTCTGTCAGTCGCGCTTGAATGAGTTTAATGCTTCACAGGGAACGGATGTGAAGTTGCAGACAGCGCGCGTGTTGGCTGACCTCTCTGAGGCTATCCGCTTGAATGCCTCATGCGCCTACCTTTATTATAATCGCGGTAATGTCTATGTGCAGCGTCACGACTATCAGCATGCCATCGAGGATTATAGTCGTGCGATAGAGTTGGAGCCTCATCTGGCGGAGGCATTCTATAACCGTGGTTTGGTACACTATGCCCTCAAACAACAGCAGGAGGGTACCAGCGACCTGTCAAAGGCTGGCGAGCTTGGACTTTACCAAGCCTACAGCATCATCAAACATTCAAGGAAATAGGCCTACCCCTAACCCCTTCCTAAAGGAAAAACTTTTTCTATACCTTCAGGCGGATATAGCTGCGATCATCAAAGGAGTTAAAGTCAGGGTGGAACGCCTTGGTAGCCTGGAAATTTCCAATGTTCAGCGGATCTTCCGCACGTTGTTTCTCGAGTTGCTGCTCACTCTCTTCCAACGTAGAACAGAGTACAGGGTAGCCGTCGCTGGCCAACACGATTTCCCACGGACGGAAGTCGAGCGGAATAATGCGTACATGCAGGCGGTCGATGGGGAAACCATCAATTACGCTATACGTCACATTCTGCTGGCGCATCGTCTCGAGCATACGTGGAATGATGACCGGGCGGGCTATGTCGTTGCGTAGCAGTTCCTCTTGCGTGATGCCTGTAGCCAACAATCGCTTTACTTCCTCAGCACGCATGGCAGCCAGTTCGGCCTCAGCAGGTTTCGGATTGTCGAAAAGCTCACCGTTAATCATACACTGGCAGTCGCCCACCATCCATATCTCTCGATTCAGTCGACTATAGACTACTGCCGAACACGTCAGACGGTCTTCAGGATGCTCTGCCAAGCGCTGTATCATCGACTTCTTGTAATGCTTGCGGATATAGGCCGTGACACCACGCAGAAACTGCTCGCTCGTGGTAGTCTTCGGCATCTTACGGATATAGCGGGCCGTTAGCTGCATGGCATAACGACCATTGGAGCGAAACAAGCTATGACGATATTGGCTCTTCGACGTGCTACCGTCAATGATAGCCACAAAATTATCTGTTACGACGATGCCGTCCTCGCTTTTCTTCTTTGGGTTCTTGGCGACGACTGTCTTTTCTATAATCTGCATGCGGATTCCTGTAATCGGTATGTGAATTCCTGTTATCTGTACGAGGTCCTCTGAAATCGTTATGAGGACACAGCTGCTGGATGAGGTCTGGACGACCAATGCGACGCAGGCTCTG
Organism: Prevotella sp.; assembly: GCA_024692385.1. Taxonomy (GTDB): domain Bacteria; phylum Bacteroidota; class Bacteroidia; order Bacteroidales; family Bacteroidaceae; genus Prevotella. Next base: position 11,370 of record JAILMS010000094.1, on the reverse strand, counting down.
CTCGATGCCACGACGCTCCTCGGGTTTGTACCAGAAGAAATACTGGCGCTGTGCCAGTTTGTCGCGCTGTGTCTTGGCACTCTGTACGGGTTCCAGCGTATAGGGGTCGTAGCCAGTATACCACGTCTCGGTAGATACCGTCATGGGCGTGGGCGTAAAGTCTTGCACCTGCTCCAGCTGGAAGTCGAGCTGCTTGGTCTTGACGGCCAGCTCAGCCATATCAGCCTCCGTACAACCAGGATGGCTGGAGATGAAGTAGGGGATTATCTGCTGGTTCAAGTGCTCCTCGCGATTGATGCGGTCGAAGATGCGCTTGAAGTCGTAGAACTGCTGGAACGAGGGCTTGCGCATCAGGTAAAGGACGCGCTCGCTGGTATGTTCTGGCGCTACCTTCAGTCGGCCGCTGACATGGCGGGTTATCAGTTCGTGGGTATATTCCATGGCCGCCTTGTTGGCTGCCTCGTCCTTGCTCTTATATAATAATAGGTCGTAGCGCACACCACTACCGATGAAGCTACGCTTAATGCCTGGCAGTGCATCGACAGCACGATAAACCTCTAATAGCTTAGAGTGGTTGGTGTCGAGGTTAGGACATATCTGCGGATGGATGCAGCTGGGGCGCTTACACTTCTCGCAGGCCTTATGGTTGCGACCGTGCATGCCATACATGTTGGCCGATGGTCCGCCTAAGTCGCTGAGATAGCCCTTGAAGCCATCCATCTGGATGACCTGCTTTACCTCTTTTAATATGCTCTCTTTAGAACGACAGGTAATGAACTTGCCCTGATGAGCAGAGATGGTGCAGAAGGCACAGCCACCAAAACAGCCGCGATGGATGTTTACGGAGAACTTAATCATCTCGTAGGCGGGAATGCGCTTACCCTTGTATTTGGGATGTGGATAGCGCGTATAGGGCAGGTCGAAGGAGGCATCCAACTCTTCAGTGGTCATAGGCGAGTAGGGCGGATTGACCACCACGAAGCGACCGTCAACGCCCTGTAGCAGGCGCTGTGCATGCATCATGTTCGACTGTTCCTCGATATGGCGGAAGTTCTCGGCCTGTGCACGCTTGTTCTTCAGACACTCCTCATGGCTATGCAGCACGATGTCGCGCTCGGTGATGCCACCAGGAATATCCTCCTTTCGTGTGAGGAAAACAGTCTGTGGAATATCACATATCTCGTGAATAGAGAGTCCTTCGCTGAGTCTTCGTGCCAACTCGATAGTAGGTTTCTCACCCATACCGTAGGTAATCATATCAGCGCCAGAGTCGCAGAGGATACACTTCTGCAACTTATCCTGCCAGTAGTCGTAGTGAGTCACACGGCGCAAGGAGGCTTCGATGCCACCCAGTACGATGGGAACATCGGGATACAGCTCGCGCAGTATCTTACTATAGACGATGGTAGGGTATTCCGGACGCATGTCGTGACGACCGTCAGGACTATAGGCATCCTCCGAGCGCAGACGACGGTTGGCAGTGTATTTGTTGACCATCGAGTCCATACAGCCAGGGGCTATGCCGAAGAAGAGACGTGGGCGCCCCAACTTCTTGAAGTCTCGATAGTCGCCGTGCCAGTCAGGTTGTGGTACGATGGCCACACGATAGCCTGCAGCTTCCAAGGTGCGCCCAATGACGGCAGCACCAAACGAGGGGTGATCAACATACGCGTCGGCAGAGAAGAGGATGACATCAACCTCTTCCCAGCCGCGCAACTCAAGTTCTTTTTTTGTTGTCGGCAGAAAATCTGTCAGTTTATAATTCTCTATTCCCAATGTAAATTATTCGTTATTCACTATGCGTTAGCGATAGCGTTAATTAAACGGCGTTCCCTGGATGGCTCGTTTCGTGATATCCAGTTCATCGTTGCCGCGATTCTTCCAGTTGATGAAGAGCAGTACGAGCTGTTGCAGTCCGTAGGCCTTCATGTTGCTATGATAGATCACGTCGAGACAGAGATCGAGCAGACGCTTGTCTTTTCCCGCTTCTGACTCCAGCAGTGCACGGATGTTCAGCTTCAGCTTCTCCAGCACCTGTTCGTCAACATATCCGTTAGAGTCTATGAGGTCACGGAAGAACTGATAGTCTTCGATTGTTTGCAGATGTTCTTCACTGATGTCAATACTGCGTGTTCCGCTGGAATTACTCTGAATTTTGTACATAATATTTAGTTTTTAGGATTATTGTAATAAATAGTTTAAGATTCCTCGCATGATGTTGGCCTGCTTCTGGTCACCCAGGATACACTCGAAGGGGAAACCCATCACAAACAAGCGGTAGCTGCCACGATAGGCCACTGCTGCTCCATAGCCGTCGGCATACTGCATAGCGGTATAGGCGGGCTTCACGGGGTGCAGAATGTCGGCAGAGGTCGCTGCATAATGCTCCTCGTTGAGTGTCTTCCAGTAGGCCATCTCCGTACCCAGTCCCTTTATCTGATTGCTGGAGGCCTGAGAGCGTCCGCCCCAGTTGCTCTTCAGTATGGTCTGCAGGAACTGGCGGTCGTTGTTGTTGGTCATATCTGTACCTACATAGGCACCACTCACCAACAGCGCACCTCCATGATTGGTGAATCGCTGCAGTGCTTGTTGCATAGCAGGCGTAAAGGTCTTGTAGTCGTTCAGGCTGTGTCCGTCGTTGCGCTCCAAGCCAAGCAGTAGGTCTACGGCATCGTGACCAATCAGGTTGACCTTACCGTCTTCTACCGCCTCTTTGGCACAGCTCACGATGTTATAGCGATTAGCGCTGGCAATAGCCTTAGCGTGTGTCATTACATAGTTGAAGTCATTGCCCGCAATGAGCATGCCTGATAGTTCGTCGCCCGAATAGCCCAAGCCTCCGTCTTCGATACCCATCTCCGTACGACTGTAGTTGAGCTGTCTGCCCGTCCATCCCAGCGTAGGACCATAGGTGATGCCTGGGTCTTCGTCAAGGTCGAAACCTTGTTCGTCAACCGTATTGCGGATAGCTGGTGACGACAGACGATGGAATCCGTTGATAATCATAACGGTCTTCGTGGCGTTGGGGTTATAGCAGGCTGACAGCACTTCCGTGGTAAAGCTCTCACCACCACGATTTACGGCAGCCACTTTGAAGTGGTATAGTAGTCCTGGCTCTAGTTCTATCTCGTGTTCTGTCTTAGAACGTACATAGGTGCCGTTGTCGAAGTCGGCATCGCCAATGGCTGTATATACTACATATCCGGTGGCCTTGGCAGTAGGCTCCTGTGGGTCGTTGACAGCCTCCCAACTCAGCTGTGCTACGTTCTTCTTCAGTTCGATACGGAAATGGTCGGGCGCCAATGGAGTGACCACGAACGGGCGACCGTGTTGGTCGTTGACATAGCGCAGAATGGTCTTGTAGATAGAACGAGCCAGCGTGAAGCGGAAGTTAGGGTCTTGACCGTAGCGCATGTCAGGGAAGTTCTGGTGAGACATCGTCTCCAGAATGGCACTCGGTACCTCAGGCAGTCGTGTCTCAGAATAGTTGCGGTCGAAGAGCTCTCTGCGGTGCCAGTTTCCGTATTTGTATTTCAGGTCGAGCGTCTGGTTTGAGAGCAGTGCATCGGCAAAGTCGCGCGATGCCATGCGTGAGATACCGGCATTCAGTTTGCCGTCGTTAAACTTTGTCGTGCAAACGGCCAGTGAGCCAATCAGTCCCTCACCATCTTTGGCAAAACCAGCGTCGCTATGAATGGCCAGCGAGAGTTCGATGGGCACTTTGCTGCCTTCTACCGTAGGCATATAACAAGAGCCACCACCCAGCAGGTTGGTCATCAGTGAGCGCACATTGATGTCGTCGGCATAGTCGTTGGTACCTTCTCTGCCACTATATACCTTATAAGGCATTCCTGCCCATTGTGCCCAATAGCGGGCACCTTCCAAGGCTCGTGGCATACCGCTGATTTGTCCGTCGCGCTCAATATTACCCATACCTCCACCGAAGCGGATGGCATCAGTAGTGACAACACCTTTCTCGTCGCTCTGGTTGGAGAGCGTCACGCGGTTGAACTCACTATAACCGGCATCAAAGTCAAAGGTGCCGAGATATACCCAGGTGCCTCCACCCATCTGCTGGTTGACACGGAACTGTGTGCGCTCGCCCTTGTGCCATACGGTATAGAGAGCGTCTGACACACTGTTCTGTAATGTCTGATAGCTGACATATACAGCATAGCGCCCAGCCTTCGGGAAGCGTGGCTGATAGGTGGCCAGCGAATATCTCGATTTGCTGCTGGTTGTCTTTACCATGCGTGCAGAACCTTCTGTGAACGGATTCTCTCCATCTGTATAGGTGCCAGTATGGTAGGCAAAGCCTGGTTGCGTAGTGTTTGTCCACTTATCACCATTCGTTACCTCTATATAATAGCTCTTGGCTCCGTCGTTGTCAACAATCACTTCCTCCTTCTGCCAGTCGCGCTCACGGGGTGTGAAGACTACGGCGCCAGCCTTCTCCAGCATGGGGATGAGGTAGGGAACAACGATGGTCTGCGTATATTGGTCTTCCGTGGTGCCAAAAAGTTTGGGGCGCTGCCAGCGCCAGTACCCTCTGGCCTGGTCATAGAAGCGTCCATGGCTGGCCCATAGCGAGAGATGACGGTTTTGTAGTCCGTGGGTCACCTTTATTGGTGTAGAGATATTCTTTACCCAAGGCTCTCCGTCGTAGTCGATATCTCCCCATAGTCGTGACTTGTCGGCATTCTGCGAAAGACGGTTGGGAATAAGCTCATCAATAGCCATCCCGTTGGTTACCACCTTTACCTGATAGTCCTTGAAGGGCTTGGGCATCTCACCTTTTATCTTCTTATAGATATGCTCCGTAATCTCAGGGGTAAACTCCTGACAGGCAAAGAACTCGTCGGCGGTAATCACCAATGTCTTCGCCTGATGGTCTAACTGGTAGCCCACCATACGGGGCGCCTGTGTCAGTTTGGTGCCCTTCGGTTTGTATTTCGCAAAATAGGTGTTAAGTCTTTCTGCCAGCTTAGCTTCGTCTTTAGCTGTCTGGGCGTGAAGCCCCATTGCCGATGTCAAAAGTAGAAGAAAGAATATCGTCAGTCTTCTCATTCTTTATACCTCTCCTATAGTAAACTTTTCAGGGCATTTGCCTTTGAAGTCCTTAAAGTATAATTTGATTTCGCGCATCTGGCTCTCAATGTCACCATTGGGGATAATCGTCTTGGTGCATTGGATGTGGCGCTTCTCATAATCTACTCCGTAGAGTAGGATAGGGATGCCAGCCTTTTGAGCGATATAATAGAAACCTTTCTTCCACTCAGGATTCAGCGAGCGTGTTCCCTCTGGCGTAATGCAGAGGTGGAAAATATCCTCCTTCTTGGCTGTCTCTGCCAGGTTATCTGTCATACTCGTGTGCTTGGAGCGCCATACGGGGATGCCGCCCAACTTGTGGAATATCGGACCTAAAGGCCAGAAGAACCACTCCTTCTTCATCAGGAAGTTGCTCTTCATACCCTGACTTCTGCTAAAGAGTATTCCGATAATAAAGTCCCAGTTGCTGGTGTGTGGTGCCAGACAGATGATATACTTGTCGGGATGGGGCTCCGTCACTTCGGCAGTCCATCCCATACGTTTATATAACAGCCAGTTGCAAAATGATTTAATCATTTCCCTTTCTTGTGCTTAGTGATTGTTGATTTGGTCAAGAATGTCGCTCGCCTGTGCGACAAAGTCTTCTTTTAATTTCTTGTAATAAGCTTTTGCCGGCATTCCTGGCTCTGGGTGAGAGATGCGGCTGATGAATTCGCTCTGCAGTTTCAGAATGCTGTATGCCAGAGCCTCACAATTCTTACTATCAGCGTCATTGCCGTATAAAGTAGTTGCCAGACAATTAGCGAATAGTTCTTCGCAAATAGCATTAATGCATTGTTTTAGTACTCTTTTGTTTGCCATGATTTTATTCCTCCTAAAATTAGTTTTTCGTTCATTTCGAAGGTCAAAGATACGATAAATTCTTGAGATGACATAACTTTTGTTACAAAAAAATATTAAAAACCCTTTTTTCTTTCTTTTTCTCGCAGAAAAGCATTATTTTTGCATTTCAAAAATTCATTATTCAAACAATATAAACAATTAGCAAATGGAAAAAAGTGCATTGCAGAAAGCAAGAGCCGCTTATCAGCCTAAGCTGCCTAAGGCTCTTCAGGGTGCTGTAAAGATTAAGGAGGGTAAGCCAACTCAGAGTGTTGGTGACCAGGAGGAAATCAAGAAGTTGTTCCCCAATACCTATGGTATGCCTATCGTTGAGTTCGAGCCCGCTACTGAGGCTAACCACACTAAGATGAACGTAGGTATCATCCTTTCTGGTGGTCAGGCTCCTGGTGGTCACAATGTGATTACAGGTCTGTTCGACCAGATTAAGAAGCTGAACCCTGAGAACCGTCTCTATGGTTTCATTCTGGGTCCTGGCGGTTTGGTTGACCATAACTATATGGAGCTTACTGCCGACATCATCGACGAGTACCGCAATACTGGTGGTTTCGATATGATTGGTTCTGGCCGTACAAAGCTGGAGAAGATTGATCAGTTCGAGAAGGGTCTGGAGATTATCCGCGAGCTCGACATCAAGGCTATCGTTATTATCGGTGGTGACGACTCTAACACCAACGCTTGTGTACTCGCTGAGTACTATGCTGCCAAGAACTATGGCGTACAGGTTATCGGTTGTCCTAAGACTATCGACGGTGACCTGAAGAATGAGCAGATTGAGTCCTCTTTCGGTTTCGATACCGCTTGTAAGACCTATTCTGAGCTCATTGGTAACATCGAGCGCGACTGTAACTCTGCCCGTAAGTACTGGCACTTCATCAAGGTGATGGGTCGCTCTGCTTCTCACATCGCTCTGGAGTGCGCCCTGCAGACACAGCCTAACATCTGTCTCGTTTCTGAGGAGGTTGAGGCTAAGTCTCAGAGCCTCGACGATATCGTTAACTACATCGCTAACGCTGTTGTTCAGCGTGCTGCTGATGGTAACAACTTCGGTACCGTTATCATTCCTGAGGGTGTCATCGAGTTCATCCCAGCTATCAAGAAGCTGATTGCTCAGCTGAACGACGTACTCGCTCTGCCTGAGGCTAAGGAGATCAGCCGTGATGAGCAGGTTGACTTCGCTAAGAGCCACCTCACTGAGGAGAACCTCGCTGTATTCAACAGCCTGCCTGTTGGTGTTGCTCGTCAGCTCGCCCTCGACCGTGATCCTCACGGAAACGTACAGGTATCACTCATCGAGACCGAGAAGCTGCTCAGCACCATGGTTGCCCAGAAGCTCGAGAAGCTGAAGAAGGAAGGTAAGTATGTTGGTAAGTTCAGCGCTCAGCACCACTTCTTTGGTTACGAGGGACGCTGTGCTGCTCCTTCTAACTTCGATGCCGACTACTGCTATGCTCTCGGTACTTCAGCTGCCCAGCTGATTGCTAACGGCAAGACCGGTTACATGGCTATCGTGAAGAATACTACCGCTCCTGCTGAGCAGTGGATTGCCGGTGGTGTGCCCATCACGATGATGATGAACATGGAGAAGCGTAATGGTGAGATGAAGCCCGTTATCCGTAAGGCTCTTGTTGAGCTCGACGGTGCTCCCTTCAAGACCTTCGCTGCTAAGCGTGATGAGTGGGCTCGCAAGACCGCTTATGTATATCCTGGTCCTATCCAGTACTGGGGACCCACAGAGGTTTGCGACCAACCAACAATGACTCTTGCTCTCGAGCAGGCTAAGTAATTTAATGCCCAGTAAGAGGACAACGCATAAACGACAGACATCCGGACGCCGCAAAGGCCCTGTGCCACATGGGCGTCCGAATGTCTTTATTCGTCTATTACAACGCCTGCCCGGTTGGGCGTGGTGGATAGGCGGCTTGTCTATTGTTGCCGTCTATGTCTATTTCTTCTATTATATCTTTGTCGGCCCCTTTGGCTTCCGTTGGCGTGCCTTATATGGTGATATCAGCTATCCTGAAGGTTATGAGATTCATGGTATTGATGTCAGTCATCATCAAGGTAGGATCGATTGGCGTAAACTGAAAGACCAGGGACTGATAGACAAATTCCCCGTACGCTTTGTGATGATTAAGGCTACTGAGGGTGCCTCGCGCATTGATGAGAATTTCAAAGAGAATTTCCATGAGGCTCGCGAGAATGGCTTTACCCGTGGTGCCTATCATTTCTATAGTGTCTATTCTCCTGCCAAGAAACAAGCGGAATTCTTTATTAAGAATGTGAAGCTGGAAAATGGTGACTTGCCTCCCGTATTGGATGTAGAGCATAAGCCCAACCACCAGACTGATGAAGAGTTCGTTGCCAGCGTTCGTGAATGGCTCGATATAGTAGAAGACTACTACGGCGTGAAGCCCATCATTTACACGTATTATAAGTTTAAGCTGCGATACTTAAACGACTCAATCTTCGATAGTTATCCTTATTGGATAGCCCACTATTATGTGGACGAAGTAGAGTATGAAGGTCCATGGAAATTCTGGCAACATACGGATGCTGGCAGGCTGCCTGGCATCAAGGGCCATGTTGACTTTAATATCTATAACGGCTCTTACTACGATTTGCGCAAGATGACCATTGGTGCTCGTGAGCAAATCGGAGAGGAAGCATACGCCGACTAATAGCGACGTTTTAAATATAGAATTCTGACGGATCTATCAGACCAGCACGCAGGGCATATTTCACCGCTTCGTGGGCTGTGTTAATTCCCAGCTTGCGGAAGATGTTCTTGCGGTGGGTGGTCACTGTGTGGATGCTCGAGAATCGTTCGGCAGCAATCTCCTTAGTAGTCTTTCCTAAGGCGATGGCTTTTACAATCTCTGTCTCTGTCTGTGTGAGGATGTTGTCTGTCTTGTCTTCTCCCTGTTGCTGCGTAATAATCGTCTCCAGCGCGCGCTGACTGAGGTAGCGTGTGTGGCGCTCAACGGATTTCAGTGCCTCGCGCACTTCATTCAAAGGACCATCCTTGAATACCACGCTGAACTGGTGGGAGGAGTAAACTACGCGGCGGATGAACTGTGGCGTCAGGTCGTCGCTGATAAGTATCCAGTCAGACAGATTGAAGCGCTCAGCAATGATGAGCAGCTGGTCTTCGTCTGTGAAGTCAAACAGCGTATAATCGAGAAACACCACAGCAATCTCGTGCTCTTTGAGCAGAGCCACCAGTCCGGCTTTGTCGGAAACTTTGTAAACGACGTTCTCTTCGTCTTGGCGCAGCAGGCTTTCCAGCGCAAAGCGCGTAAGTTCCTGGTTGTCGGCTATGATGTATTTTCTCATACTTCTCGGTTTTTATGGGGCAAAAATACTAAATTTAAAGCAATCTGCCAAATCTATGGAATGGTTTGGCAGATTACTATCTCATTTTCTCATTTTCTCAATTTCTCATTTTCTCAATTTCTCATTTTCTCAATTTAAATTTTCTCCAGCGCCTGTGCCAGGTCATCGATGATGTCGTCGATATGCTCAGTACCGATGCTCAGTCGTACGGTAGCGGGCGTGATGTGCTGCTCAGCCAGTTCCTTTTCGCTCAACTGAGAGTGAGTGGTGGTGTAGGGGTGAATCACCAGACTCTTCACGTCGGCTACGTTTGCCAGCAGTGAGAATATCTGCAGGGCATCGATAAACTTCCAGGCCTCTTCCTGACCACCCTTCACCTCAAAGGTAAAGATGCTACCACCACCGTTGGGGAAATACTTCTTGTAGAGCTTGTGGTCATGGTGATTCTCGAGGGCAGGATGATGAACAGCTGCCACCTTCGGGTGCTTGCTGAGGAAGTCGACAACCTTCAGCGCGTTCTCTACGTGGCGCTCTACGCGCAGACTCAGTGTCTCTACGCCCTGTAAGAGGATGAAGGCGTTGAATGGAGAGATGGCTGCACCGGTGTCACGCAGCAGTACGGCACGGATGCGGGTAACGTAGGCTGCAGCACCTACAGCGTCGGCAAAGACGATGCCGTGATACGAGGGGTCGGGCTTAGCGAGAGTGGGGAACTTGTCGTTCTGTTTCCAGTCGAACTTACCACCGTCAACGATGACACCGCCCAGTGATGTACCGTGACCGCCGAGGAACTTGGTAGCAGAGTGAACGACGATGTCTGCACCATGCTCCAACGGACGAATCAGATACGGCGTGCCAAACGTGTTGTCAACGATGAAGGGGATGCCGTGCTTGTGGGCTACTGCTGCTACACCTTCCAAGTCGAGCACATCAGAGTTGGGGTTGCCGAAGGTCTCGGCATATACTACTTTTGTGTTGGGTTTGATGGCGGCTTCAAGAGCTTCAAGGTCGTTGACATTAATAATAGTATTGGTAATGCCTTGTGTGGCTAAGGTATGGGTAATCAGGTTATATGAACCACCATAGAGGTTGTCGGCAGCAACGATGTGGTCACCAGCCTGAACGATGTTCTGCAGTGCGTAGGTGACAGCGGCAGCACCAGAGGCTACGGCCAGACCGGCTACACCACCTTCAAGGGCAGCGACACGATCCTCGAACACGCCCTGCGTAGAGTTGGTCAGTCGGCCATAGATGTTGCCTGCGTCACGAAGACCGAAGCGGTCGGCAGCATGCTGTGAGTTACGGAATACATATGAGGTGGTCTGATAGATGGGCACTGCACGAGCGTCAGTTGCGGGGTCAGCCTGTTCCTGGCCTACATGGAGTTGCAGTGTCTCAAAACGGTAATTTTTCTGTGCCATAATTCTTATCCTTTCTTTAGTGTTTATGTGTTAATACTATTTGTTTCTTTTTCTGGGTGCAAAGTTACAGTATTTAGAAATATCATCCAAATTTCTTGCGTAATTCAGAATAAATACCTAAATTTGCAGCGTAGAAAGATAAACGTTCTAAAAATGGGGTTTTTTAGCCCCTCCAACAGAATAAAACACTATAATATGGCTGAAATCTTAGATGAAATCGACCTGCAGATACTGAAAACGCTGCAAAAAAATGCGAAATTAACCACCAAAGAGTTGGCTGATGCGGTACATCTGACCCCGACACCCGTTTTTGAGCGCCAAAAACGATTGGAGAAAAAGGGTTTTATCAAGAAGTATGTGGCTATCCTTGACCCCGAGAAGCTGGACCAAGGCTTATTGGTGTTCTGTAAGGTAAAGCTAACGCAGATCAACCACGAGATAGCCGATGCTTTTGTGCGTCGCATCCAGCGCATCCCTGAGGTAACGGAGTGTTATAACACCTCTGGTTCGTACGACTATTTATTAAAAGTACGCGCGCGCGATATGAAACAGTATCAGGAGTTTGTACTCACCAAGTTGGGCGATATCGACCATGTAGGTGCTATAGAGAGTACCTTTGTGATGAGTGAGGTAAAGCAGAACTACGGTATCAATATCTGATGGC
>JAILMS010000088.1 GCA_024692385.1 Prevotella sp. | reverse complement strand
GTGCAGCTGGCACCAGGCGTATCATCAGACAAGACACTCGATGCGCTGTATGCCTTCTCTGACTGCGAAATCAACATATCGCCCAACTGCTGTGTCATTGAGGACAACAAGCCTCAGTTCCTGACGGTGAGCGACGTGCTGCGCCACTCGACAGAGCGTACCAAGGACCTGATACGTCAGGAGTTGGAGATTCGCAAGGGCGAACTGCTGGAGCAGTTGCACTTCTATTCACTGGAGAAGATATTCATAGAGGAGCGTATCTATAAGGATAAGAAATTCGAACAGGCGCCCACCATCGATGCTGTCTGCGAACACATCGACGAGCGACTGACTCCCTACTATCCGCAGATGGTGCGCGAGGTTACCAAGGACGACATCCTGAAACTGTTGGAAATCAAGATGCAGCGCATCCTGAAGTTCAACAAGGACAAGGCTGACGAACTGATGGCGCGCATCAAGGCGGAGATTGATGAGATAGACCGCGATCTGGCTAACCTGACAGAGGTGACAGCCCAGTGGTTCCAGTTCCTGAAAGACAAATACGGTAAGGAACATCCACGACTGACGGAGATTCGCAACTTCGACACCATTGAGGCTACCAAGGTTGTCGAGGCTAACCAGAAGTTGTATATCAACCGCCAGGACGGCTTCATCGGTACAGGACTGAAGAAGGACGAGTTTGTCTGCAACTGCTCGGACATCGACGACATCATCATCTTCTACAAGGATGGTAAGTTCAAGGTAGTTCGCGTAGCCGAGAAGCTGTTTGTAGGCAAGAATGTGATGTGGCTCAGCGTGTTCAAGAAGAACGACCAGCGCACCATCTACAATGCCGTATATCGTGATGGTCGCAAGGGCTACTATTATATCAAGCGCTTCAACGTGGCAGCCATCACCCGTGACCGTGAATACGACCTGACAGCAGGAACAGAAGGTTCGCGCGTGGTATACTTCACCGCCAACCCCAATGGTGAGGCAGAGGTCATCAAGGTAACACTCGACCCAGCACCTAAGCTGAAAAAGATATTCTTCGACAAGGACTTCTCGGAAGTACTTATCAAGGGACGTGCTGCCAAGGGTAACCTGCTAACAAAATATCAGGTACACCGCATTGGTCTGAAGAGTCACGGACACTCTACGCTGGGCGGTCGCAAGGTGTGGTACGACCCAGACGTAAACCGTCTGAACTACGACGAACACGGACGCTTGCTGGGCGAGTTCTTCGACGACGACAGCATCCTCGTAATTCTGAATAATGGCGAATACTACCTGTCGGGCTTCGACCCCAACGTACACTTTGAGGACAACATCCAGCGCATAGAGAAATTCGAGCCAGAGAAGGTGTGGAGCTGTGTGCTCTACGATGCCGACAACCAAGGCTATCCTTACCTGAAGCGCTTCCAGATGGAGGCTACCAAGCGCAAGCAGAGCTACATTGGCGAGAATATCAATTCACGACAGCTGCTGCTGACAGATACAGTCTACCCACGTCTGCAAGTAACCTATGGTGGCAACGATGCCTTCCGTGGTAGCGAAGAGATTGACGTAGAGCAGTTCATTGCCGTTAAGGGCTTCAAGGCCAAGGGTAAGCGACTCACCACCTGGCAGATAGCATCTATCGAAGAGCTGGAGCCTCTGCGTTTCCCTGAACCTCCCAGTGAGGAAGAGGAGACAGAGGAGGAAGAAGAGAATCTGGACCCCGATGCAGGCAAGAGCCAGCAACAGGTGCTTGACGAGATGACCGGACAACTGAGACTATTCCCTGATGATGAGAATTAATCATATTTGGCTTCTGGCTTTTAGCTTCTGGCTTTTGGCAATTCCTGCCAATAGCCAAGAGCAGACTGCCAATAGCCCAAAGGTGATTACACGCAGCACGATGATAGGAATTGGCGGTACCAATATCCTTGACACCTATCTCTCTGACGAGCACTTCAAGGGTACGGGTATCAGTTTCCTATCAACCATTGAGCGACAGAAGGAAAACTGTCGCTGGTCAACACTGATGGAGCACGAAGCCAACCTGTCATCATGTAAAAGCAGGAATGCCCAACATGAGTTGGAAGGTGCCTACAACTTCTATTGGGGCAAGCTGTATCGCTGGCAGCTCTTAGACGGAGCGCTCAGCCTGCAAGCTGGAGGACTGGTGAATGCCTCATTAGGATTTATCTACAACACCTCTAACGGCAACAATCCAGCACAGGCGCGAGCTCATCTGAACATGATGCCAACAGGCGTTGCCAGCTATCGCTTCCAACTATTCAATAAGCAGATAGTAGCACGCTACGAGGTGAACCTGCCACTGGCTGGCATCCAGTTCTCACCCAACTACGGACAATCATACTACGAAATATTCAGTCGTGGCGACTACGACCATAATGTAGTACCCACCACCTTTGTCTGCGCTCCAGAATGGCGCCAACAGCTGACACTCGACGCTGCCATCACCCGCAAGATAACTCTCCGCATCGGCTATCTGGGCAATCTCCAGCAGTCGAAGGTGAACAACATCCGCCAGCATGTCTGGACTCACCGTTTCCTGATAGGTATCACCAAGCGATTCAGCATCACTCCTCATGGCCTATGAAGAAAGTAATTGTCTATCTGGTAACTCTACTATCACTGGTATCTTTGGCATCCTGCGTGGATATCGAGGAGCGTGAGGATACGCCTACCGGTAACTTCGAGGCGCTCTGGAAGATACTCGATGAGCACTACTGCTTCTTTGACTACAAGCAGAAAAAATATGGGTTGGACTGGAACGACGTCTATGCCAAATATAAGGTACGCGTAAATGACAACATGAACACCACCCAACTCTTTGAGGTGCTATGCGACATGTTGAGCGAACTGCGCGACGGCCACGTCAACCTGTCAAGTTCAATGGACTACGGTCGCTATTGGAAGTGGCAGGAGGACTATCCAAAGAACTGCGACGATTTACTCATAGACAAGTATCTTGGGACAGACTATAAGATAGCCAGCGGAATGCGCTATCGCGTATTAGACGACAACATCGGCTATATCCGTTATCCTTCCTTCGAATCAGCTGTTGGCGAGGGCAACCTCGACGAAGCGCTCTCTTATCTGCTACTATGCAGAGGACTCATTATTGACATTCGTGATAACGGAGGTGGCAATCTGACAAATGCAGAGCGACTGGCAGGACGCTTCGTTCATGAGAAGACACTGGTGGGCTATATGCAGCACAAGACAGGAACGGGCCATAACGACTTCTCAGAAATGAAGGAAATGTATCTGGAGCCATCCAGCAATCTCCGCTGGTACAAGAAAGTCTGCGTACTGACCAACCGTAGCGTATTCAGTGCTGCCAACTCCTTTGCAGTATGGATGCATTGTCTGCCCAACGTCACACTCGTTGGCGACAATACTGGAGGTGGCAGTGGAATGCCCATGAATAATAGTCTGCCCAACGGATGGACCGTTCGTTTCTCTGCTTGTCCTATATACGACAAAGATAAACAGCAAACAGAATTCGGCATTAGCCCTGATGTAGCAGTCGATCTCAGCTACGATATCAACATTGACGAAGGTCGTCGCGACGATATCATCGAAGCGGCTCGCCAACTTTTAGTCAAATAATTTGGCGAATTCGGCAAAAAGCATTACCTTTGCATCCGCAAATCAGCGAAACCCTTTCCTACAAATCCTTAATAGGGGATTGACAAATCGTCAATTAGCGCCTGTGGCGGAATTGGTAGACGCGCTAGACTTAGGATCTAGTGTCTCGCGACGTGCAGGTTCGAGTCCTGTCAGGCGCACCCACAAAAAAAGCGACCATTTCTGGTCGCTTTTCCTTTTATTATTATTGCTTTGCTTTCGGTGTATACCGTACGGTGAGTGTTGGCGTATAGGTATTTTCCAGAAGAACGGAAATCAGACCATCACCCGTATCAAAGTTAGCTTCCTTATGGTCTTCCTTGAGAACAGGGCAATCAGGCCATGCATTCAGCTCTTTCTCCAAGCCGTCACGCAACTCCTGCCACATCTCGCGTGTGCTGTCGTTGGTAGACAGATTGTAAGTTTCCTGAATAGCCATCAGCTTCTCGCCTTTAAAGGCTGCCAGCACACGATAGTGCTCAGCAGGTGATGCCAGAACAATCGTGCTACCACTGTCTGATGCTGCTGAGTCAACGGCAAAGCCGCGAGCAATCATAGAGTCAACAAACTGGTTGACTGGTAGCGTCAATGCCAGTCCACGATAGTTGATAGGCGTGGTAGCTTTCTCACAAGCCCATAAGGCTGTTACAGCCAGTAGCGCTAAAAATAGTTTTTTCATATTTGTTATTGTTTAGTTAGGGTTATTCTGACAACATGGTTACCTCTACACAACGCTTAGCATCCAACAAATATTGTGCCATACGCTGAATTTGTTGAGGTGTCATCGCCTCTACCATCTCACAGTAGTTCTTATCGAAGTCAGCGTCATCATCCAGCTCATGCCAGATAATGTAGCTCCAATAATCATTGGTGATGGCAGCCTGCTGATATTGTTTTACCAGATACTTCTTTACCTTATCCACACTGCTGGCAACAGGTCCCTGCTCAGCAATATTACGCAACTGCTGATAGATGATTGGATTCAGTTCCTCATAGCGCTTAGGATCAGCATTGTATGAGATACGCAGGAAAGCATTGGGGGTATCATCCTTAGTCAGATCAAAGTCTACACTGACACCATAGGTACCGCCCTTCTCCTCACGTACTGAATCAGTATAAGCGATAGAGAGGCAACGCTTCAGGAAGTCGAGTTCCAGGTCGCTCTGCGGAGTAAACGGAACATCGGCAGTATAATAGATGCTGACATTAGCCAATGGAGTGGCCATCTTCTTGCTGAAGCGACATACAGTAGAGCCCTTCACGATTTGTGGTACATTCTCTTTGACAACCTGCTCCTGCTTGTGAGTAGATGGCAGCGTAGCCAGATACTGACATACCAGCTGGCGCAACTGCTGTTCGTCATAGTTACCGATAATCACCGTCTTGAAGTTAGAGGCATCAGAGAAACAGTGACGATAGATTTCCAGCACACGGTCGTAGTCTACCTTCTCGAGAGTTTCCAGCGTTGTTGGCTGAATACGAGGATGGTGATCATAGAGCACGGCACGGATAGAGTCGTTATAGTCTACCTTGGGTGACGCATTACGATTCACCAAGATGCCACGACTGCGACTCAACAGGCTGGCAAACGTCACTGTATCACGACGCGGCTGGGTGAAGTAGAGATAAGCCAACTCAAACATGGTGGGCATATCCTTCCGTGACACGCCACCACTGATAACCTGATTGCGCGAGCTGATAGATGGCTGTACACGGACAGACTTTCCAGAAAGCATGCGGCGCAAGTTGGTGGCATTAAACTGACCAACACCAGCGTCAGTGATAGCACTATTAATAAAGGAGAAGTTAGGAATGTCCTCATCGCCAAATACAGAGGTACCGCCATCAGCCTGCATGCGCATAGAAACGGCATCAGCACTGTAGTCAGTCTTCTTTACATAGACCTTCATGCCATTCGACAGTGTCCACTCCTTGAAATCATGCTTATAGGCTTTCTCTGCAACAATAGAGCCAGGCTGAGGCAGATTCTCAATGAGGTGCTCAGCCAGTTTCAGCTCTGGATAAGGAGCATAAGGCAACTGCTGGGCTGTCGTGATAACATTCTCAATCTGCTTCTCAGTAGGCAATACCAGTCCTTCCTTGTCAGGAGCATAGATAATAGCAACCTGATTCTTGTCGGTAATCAGTTCACGAACGGCCTGATTAACCTCTTCAAGCGTTACTTCTTTATCAAAACGACGAGTCAGTGCTAACTGGTCATCAATAGAAATCAATGGCTCACCATTCAGGAAGTTCTGGACACATGCTGTAACGAACTTAGAGTTCTTACGATCATCACGCTCACGGTATTTGCGCTCATCGTGATTCAGCTTCAGACTCTTAGCACGCTCCAGCTCGGTAGCAGTAAAGCCATGCTGACGAGCACGCTCAGCCACACCGATAGCAGATATCAGTCCGCCAAGCACATTATTCTCTGAACAGCCGACAGCCATTGTGAAGGCCTCTTTCGTACGGCTCAAGAAGAAGTTTGATGCGCGACCTGTGGCACTCTGATAGGGAGGATTAGCCTGCATACGCACCTCTGCCAAGCGGTCGTTGAGCATATTACCAATCAGGTCGTCAATATAGCTGCCACGCAGATACTTGGCATCGTTCTTCTGATCGTCGGGAGTAGCATCACGCTTCTGATAGAGATGACATAGCACGATGGGCTGCTCAGCATCCTTCTCGATATCCACAATCATCTTCTCATTATCGTTCACGGGATAAATCTCACGCTTAGCGGCATTCTTAGGCATAGGAATCTTAGAGAAGAGTTTCTTCACCTTCTTCTCCATCTTATCCACATCAATGTCACCAACAATGATGATAGCCTGCAAGTCGGGACGATACCACTTGTGGTAGTAGTCGCGCAAATCCTGATAAAGGAAGTTGTCAACGATATCCATCGAACCGATAGGCATACAGTCTTCGTACTTTGTGCCTTTATATATCTTAGGCATAGCCAATTCCTGCAGTCGAGCTACAGCCTTACCGGCACGACGTGTGCGCCATTCCTCATGGATAACGCCACGCTCCTTGTCAATCTCCTTGTCTTCCAACAACAGATAGTGACTCCAGTCGTTCAGAATCAAAAGACAAGAGTCGATAATTCCCTCACGCTTCAGAGGCACTGAAGATATGTTGTACACCGTCTGCTCCACGCTGGTATAGGCATTGAGGTTGGCACCAAACTTCACACCGATGCTCTCACACCAGGGCACAATACCCAACTGCTTCCCCTTACCAGGGAAGTGCTTAGTACCATTGAAAGCCATGTGTTCCAAGAAGTGTGCCAAACCACGCTGACGGGGTTCCTCCTGAATAGAACCTACACGCTGGGCGATATAGAAATCTGCCATTTGAGGTTCTTTGGCATTATGACGGAGATAATAAGTTAAACCGTTCTTTAATTTACCTGTCCT
The DNA here is from genome assembly GCA_024692385.1 of Prevotella sp. Taxonomy (GTDB): domain Bacteria; phylum Bacteroidota; class Bacteroidia; order Bacteroidales; family Bacteroidaceae; genus Prevotella. The sequence goes on along the minus strand of JAILMS010000088.1, from coordinate 2,604 downwards.
GAAAACTGGATCTTTTGTCAACGGCTGGGCAAACAAAACCACAGTCGTCATAAATAGCATTGCTACTGTTACTAATCTTCTCATATGTATAAATGTGATTTTCTGGGCAAAGGTAATAAATTGTATGCAATAATAACCTATTAATTAAGAATTATTTGCATAGATACCTATTGTTAGGTATTGGAAAATTAGCAAAATATTCGTAATTTTGCAGCCAATAATACAGACTATGCACAAAAGGATTATCCTCTTACTTCTCTTGATAGGATTTGGGCTGGCAACAGCGCTGGCTCAGCAGGTTACAATTGCAGGCCGAATCATAGATGACGATACGCAAAAGCCCATTGCCTTTGCTACCATTCTGATGAAAGAGAATGGATACTGGGCCATCACTGGCGATGACGGTACGTTCAACATGAAAAACATACCCGTAGGCAAAGCGACACTGACCATACAGTGCCTCGGCTATGCCACTCGCCAACTGGCACTCGACATCACAAAGAACATTCCACGACTGCGCATCACACTGAAGCAGGAAACACTGAAGCTTGACGAGGTAACCGTTACTGCCCAGCGCAAGAACAACGAGTCGACCACCAGCTACACCATTGACCGCACAGCACTTGACAACCAGCAGATTGTCAGTGTCAGCGACCTGTCTACACTACTGCCTGGTGGTAAGACCATCAACTCAACGCTGATGAACGACACACGTATGGCGCTACGCAGTGGCACACAAGAAGGTGGCAATGCCTCATTTGGTACAGCTATAGAAGTTGACGGCATACGCTTAGACAACAATGCCGCAGCTGGTGAGACCGCTGGTGCATCAACACGCAGTATCAGTGCATCGAACATCGAATCGGTAGAGATTGTTACCGGCATCCCCTCAGTAGAATATGGTGACCTGTCGAATGGTGTTGTCAAAGTCAACACCCGCAAGGGTAAGTCGCCCTTCATCGTAGAGGGAAAGATGAACCAGCACACCAAGCAGATAGCACTGAACAAAGGATTCGACCTGGGTCCCCAGCGTGGTATTCTCAACGCCTCAATAGAGCATGCACGCTCTTTCAGCGACATTGCATCACCCTACACCGCCTATCAGCGCAACATCTTGTCGCTTCACTACATGAACATCTTTATGCGCGAGACGACACCACTGACGCTGAATATTGGTTTGACGGGTAACGTTGGCGGATATAATGCGGAAGCAGACCCTGACAATGAAATCGAAGACTATAGCAAATCGCGCGACAATGCCCTGCGCGCCCACTTCGAGTTGAACTGGCTGCTCAACAAACGATGGATTACCAACCTCTCGCTGCGTGGTGCATTCTCCACATCAGATCGTACCTCAGAGAGCTATACCCATACTAATAGTGCTACCACATTGGCCTATATCCACGCCATGAACGAGGGCTACTATATTGCTACCGACTACAATACGAATCCTGACGCTCCAGTGATTCTTGGTCCTACAGGTTACTGGCACGTCAAGCAGTTCTCAGAGTCAAAACCCATGAACTGGTCGCTACGCCTGAAGGGTGACTGGACACGACGTTTCGGAGAGGTGATGAGTCGCATGATGGTGGGTGCAGAATATACTGGTAGTCGTAACAATGGTCGTGGCACCTATTATGATGATATGCGCTATGCACCTACATGGCGTGAGTTCCGTCATGATGACCAACCCACACTGAACAACATCGCTCTGTATGCTGAAGAGAAGGTTACCGTAAAGACTGGCAAGCTATCGAAGATGGAGTTGACAGCAGGTCTACGTGATGACATTACCATGATTAGCGGTTCTGACTATGGTACAGTCAGTTCGTTATCGCCACGCTTCAACGGCCGTTATATCTTCTGGCAGAATCGTCGCAGACAGCATATTAGCGACCTCGTGGTGCATGCAGGATGGGGCAAGAGTATCAAACTGCCTTCATTCCAGATATTATACCCCACTCCATCGTATTACGACACAGAGGTATTCCGCTCACAGTCTACAGCCGACAACACGACCATCAGTGCCTGGTATAGTCGTCCTTCAAAAGCGGTATACAACCCAGACCTGCGCTGGCAATATACGAATCAGACAGACCTTGGCGTAGAGATGAACATTAAGGGTACGCGCATATCGCTATCAGCCTTCCATCAGCGCACCCACAATGCCTATATGGCCAGCACAGTCTATACGCCATTCAGCTACAACTACACGCCTGTGGCAACTTTAGAGAATGTCAGCATTCCTTCTGCCAATCGCATCTATACCATCGACCAACAGGGTATCGTCACCATCAGCGATGCGACAGGTGCCAATAGCCCTATACGCCTGGATGTTGACCAGAATGGCAACAAGCTGTATAACACACGCCGTTTCTATCAGACGAACACACGCTATATCAACGCTTCACCACTCGACCGCTACGGATTAGAATGGATAGTAGACTTCAAACAGTTCAAGGCGCTGAGCACCAGCCTGCGCTTCGATGGTAACTACTATTACTATAAGAGTGCTGACGAGACGCTCTTTGCCAGTATGCACAACAGCAATACGAAGATGACTGGCACACAGGAGCCCTATCAGTATATTGGTTGGTATCGCGG